>CAYZPI010000004.1:0-73454 GCA_964480085.1 uncultured Bacteroides sp. | reverse complement strand
TGAGGGCGTGGACAACTTCCCAGCTGAAACCGAGCTTATCCATTGCTCCGGGGTGGAGGTTCTCGACGAAAATATCTGCCTCCTTGATAAGCTTGGTAAGGATCTCTTTGCCATCCGGGGTCTTTGCGTCAAGTGTCAAGGATTTCTTGTCGCTGTTGAGCTGGAGATAATAGTAGCTCGGGAGAGTAGGATCGAACTGGAGTTCGTTACGGGTTGCGTCGCCTACACCGGGACGTTCGATTTTGATTACTTCGGCTCCTAACCATGCAAGCATCTGTGTGCATGAGGGGCCTGACTGGACTTCTGTGAAGTCTACCACTTTAATTCCTTGTAAAGGTGCGGTGTTCATAATTCTTGAATTTTGGTTGTATATTTGGTTAAACTTTGTAATTATAACGTTCCGGACATGATTTGGTTTACAAAAATTTGGTGAAATTATAAAAAAAACGGCTCTGGCCGTTTTTTTTCATATTCCTGAATCTACATTGTGATGAAAGATTTTGTAACGTTGAGTACTCTGTAATATCCTGAAATACAATATTTAGGAATATGCATTTTGGGATATCTGGGATTGATGCTGTGAGCCCATATATATGTTGGATTTTCATCATCCGGCATAACCGTTTTTATGAATACTCCATTTTCTGTGTCGAGCACCATAGGGTGTCCCCATGGAATGAAAGCCTGTTCGTTAATCTTCTTTATGAAGATTATTGATCCATCGGCAAAGGTTGGTTCCATCGAATCGCCTGTGACAGGAAGTGCGATGTCGGCATTTGGATTAGGTGAGATAATTTTCGTGCATTGCGAGAGATCCACTCCCTCCTCGTAGTAGGCCGTGATAGGACCCGCGATAGCGGATATAGGCACCAGTGGCACTTCCTTGATATGTATATTCTGTATAGATTCAGTTTCTGAAGCCGAACGGCCGTGCATTTCGCCTTCTCCCGTGAGAAGCCAAACACGGTTGACATCAGGAAATGTAGAGGTTATCTTCTCACACATTGAAGCTGAGACATTCATTGTCTTTCCCTTGAGAAGGTCGTATATCACCTGAGGCCTATCATAGCCGCACATCTCAGAGAATGTCTTAGGATTAAGTCCTTTGTCCTTTATTAGCGCTTGAATTCTTTCTGAAGTATCCATTTTTGACGATTTAGATTACAGATACAAAGTTAATGCGGATGTTGCAAATTTGCAACATCCGCATTAACTTTTTCAGAATATTTCTTTAAAATTCGCTCGAAAAATGGAATTTTATCTTGGGAAAATCTGATTGCGCCATCTGTAGCACATAATTCGAATCGGCCATAAACACATCTCTTCCGTCTCTGTCCACAGCCATGAACTGGTGTTTGCGCTTCTTAAATGCAGCCAGTGCCTCCGGATCGTCACTCTCAATCCAGCACGCCTTGTACAATGATAATGGCTCCCAGCGACACTGGGCACCATACTCATGCAGGAGTCTGTACTGGATGACCTCGAACTGCAGCTGTCCAACCGTGCCAATAAGTTTTCTGCCATTGAATTGATTCACGAACAGCTGCGCCACACCCTCGTCCATAAGCTGCTGGATACCCTTCTCAAGTTGTTTTGATTTCATGGGGTCGGTGTTCTCGATGTACTTAAATAATTCGGGAGAAAAGCTCGGAAGACCTTTGAAATGAATTTCCTCTCCCGACGTGAGAGTATCGCCGATCTTGAAATTGCCGGTGTCAGGTATACCTACAATGTCGCCTGGAAATGCCTCGTCAACAATATTCTTCTTCTGTGCCATGAATGCGGTAGGGGCAGCGAAGCGCATCATTTTTCCAGACCGGATATGTTTGTAGTTGGCATTGCGTTCGAATTTCCCACTGCATATTTTCACGAATGCTATGCAGCTTCGATGGTTGGGATCCATATTTGCATGAATCTTAAATACAAAACCGGAAAAAGATTCTTCTTCGGGGTGAATCACCCGTTCTTCTGCGGTTATCGGACGAGGAGTGGGTGCGATACGCACAAAGCAGTCAAGCAATTCCTTAACACCGAAGGTATTAAGGGCCGATCCAAAGAATACGGGTGCGAGGTTTCCTTCCAGATAATCATTTACGTCAAACTCCGGATACACTCCTTCGATTAGCTCAAGGTCTTCCCTCAGTTTCCGGGCATCCACTTCGCCTACTGCTTCGTCGATACGAGGATCGTTTACATCGTCAATTTCCACCCGCTCTGATACTTTTTGTTTATCAGGAGTGAAAAGATCGAGACCGTGTTCGAAGATATTGTACACACCCTTAAATTTGGCTCCAATGTTTATTGGCCAACTGAGAGGGCGTACAGCAATCTTAAGCTCACTCTCCAATTCGTCAAGAATATCGAATGGATCGCGTCCTTCGCGGTCGAGTTTGTTCACAAAAATAATGACAGGCGTTTTTCTCATGCGGCACACCTCCATAAGTTTTCTGGTCTGCTGCTCAACACCTTTAGCCACATCCACCACAATAATGACAGAATCAACAGCAGTAAGCGTACGGTAAGTGTCCTCCGCAAAGTCCTGGTGACCCGGTGTGTCAAGAATGTTGATTTTGTAGTCGCCGTAATTGAATCCCATTACAGACGTTGCTACTGAGATTCCCCTCTGCTTTTCTATCTCCATCCAGTCGCTTGTGGCAGTCTTCTTAATTTTGTTGGATTTCACAGCTCCAGCGATGTGGATGGCACCTCCGAAAAGTAGGAGCTTCTCTGTAAGAGTAGTCTTACCGGCATCAGGGTGGGAGATAATGGCGAAAGTGCGACGCTTGTTTATTTCATCTGTTAGTGACATATATTTCTATAATGGTGGGGTGGGGTGAAAAGGAAGATTAAATATTGTCGAAGATAGAATATTGTAAATGTTATTATCCGAATTTGCTGATTTTGCGGAGCTGTTGCTCATTGAGAATCTTGATATTGCGACCATCCACTACAATCAGCTTTTCGTTGACGAAACCTGACAGGGTGCGTATGGCATTGGAAGTGGTCATGTTGGAAAGATTTGCAATGTCCTCTCTCGACATATATATCTTAAGGGTTACATTATCGTCTTCATAGCCGTAGTTGTCAAGAAGCACGATGAGAGCCTCCGCCAGACGCCCCCGTATGTGTTTCTGTGTAAGGTTTACGATCCTTGAATCAGAATTGCCCAGATTTCTGGACAAATCATGGATGAAGAACCAGGCAATGTCCTTGTTTTTATCGATAAGGTCGCAAACTATGTCCATCGGCAGAGCACCGAGGGTGGACGGCTCGAAAGCGGATGTACTCGACACGTATGGTTCCTGGGCAAAGTAGGCGCGGTAGCCGAAATATTGGACAGGCCTTATCAACCTGAGAATCTGCTGACGGCCGCCGATACCATCTTTATAAATCTTTACCTTTCCTTTCAATAGGCACCACAGGTATTCGGGATTTTCATGTTCAGCATATATTATCTGATTCTTCTTGAAATTGTGTATCTCAAATTTATCAATAATTATCCTTTTCTCCTCATTGGAAAGAACAGACCACATGCCAGCCAGATCCTCGTTCATTACCTTTTCGATTGCTTCCTTAATCATTAGATGTCCTATAATAATGTTTTATAACATGCAAATGTAAGGATATTTTCGGATTTATGCCAATTTGATAACAATTATTATATATTTATGTGTCAATTATTAAGTTGACTGCAAACAAGTGTTAAAATGCTGTCTACATTTCAGAGATAGAAATGACGACGGATATTCATGCCGGCATGCGTCTCCGTCGTCATTTAATGGTTATTTCAAATATGTTTTCATAAATGGTTTCATTTGGTAGTCGCGGTCAAATAGCAGCGGATACTCTTTGCGTCCTTGCATAGGCCAATTATTCTTCCAAGAGTCACCATCCGTGACACCCCAGAAATTCACTCTTGAAACAGAGTCGGAATGTCGAAGCAGAATATCCATAACTGTAGCCATGCGCCGGTTCCAAAGGCTGTCAACTTCAGATGGCAGACCATCAGGATACGGATTCATCTTTCTTTCCAATTCCATAGAAGCGCTTACGTCGGCACTTTCTGTGATAGTGGGAAGTGCACTCATTTCCCATTCTGTAATCATCACATTTGATCCAGTGGATGCAAACGCCTCAATGGATCTTTCAAATTCTTCAAAATCCGGGTAGTCCATCCCCATGTGACCTTGCATTCCTATGGCATCAACCCGCAGCCCTTGTCTTTTAAGCTTATTGACAATTTCCACATATTTGTCACGTTTCGCAGGATGGTTCATTCCAAAGTCATTGATATACAGCTGCGCATCCGGATCAGCTTCATTAGCATACAAGAATGCGAGGGGAATATATTCTTCACCAAGCACTTCGTAGAAAGGGGATTTGCGGTAAGTGCCGTCCTCAAGTACAGCTTCATTCACCACATCCCAGCCTTTCACTTTTCCTTTGTAGCGTGATACCACAGTCGTGATGTAATCATGCATGCGTTGACGCATGGTGTCTGCGCTGACAAGGTTGCCTTCGTCGTCGTAAGGAAACCATTTTGCCAGTTGAGAATGCCATATCAGGCAGTGTCCCACCACGAACATGTCATTCTCGGTGCCCCAATCTACAAACTCGTCGGCAAGTTTCCAGTCATACACATTTTTCTGTGGATTGATAATTTCTGATTTCATGACATTTTCTGCGACCACTGTATTGAAATGCTTCTTCACCAAATTCATGGCAGAAGTGTCAGATCCTTCCACTTGATATTGGTTGATGGCGCTTCCAATCATGAAATTATCTTTGAATACGTCCTTCAATCCCGGTTCCTCTGTCAGCTGATCGTTTTTGTCACTCCTATTATTATTAGATGTACAGCTTGAGATGAATAAAGAGCTGATTAAAGCAATCGCAAATAGCTTATGTCCTTTCATATTATAGATTTCACAAAAAAATCACGAATTAGAAATAATTCTCGAATAAAAACGGAATATGCCTTAAAAAAGACATATTCCGTCCAATTTCATTAAGACATCAATCAGAATTCCGCATTGTTGGGTGTGCGTGGGAAAGGAATGACATCACGGATATTGGTCATGCCAGTGACAAACATACATATACGCTCGAATCCAAGGCCGAATCCGCTATGAGGCACAGTACCGTAACGGCGTGTATCGAGATACCACCACATATCCTTCATTGGAATGCCCAACTCCTTGATGCGAGTCTCGAGTTTGGATAAATCGGCCTCTCGCTCTGAGCCACCGATAATTTCCCCGATTCTCGGGAAAAGGACATCCATGGCCCTCACTGTCTTTCCGTCTTCATTCTGCTTCATGTAGAATGCTTTGATTTCCTTCGGATAGTCCGTGAGAATCACAGGTTTTTTGAAATATTCCTCAACGAGGTAGCGTTCGTGCTCACTTGAGAGATCGGCTCCCCAATATACCGGAAAGTCGAATTTTTTACCAGACTTTTCAAGAATCTCTATACCTTCGGAATACGTGAGACGTACAAATTCGTTGTTGAGGACGAATTCGAGGGTTGAGATCAGGGAATTGTCATAATGTTCGGCAAGGAATTCGATATCCTCCCGGTTATGCTCCAAGGCATATTTGATGCAGTATTTCAGGAACTCCTCGGCAAGGTTCATGTTGTCGGTGATGTCGTAGAACGCCATTTCTGGTTCTACCATCCAAAATTCAGCCAAATGACGTGGAGTATTGGAATTTTCAGCTCGGAATGTAGGTCCGAAAGTGTAAATATCGCCTAATGCCGTAGCTCCGAGTTCTCCCTCCAGCTGTCCGGACACAGTAAGTGCGGTAGGTTTGCCAAAGAAATCCTTGGAATAGTCTATTTTGCCTTCCTCGTCTCTTGGAAGTTTGTCGAGAGGGAGGGTAGTGACCTGAAACATGGCGCCCGCACCTTCACAATCGCTTGCGGTGATAAGAGGTGTATTCAGATAAACGAATCCTTTTTCCTGGAAAAATCTGTGGATGGCGAAGGCAAGGGTGGAACGTATACGGAGAACCGCACCGAACGTATTAGTGCGGGGACGTAGATGGGCTTTCTCCCTGAGAAACTCAAGAGTGTGTCCTTTCTTCTGCAAGGGATATGTTTCCGGGTCTGAAGTTCCGAAAAGCTCGAATTCTGCAGCCTGGACCTCAAAAGACTGCCCTTTCCCCATTGATTCCACCAATGTCCCTGTCACTTTTAGTGATGAGCCTGTGGTGATAGGCTTTAGCTGCTCGTCTGAAAATTTGTCAAGATCAAATACGATCTGCAGATTGCGGATGGTGGAACCGTCGTTGAGAGCAACGAACTGCACATGTTTGTTACCGCGCCTCGTGCGCACCCATCCTTTTACCTCCACTTCTTTTCCTACAAGAGCGGGGTTGAATATGTCTTTGATTTTTATATGTTGCATAATGGTACGTTTATTCAAAAGAGCCCATCTTAAGATAGTTCACCTCCTCTTGTGTGAGATAACGCCAGCGACCTCTGGGGAGATTCTTTTTTGTCAGTCCGGCGAAATACACGCGGTCGAGTTTCGTCACGTGATAACCAAGAGATTCAAATATTCGACGCACGATACGGTTACGTCCGGAATGGATCTCGATACCTGCCTGATTGCGGTCGGTTTCATTTGCATAGCTGATTGCGTCGGCATGAATTTCGCCGTCGTCAAGTTCGATACCGTCGGCTATGCGCTGCATATCCTCCTCTGTGATATCGTGGTCGGTCCAAACGTGATAGATTTTTTTCTTCACATACTTGGGGTGGGTGAGTTTTGAGGCAAGATCACCATCGTTGGTAAGTAGGAGCACACCCGTGGTATTGCGGTCAAGGCGTCCCACCGGATAGATTCGTTCTGTGCAGGCACCCTTCACGAGATCCATTACGGTAGTGCGTCCGTTGGGGTCGTCGCTTGTTGTCACACAGTCCTTAGGTTTGTTCAGAAGAATATAGCATTTACGCTCAAGAGCAACAACCTTCTCATCGTATTCCACCACATCGCTATGTTTGATTTTCGTGCCCAGTTCAGTCACTACATTTCCATTGACTTTTACCAGACCTTGCTGTATGAATTCATCAGCCTCCCTTCTCGAACATATACCGGCGTTGGCCATGTACTTGTTCAGACGGATTGATTCGTTTGGATCCGGAATCTCCAATTCATATTCCACAGCCTTCGGACGAGGTGTGAAACTTTTTCCTTTGCCCGGAAAACCACCTTGACGGTTGAATCCACCTTGACCGCGATTGTTGTTAAAGCGATTGTTATTCCTGTTGTTGTAGCCTCCCTGACGGTTGTTGCCATAACCTCCCTGGCGGCTATTGCTGTATCCTCCCTGGCGAAGGTTGTGATGTCCGTTCTCCTGGCGGTTGTTGCCATAACCACCATCTTGACGAGTGCCTTCATATCCTTCCTGGCGATTATTGTATCCTCCTTGTCGGCCACTGTTATAATTGCCCTGGCGATATCCCTGGTTGTCATTTTGCTGGCGGTATCCACCTTCACGTTGTTGATACCCCCCCTGACGGGAACTGTTATAACCGCTCTGACGGTTGTTGTATCCTCCAGTACGGTAGTTGTTATTGTATCCTCCCTGCTGGCGATTGTTATACCCTCGGTGCTGATATCCTCCGGAGTATTTTGTCGATCCTTCATCTCCATCTGCGGAGGCTCCATTTGAGTTCTCTAAATTGCTGTTATCGCGGTTGTAATAAGGATTTGGACGCTGCTGATAGTTACCGGGACGATTATTATATCCACGCTGCTGGTATCCAGAGCGCTGATAGCCGTTTGTATTAAACTGACGACGCTGGTACGAGCCTGGGGTCGCATTGCCGTCATTAGAACTTACGGGTGTGTTTTCCGAATTCCTGTCAGCTTCCGACAATCCGCTGTTATAACCACGGGGCCTGTCATTCATTATGTTTTGGCTCGCACTGATACGCGGACGTTTTGGCTTCTTTTCTGGTGTTGGATTGTTCAAGTTATCCATAATAAATTTGATAAATGGAGAAGATGCTACAATTATGAAGTTTTATAACTTAGGAAAATTCGATTAATGGTAAAACCTCACGGCATTACATTTAACCGGTATGTCTGAAGATAGTGATTTTGTGTAATTCTGTCAGTTGAAAGTGCCTTATTTTTTGATTAAATTGATATAAATTTTTTATTCCCTGAAAAATGTTATGCAAATGTAATTGTTTTTTACGTAATATGGACTATTCTTTAACAAAAAATAATAAAATATTTGTGTAAACTAAACATTCTGCTATCCAAAAATATGAAAAGGATTGATTTGTAGGGACGCGAATTTCCGTGTTCGCCTGTCGATAACAATGAAAGCGGGACTACCGTCCGCCGGGCTGAAGCGATGGGTCGAGTTCCAATATTGATATCCAATATGTTATGTAATAATCGATTTCTGAACAGTTTCTATGTTCAAAAAAACTTATTGTTTATTGGTATAGCGTGTAATCATGATGGAGGTATATGTCTGTATTAATCCCCCGGCTAATGTAAAGGCTAAAGGATCCCGAAATAATGATTTATCATAAAACAGAAAAAAAGCAGCCACACAGAAGAACACCGCACTCCACGTCTCTAATCTGTAGAGGCGTTTCAGCCTTATGTTTTTTCCTTCATATCGAGTTATAACACGCCCGGCAAGTAAGATAACCGCTCCCGAAGCATATACATATCTAAAAACATCTGATTGGATTGATCCCGTAAAAATCGGAATCATGATTCCGACAGCTATCAGGAGCATGCCGGCAGTGATGCATCCCAGTATAACGTTCTGTTTCATGCCAATTTAAATTACTCGAATACGAAGACGTCCTCGTCCTCATGCTTCATGTTATATTGTTCCCTTACCACTCTCTCCATGATATCTGGATCGGTGGAAAGTCGTGAATTAAGATCATGATAGAGATTCATGGTATCGGTGTAATTCTTGATCTCGGTGCGCAGACTGTCGATACTGTTGGAATAATGCATGTATCTAATAAGTGAATTGTCTTGTATGAACATAGTATATGCAACAAAGCCGACAACTATCAGACTCATCACCGATATATATCTTCTGCACCATTTAAAGAAGCCTCTCATTTTCGTTTGATGTTATTTGTTGTTAGAATCTGTGCGCTCCCACTTGTACATTCTGTCACTCGGACGTATCTTCGACGGTACCTTAATAGAGAAACTTTCGCCTTTTTTTGTTGTCTGCACAGGATGGCAGTTAACCTGGATCTCGTCGATTTTCAAAATTACGGCACCCGTGGTTGGCCCCATAATCACTACCTCGTCTCCTACCGATAACTCGCCACTCTCCATCAAGAATTCCGCCACCCCGAGTTTCGCGAAGGTTTTCACCCCTTTTGCAATATAGTGCTTTACCCTTGATGCTGAAGATCCGTATTTTGATGACCATTCGCCAAGTCGCTGTCCCAAATAATACCCATCCCAGAATCCACGGTTGAAAATTTGTCCAAGCTCATTATCCCATCGGGCAATTTTTTCTTCACCGTACGTGCCGTCGATAATCGATTCCAAGGCTTGAGAGTAGGCTGTGACGGCTATGCTGACATACTCAGCACTTCTTGCACGTCCCTCGATTTTGAATACACTCACACCGGCATCTATCATCTTGTTTAGAAAATGGATTGTCTTCAAATCCTTAGGCGACATGATGTACTGATTCTCAATAGCAAGCTGTTCGCCCGTCTCATTGTCGGTGACCGTATAACCGCGACGGCATATCTGGGTGCATGCACCGCGATTCGCACTGGAATTCATTTGGTGAAGGCTTAGATAGCACTTTCCCGAAACTGCCATGCATAGTGCGCCATGGCAGAACATCTCGATTTTTACACGTTTTCCTGACGGCCCTGTGATATTCTGATTCACAATCGCATCGTGGATGGCTTTCACCTGTTCGAGATTCAATTCCCGTGCAAGAACCACCACATCCGCCCACTGTGAATAGAATTTCACGGCCTCTATGTTGGTGATATTGCACTGGGTGGAAATATGGACTTCCACATCAATGCTTCGAGCGTACAGAATAGCTGCAATATCGCTTGCGATAATAGCGCTGATTCCGCTTTCTTTTGCAGCGTCTATTATCTTGTGGCACATTTCTATATCATTATCATACAACACAGTGTTGACGGTGAGATATGTACGGATCCCTGCCTCACGGCAAACACGTGCAATATCCCGCAAATCATCGAGCGTGAAATTGGCACTCGATTTAGATCTCATATTTAATCCCTGCACACCGAAATACACGGCATCAGCACCAGCATCAATGGCGGCATACAACGATTCGTAGCTCCCGACCGGGGCCATTATCTCAAATTCTTTACGGTCCATATCAATAATTAAGGTCCTTAAAGCCCTTGCAGACTTTAACGACCTTATGATTTTGTATCAACTGTATAAAATGTATTATTCAGTTCATTTTTTAATCTTGTGCCGGAGTCTCTACGGGAGCGGGAGTTTCTACGGGAGTCTCTGAAGCAGGAACTGCTGGAGCAGGAGTGGCAAATTGGTTGGAGCCTGCGGCAGCAGGAACGGTCTGAGTCTGTTGCGAACGGATAGCTGAACCTGTGGTCATCTTAGGCATTGTATAAGCCGAGGCAATAGAAAGCACGACTATGATGCCGGCAAGCCACCATGTGCCTTTTTCAAGAAAATCATTGGTCTGGCGTACGCCCATCACTGAACCGGCACCACCGAATTGAGATGAAAGACCGCCTCCCTTGGATTTTTGGATTAGCACAATTCCTATGAGGAGCACGGCAACGATTAAAGTAAGGATAATAATGATTACGTGAAGCATATTATGATAGTTTATTTTTATTTTTTACTGTTCAAATATTGTTGGTTTATTATTAATTTTTTCAGAAATCTTTTTTGGTCTGCAAAGTAAACACTTTTTTCTGGATAATTCAAACTTAATCGCGTAATAATATCAAGAGCACGCTCATAATTACGGCGTTTTATGAAAATTTTAACTAAACTCAAGGTCAAAGGTGATTCTTCGCTTCCGGATTCATTGTTCTCGGCAGGTATTTGTGGTTCATGCGGTGCTTCTGCGGCATGGGGTACGTCTGTCGATACAACAGGATCCTGGTGATGTGAGATTTCATTATTTTCCGGATTTTCATTGACCGAATGCTTATCAATATTAATCTTATTTTTCGCCGGATTATCTCTCCTGAGTTCCGGCGGAAGAGAAAGTGGAGCCGAAGGATCGATCGGTTCGTCCGTACCTGAGAAATAGTCGGCAGGCGCGGGGTTAAAGATAAGTCGTTCCAACAAGGCGTCTTCCTCAGGGGTGGAGTTCTGTCCAAATTGTTGGATAAAATCATCGATGGTCTGGTCGGTACGCCCCTTTTTATCCTCTTCTTTAGGATAAAAAGCATCCCATCCTGCTTTGTGAGGATCCACAAAGTCGATGATTGCTGTGCGGTCGGCACAATTCATCATCACTACGCTACGCATACGCTGAAGCGAATTCTTATCCAGGTTATCCTGACTGCGTTTCAGCAGGAGTGCTGCAGGAAGATAGAAGCATGGATGAGATTTCAGTATGTCCGATACCCACTGTTTATTCACAGTGGAGTAGGGGTTAAGAAGAAGATTGTTAAGGATATTGGCATTTTCGGTCATAGGTCTACCAGTTTCCAAGAGTGGCGTTAAATATAAGGTCAATAAGTTCGTTGGATATCTGTTGGCACAGTTCGTCCTGAACATCCGTGAGCATTTCCGACGCATCAAAATCTCGGTAGGCACTGAAAGTCTGGTCAATGTCATTCCCATCTGCTTTGTTGTCGATGTATTTTACTCTGACGGTTATGGTCAGACGGGTCTTTGATGCGTAAGCGTCCTCAGTGACGGCCTGTGGAGTAAGATTATAGCCGGTGATTTCGCCCTCAAGTTCAATATCAGCTGCAGAGTCTACTTCAGTGAGGCGCGTATTGCGTGTGATGTAGTCCATAAGCCCGTTTTCAAAAACTTGTTGGAGCGGAGGATAGACAAGAGCCGCGCGGATAGGAAATTCAGAAATATGGATTGTCTTATATACATTATAATCTATGGCTGCTCCATTGAGTTTATAGCTGATGGTACAGGATTGCAGAACAGCGTTATAGATTATTATCGCTGTCAGCGCAATTGCTCGATATATATTTGACTGACTTTTCATAGGTGTCTTATCTTATCACTGCGTTGCTTACGGGCAGATAATGGTCAATAATGATTATTCAAGACCGTATTCCTTGATTTTTCTATACAACGTGCGCTCCGAAATATTAAGTTCCTGAGCTGTAATCTTACGTCTGCCATCGTTGCGAAGAAGAGATTTTCTTATGGTCTCCTTTTCTGTCTCCTCCAGTGTGTCAGGGGAGGTAGGGGATTGATGAGCCGGAGTGTCATCCACTGCATCAATGTCGATGATGTTGGAACTGTGATGCGATGGAGTTGTCAGTGCGGAGCTCATGGCTGACGGGATATGATTCTCAATTTTGAATGTCGATGTACCCAAATCGTTTTTTTTCATCTGCTCAAGTTCCTTCCTGATATCCGAAAGTTCATTTTGCAGACGGAAAATGAGGTTGAAAAGCATTTCGCGCTCCCGTTCGTATGTATTGACCCTTACCGCCGGCTGCATCAGGGGAGAATCGGGAAAAGACGTCGTCTCTTTAGGAAGATAATGGTTAAGAATCGAATAGGTGATCTCGTTTCCGGCTTCGAAGAGCGATATTTGTTCTACAACATTTTTTAATTGCCTGACGTTGCCCGGCCATCCGTAGCTGAGCAACAGATGGCGCGAGTCGTCGGCAAAAGTGATTTTTGGAGTTCTGTAACGCTCGGAAAAATCAGCAGCGAATTTTTTTGCAAGAAGTATTATGTCACTTCCACGGTCGCGGAGCGGAGGAATATTGATCTGAACGGTGGAGAGCCTATAAAACAGGTCTTCTCTAAATTTGCCTTGTGCCACAGCCTGCGCCATATCTACATTCGTGGCTGCAACAATGCGTATATTGGTCTTTTGTACTACAGATGATCCAACTTTAAGGAATTCTCCTGTTTCGAGTACTCTCAAAAGACGGGCTTGAGTGGTCAAAGGCAGCTCTGCAACCTCGTCAAGGAAAATCGTTCCTCCGTCAGCTTCCTCAAAATATCCTTTTCGTGAGGCCACGGCACCTGTAAAGGATCCCTTTTCATGCCCAAACAATTCCGAATCAATGGTGCCCTCGGGTATGGCACCACAGTTCACTGCAATATACTTGGAGTGCTTTCTGGCGCTGAAATGATGTATTATTTGTGGAAAAAATTCTTTTCCGGTGCCACTTTCTCCAGTGACCAGAACGGAAAGATCTATAGGAGCTACCTTGATGGCACGTTGCACCGCTTCGAGAAGCGAAGGAGTGTTTCCAACGATTCCCAACCGTTGTTTAGCCTGAAGTACTTCCGGTGATATGTCGGTTGTAGGTATTAGAGTATTCATCTGTATTTCTTAAGTTCGTATGTCTTGGCCTTGAGAAAATTTCCCAGTTCCTCCACACTCGAGCTATGGGAGATTTGCTCATCTACACTTATAGGATCTCCTACACTTACATGCAAGGTAGTGCCGCATTTCCTGAACACTTCGGCTGGAAGCCTCAATGTACGCAATTGCCATGATATCACACCGAGAATATTGAACCACGTGCTGTTGCTGCCATGGAAGAATATCGGAATCACGGGAACCTTGAGCTGCTTGATGAGCCTTATAATCGTTGGCTGCCATTGCCGGTCTTCAATCTGCAGCTTCCCATTGAGTTTGGATACTGCTCCGGCAGGAAAGAATCCCAAAGGCTTACCAGACCTCACTTGCTCCATGGCTTGTTTCAATCCTGCCATGCTGACTGCTTTTTTTGCTGGATCATCGCTTGCCAAAGCATCCACGGCTATGAAATTTGGCTGCATGGCCCAAATGTAATTGAGCACCATGTTCACCATAACTTTGTATTCAGGACGACGCGAAGCTATCATGTGAATTAGTGAAATACCGTCGAGTGCTCCAAATGGATGGTTGCTCACTGTGATAAAAGCTCCCTCTGGAAGATGGTCGAGTACCTGCTCGTTGTCTATGCGCAAGTCGATTCGGAAATCCTTAAGTAGGTTTTTCACAAATTCCGGTCCCGGCGTATGACAATATTTGGCGTGCACATCGTTCACCTTGTCCACCTGCAGCCAGTGTATAGCCTTTTCCACCATGCGTTCGTGACCTTTTAGCTTCGGAACCATGGCGACTATATCTTCGGCATCAAGCACCGTTGGCTTCCTATGAATTTCTATATTGTTGGCTTCTGACATCTTCTTTGAAAATAATGGATTACAAAGTTACGAATTTATCGGGAAAATATGAAAAAAATCTTGAAATCCTATAGTCTGAGAATATAATGTGGGGAAGATGTGTCACGCGGTAAAGCAGACAATTGCACTTTAGCCTTCAGCGCTTCGCTCGACCCAGAGCCGTCGCCGACGGTCGTTCCGCGTGCCAATAAGCTGTCTCGTACTGTATCCAGAGCCAACTGAGGAGTATTATTGTTGTCGCTCAAGTGGCAGAGGTATATGTCGGTGAGAATATCGTCCCATGCCATCCCAAGGTACCTTGCGGTGTCAATGTTACTCATGTGTCCGTTGTCACGTCTTATCCTCTCCTTGAGATAGTTTGGATAGGAGCTTCTTGCAAGCATGGCTTCGTCATAATCCGCCTCAATCATCAGAAAGTTTGCCTTACGGATATAGAAATCCGCACGTTCGGTGATCTTTCCTGTATCTGTGGCCACAACAAAGTTCTTTTCTCCGGCCCTGATGCTGAAACCAACGTTGTCACTTCCGTCATGACTCACTTCAAAGGGTGTGATCGTCAATGGTCCGGCTTCAAATTCAAATTCCTTGAAGATTTGCTTGTGATAGTCCTTTATCCTGCTTGAGATATTGTGTCTTCTCAATATGCCTGTTAGAGTGCGTGGGGTGCAGAATATCTTCATGGAAGTGATTTTCCTTAGCAGGGCATAGGCATATCGTACATGGTCGCTATGGTCGTGAGTGATTATTATGCCTGCAATTTTTTCCAGAGGTATGTAATTGCGTTCGAGTTCGGCTATCACCTTGTTACAGTCTACGCCAGCATCAATCAGCACTCCGCCCATTCCTCTGATTCCGATATATGAGCAGTTGCCACTACTTCCGCTACCAAAGGAGATAAATTCCAGTTCATTCCTCCGTGGAGTGTTCTCAAGCAAGTGTCTGTCCAAATCGGACTCTTTTAAGGTTTTTTTAGGGGTAGACTGCTTTTTTCGAAATGAATTGATTACGTCGGCAATATTATCCTCCGATGAAGCACTTTCTGGTGGGATATCCCAAAGTCCCGGCAAATCCTCAAGTTTCCGAAATCGTCTTTTGTTGTAAGCCATTTTCAAATGTAAAGTAAAAAAATTGTCGGGATTTTATCGTAATTATAATGTCGGATTTTCCATTCCTTAAGTGGAAGAGTGATGATGGATTCCCGTGGGCCGGTAATATCTGAGGCAACACATAGTTTCATGTCTTCACCGAAATTGCTGCACAGCCATTGTATGAGTTTGTTGTTTCGGTAGGGAGTCTCTATGAAAATCTGAGTCTGACGCTCACGTTTGATTCTTCGCTCCATTTCCCTGACCTTAGCTAAACGCGCTCCATTTTCAATGGGCAGATAGCCGTTAAAAGCAAATGACTGACCGTTGAATCCGCTCCCCATTAACGACAGCATGATGCTCGACGGCCCAACGAGAGGAACTACTTTATATCCTTTGACTTGAGCAATCGCCACAGCGTCAGCACCAGGATCGGCTATGGCCGGGCATCCGGCTTCGCTTATGACTCCTATGTCATGTCCGTGACGCATTGGTTCGAGCATAGCTTCCACGTCGTTTGGCGATGTATGCTCATTAAGTTCAACCAACGATAACTCGTCAATGTTTATTGTCTTGTCGCAGGCTTTTAAAAATCTTCTCGCCGAACGAATGTTTTCTACAATAAAATATCTTATACGACGAAGAATTTCGATATTCCCATGCGGAAGTACGTCGATAGGTTTTGTGTCACCCATCGGAACCGGTATTAAGTAAAGTGTTGCTGATGATTCTGTCATGATAATGTTTATGCAAAATTACAAATACATCTGCTATTTTGCAAATAAAAAGGTTCCGACATGGGTCGGAACCTTTTTTGCAAGCGTTATACATTGCCGATTATTGAATGCCAAGCTTTGCTTTTACTGCATTTGTGGCGTCCTCTACACCGGTTCCCTGATAGTAGGGCACTCCCATTGGGAAAATTAAGGTATAGCCACCTTCCTGTCCAACGGCCTTGATGGCATCAATAACTTTCTGCTGTATAGGAGCCATTAATTGCTGCTGCTGACGCCTAAGATCCTCCATGGCAGTGTTCTGGAACTGCTGCATCTTCTGGTCGAGTTCCTGAAGCTCCTGCATACGGCGCTCCTTTATTGATTCGGGAGTGGTGGTGTCTTTCTGCAGAGCCTGGAATTCTGTCATTTTCTTGTTGAACTCTTCAGTGAGTTTCTGAAGCTCATTCTCGTATGTTTTCGATGCTTCGGCAAGCTTAGCCTCAACATCCTTGACATCAGGTAGACTGGAGATGATTGCCTGTTCATCGACAACGCCGAACTTCTGTGCAAAAACGCTGACCGGAAGAGCAATCAAGAGCAATAGGATTAATTTCTTGATCATGATTATTTTTTGTGGTTAATGAAATTTTTTGCAAAGTTAATAATTTATTTCTTAATAGCCTAATTTTGCAAGCACTTCGTTGCTAATATCTATCTTTGGTGATGCATATACTATGTCGGATGACGAAGCCCTATCGAAAATAGCCTGATAGCCACGTTCGTCTGCAACCTTTTTTATAGCATTATAAACATCGTCCTGAATAGGCTTCAACAGCGACTGACGCTTCTTATAAAGCTCGCCTTCCGGTCCGAAATACTTGTAGCGCAGATCAGTGGCTTCCTTTTCTTTCGCTACGATCTCCTCTTCGCGTTTTTTTACTTGTTCGTCTGTGAGGAACACTTTATCGGCCAGGAAATTCTGGTAGAGTGTCTGTGACTGTTGGCCAATGGCCTCCACTTCTTTCTGCCAACGGTTGGAGAGCTGCTCGAGTTGCTCATTTGCCATTTCGTATTGGGGTATGTTCTTGAGTATATACTCCATGTCGACCAAGGCAAATTTCTGAGCGATTGCCGAACCTGCTGCAGCAAGGATCAATACTAATGCGACTGCAATTTTTTTCATGTAAGTGTAATTCAAATTAAGTTTTTCTAATCTATATGACAAACATTGATTCATAAAGTTTAAACCGGATGTCAAATATGTATTATTTGACATCCGGCTCTCATACTTTTAAAATTCCTGTCCCAGGATAAAGTGGAAATGGCTGCCGCCACGGTTGCCATAGATATCCCGGTCGAAACCATAGCCCCAGTCGATACCCATCAGGCCAACCATAGGCAGCTGGATTCTAACACCGAAACCGGCACTTCGTTTAAGCTGGAATGGGTTGAAATCCTTTACATTATCCCATGCATTACCTCCTTCGATAAATGAGAGGGCATAAATGTTGGTCGAGCCTTGAAGCATAAGCGGGAAATGTAGCTCCATACCAAAGCGGGTATATGCGTATCTTTGGTATCCGAGTGAACCGTTGTCGTATCCTCTCAGAGCAATTGTCTCAGACGCATACGAATAGCTTCCAGACATACCGTCGCCACCGACATAGAATGTCTCGAACGGTGACTTGAGCCATTTGTTGTAGCTACCGAGCAATCCGAAATCAGCACGTGTCATCAATACAGGTGTCCAGGTGCCGTCGGCATTGGCGAGCGGAGTGTAGGTGCGCGAACGGAAACGCAGTTTCCAATACTCAATCCACCTGTAGAGTTCCTCCTTTGATTCTTCCGTACCTTCTTTCGACAGTTTCTCCCAGTCCTTCTTTCCGAAAAGTGAGGCTGGGGGAGTCATTTGAAGACTAAGGGAGAAGATACTTCCTCTGCGTGTGTAGGTGGGGTTGTCAATTGAAGTACGGTCAAGCGAGAGACCAAGAACGAATGTGTTGGATGATCCGTTTGAGAAGTCAAACATATAGTATTGATTCCAGTTCTTGAGATTGTACCAGTTGTAACCGAGTTCTGCCGAGAATCTGAAATAATCATCCGGCCAGTTGAGACGTTTTCCGAATCCTACATTCACACCTACCATCTGGAACACCTTATTGGGATCCAATGCATTTTCATAGCTGTACTGTGAGTCATAACCGTAACCACCGTAACCACCGCCATAGCCGCCATAGCCACCATAGCCACCATAACCGCCATAGCCAGGAAAACCACTATACAAGTAGTTTTGCAGATTATTTCTATAGTAGGAAGTGTTGATGCCAGTCTGGCGACTATAGTAAGCCGACACGGACAGGGAGTTAGGACGTTTTCCTCCAAACCATGGATCGAGGAAGGAGAATGAGAACATATTGTAATAGCGGGCATTCGTCTGATACGACAGGGAGAATGTCTGTCCTTCACCCTGTGGAATAATTCCACGGTATGTGCTCGGATAGAACAGGTTCTTGATTGCAAAGTTGGTGAATTTCAACGATACACGTCCGATAAGACCTGTCTGTCCCCAACCAAACGACAGTTCGACCTGGTCGTTGGCCTTTGACTCGAGGTTGAAAATAATGTCCACTGTTCCATCCTCTTCATTTGGTTCGGGATGGATATCCATATTTTCTGCATTGAAATGGCCGGTATTGGCAATCTCCATATACGACCTCTGCAAGTCAGTTTTGGAGAATAGGTCGCCGGGTCTTACAGCAAGTTCACGACGGATGACTTTTTCGTACAAGCGGTCGTTACCATTTATCACCACATTGTTGATTCTTGCCTGCGGCCCCTCGATAATTCGCATTTCAAGAGAGATTGAGTCGTTCTGCACATCTTTTTCCACCGGCAGAAGATTGTAGAACAGATATCCCTGATCATAATAGAGATTGCTCAATGCATCATCATCCGTATTTAGTCGCTTATTAAGCAGTTTCTGATTGTAAACATCCCCGGGCTTCATGTCAAGGATGGCGTTCAGGAAATAGTTGGGGTATACTGTGTTTCCCACCCATTCTATATCCCTGATGTAATATTTTTTCCCTTCATCGACCGTGATGTATACATCCACAGTCTTATCATCAAACTGCACGACACTGTCGGCTACAATGTTAGCGTCGCGATAACCGTTCTCATTGTATTTTTCTATGATACGGTTAAGATCATCGTGATAGTCGTTCTGCACAAATTTCTTCTGGCGGAAGAGATTGAGGATGTCGCCATTCTCATTTGTCTTTTTCATCGCTCTCTTGAGGGTGCGATCAGTCAGTACATCGTTGCCGTTGATGTAAATTTTGTGTACCTTCACCTTGTCATGACGGTCGACTTTGATATCGACGAACACCTCATTAGGTTTTGAAAGGTCATCACGCAATTCCACCTTCACATCGGCATTGCCAAACCCTTTGTCACTATAGTATTTCTTTACGATGGCAGTGGCACGGTCCACTCCGTTCTGGGTAATCTGATTGCCTTTCATAAGGTGAAGACGTTCGCTGATATCATCGCGCTCGCCTTTCTTCATACCGATGTAATTCACATCTGATATGCGGGGCTGTGTACGCAGTGCAAGTTCGATCCAAGCCTTTGATCCATGGATTTTCTTGATTTTGACCTGCACCTGAGAGAACAGTCCTTGATGCATCAGGCGTTTGACAGCGTTGCTTAAATCAGTTCCGGGAATTTCAACCCGTTCTCCTACACGCAATCCTGAGAGACCGATGATATTGGCATCATCGTAGTTTGGCGCGCCAGTGATCTCAATGCCGGCAAGTTCGTAAGTGTTAGGCATTGAGGTAAATATGACGTTAGGATTATAGATTGTGTCGTTAACTATTGTCTCTTGGGCTCTGAGATCAACAGGCAACGAAAAAACCATCAGTGAGAATAAAGCAGAAAGAAATGTTGAACGCATTTTATTGCAATAGTGGATCGTTACTTATCTTGGTTGACTTGTTCGCTGGTGAGACCGAATCTACGCTCTCTTCCACGATAATTATTGACAGCGGACTCAAATTCTTTTTTTGTGAATTCGGGCCAGAAAACATCGGTGACATAAATTTCCGCATACGCAATTTGCCAAAGAAGGAAATTGCTGATCCTGAAATCACCACCTGTGCGGATAAGCAAATCTGGATCAGGATATCGATTGGTCACAAGATTGGCACTCACTGTGTCGGCATCTATATCTTCCACGTTAAGTGTGCCTTCAAGCGCCTGCCGGGCGATATTGCGGCATGCCCTTGTTATTTCCCATCGAGACGAATAGCTGAAAGCTATCACAAGAGTTAGGCCTGTGCCATGTGATGTGGCCTCTATGCAGCTGTTGAGACGTTCGCGGGCCTCCGGCTGCATACGTTCTATATCTCCTATCACCTCGAGTTTCACATTGTTCTTTATCAGATCAGGGGTCTCTTTTTCCAAGGTTGATATGATCAGTCCCATAATGGCATCTACCTCGTATTTTGGACGATTCCAATTCTCGGTGGAAAAAGCATAGAGCGTGAGGTATTTGATTCCCAGCCTTGAGGCCTCCTCTGTAATTCTTCTCACTGTCTTTACTCCTTCTATATGTCCGGCAGTCCTTTCCATGCCCTTGGATTTGGCCCATCTGCCGTTTCCATCCATAATTATCGCCACATGTTCGGGCATAGGTTTCAATCCGATATTTTGTGAATCTTTATTCATAACATTGTTCATTAATCTACATAGTGACAGGTCTCGCAACGTTCACCAAATTCGTATGTGATACCTATCGTGAATCTCGAGTACCAATCGGTATTTTTTATAAAAGATGTCTTAATGCCTGTAAGATCATTGAGGATAGCTCCATCCACCTTGTCGCCGATAACTTTAGTCATGGAGAACTCAGCTCCGACATTCAGTCGTGGCTTGAGTTTATATTTCACTCCAAAACCTATCGGGAATGTCGGTGCGAAATAAGTGCCTTCACAGCTCGACGCGCACATCCCTAAGCCTAAAGTGAGATAAGGGGAAAAACGGTTCAGACGTTTATAGGTCTCGCCAATTCCGTAAGCGAAGAAATTGAATTCTGCTTTAACCCCAAGATCAATTGTGGTGGCTTTGAATGAGTAAACGGCATTCCCGGGAAGGACATTCTCCATATCCGCACTATTGCCGCTGAGGCTCTGAATCCCGAGCATCGCTCTGAAAGCCCAACGGGAATTCAGGATGTATCTGCTGTTAATATCAGCAGTGAAGCCGGGATGCTTGAATATGGATGATGTATTGGCATCGCCCAGATAGCCACTCATACCCAACGAACCGCCGAAATCAAATTTGTACAGGCTCTCCTGTGCTTCGGTGCATAAAGCCGAGGCACAAAAGAGAGAAACGAGGACTATTGATTTTAAACGAATTCTCATCGGGTCAATTTTTATTGCAAGGCTGACTTTATTGGATAGGGCGGAAAGTAAAATAGTATATCACCCCACGCCACATCTGATCCAATGTCTTTCCGGAAGCGTCTCGTCCTCCGAAGAGATATATTGACGGACATTGCCACTGATCAATGAGTGTCACGTCTGAACGGGATTCAGGCATCATGAACGCGGCATTGGCAGGCAGGGGGCGGACAGAAATTTCAGACCAATAGAGGCTCCTGCTACCGACACTCATATCAGAAGAGTGCCTGAAGGCTGAAGCTCCGTATGTGATCGGAAAATTCTCCGGGAACTGGATCAGTTCAGGAGCCTCGCGCCAAGTCATTCCCCAGTCCCGGGAATAATACACTGTTTCATTGATCTTTCCAGCAGCATTTTTGCCTCCCATGGCAAGAAGCACCGGAAAATCAGTCGGCGACCACGTGGTATTGGGTGTTTCAACCAATGAATAAGGCACCATGGTGACGTATTCTAAACCCTCAGGCAATTTCATTGTCGAAACTTCAGCCCATGAATCACCATCGAAACTCCAAGCCCCTGAAATAAGTTCACCTTCAGGGGTGCGTCCTCCCAACATTACCAATTGGGGCGCATAAGCCATGTCTAAAGAATAGCAAGCTGTCAAGCTTGTTCCTGTCAGCGGAAACTCTTTGGGCATTTGCCATTTTCTTTCGTCGGGATAACATACAATCTCATATCCATTAGTTGAAATCTGAGAGCCTATTATCTGTTCGTAATAGTTACCATAGATGTTGACCCATTTTTCACCGGTTGAAATCCATTTCACACCGTCGGTTGATGTGTAAAGGTCTCCATCAGAAGACAATATGTACAAAGCATCCGTCGATGCTCTCAACGATTCGACCATCGGGGTAAAAGACAAATCTAAAGAGATGGAATTCCACTGAGGGTCAATTGGATCCGATGTGATGGACAAAGAATAGCTTTTACCATCTGTAGATAAACAGAAGAATTTCCCTCCAAGCACAGCCGTACACTGGGATTCAATTGTGGTAAACGTGGTCGGGAGGGGAGCTTTCTGCAAGCTGTACCAGGCCAGGGAATCAGCTTTGACTTTATGAACGTTCACGCTAATCTTATATTCTTTCGAGACAAGTCCACTCTGTGATTTAATTGTCAATACTGCCGGACCATTTGAAAAATCGATGGAGTCGGTGGAATTTTCAAGATAGTTGACAGTAGAGTCGCGCATTGACTTTGTATCGTAATATTTCAGATTCACTTCACTTGCTGTGGTTGGTGCAGTTATCTTGGGAACCAGTTTGGTCACTTTTGTTCCGTAAGGCAGAGAGTCAGCATTATAAATCAATCCTTTCTCCAGATCAATGGAGAAAAAAACGTTTTGCAAGCTGTCGAGCACCTTTTTGTCTTCTGACAATGAAAAACCTGAGATGAGCACCGATGACGATTCTACATACTCCATCGGGTCGGTTTCATCGGAGTTACAACTTATCAATGGACTTACAACAGCAGATATTATTATCGGTATAAATAATTTTTTTAACATGAATCTTTAAGAAAATTATTGTTTCAAATTGCAAAATTATAAATTTCACCGCCTAATGACAAAGACTTTCGACTAAATAATGTTTAATATGTCTTTTTTATAAGTTTTTAACGTCAATAAGCGGATTGTTTATATAATATTTAACAATGTTCGGACCTATCTTTACCATCTTATCTGGCTCAGCATACTTTATTTGCGGTGCAGTTATTCTGCCGTGGTTTCCGAGAAAGAAATCCGCATTCTCAACCCGTGCTAAATCCCATATTCCGCTTTCGATAAATCTATTGATTGTATCGGCGCCGCCTTCTACTAAAACTGAGATGAAACCTTGTGAGTATAAAAAGTGCAGCAACTCACTTATTTCAATTTCTTCACGAATAATCAGCGGATCACGTGCCATGATCTTTAGATGTTGTCCAGCACGACTCCTTGCATCAAATATTACCGGACGAGGAGATTTCCCAGGCCAAAGGCGGGTGTCAAGAGCCGGATTGTCAGATATAACGGTGTTTGAACCTACTAGAATGCCATCGCTGACTGCCCTTTGACGATGCATAAAAGCGGAAGAGAGGGGCGTAGAAATCTTCAGTGGCAATCCTTCAGTGTCGACACGGTCGGAGTCAAGAAATCCATCAGCTGATTGTGCCCATTTCAAAATTACAAAAGGACGGTGCTGAGTGTGGGCAGTGAAAAACATTGCATTCAAACTCTTACATTCCTCTTCCAGAACTCCAACCGTCACCTTCACTCCTGCATCGCGAAGAAGATCTATTCCTTTGCCGTTCACTTTATCAAAGGGGTCACGACATCCAACAACGACCTCCGGTATCTTTTTCTCAATTATTAAGCGTGCGCATGGTCCGGTGCGTCCGGTGTGAGCGCACGGCTCAAGCGTGACATACATCGTCGATTCTTTCAGCAGCCTGGTATCCTGAACGGATGCAATGGCATTGACCTCTGCATGTGGACCACCACATTTACGGTGATAACCTTCTCCTATGATGATGCCGGAAGGACTAACTATCACAGCTCCGACCATAGGATTAGGAAATGCCCATGGAAATCCTTTGTACGCAAGTTCCAGAGCTCTACGCATATATTTTTTGTGAATGTCCGTGCGGTTTGAATTCATAACAAAGTCAGTGAAGAAAGATTCGAGAGGGAGTCAGCAGCTTTTGACAGCTGCTCGGATGTTATTGATTCTATATTGGCCATTGTATCGGCTTTGGAGAAAACCCTATCGTGAAAAAGCATGGTACGTCCGGTAGAGATTGCCAAACTCTCGCGATTGTCAGAAGCCACAGCAAGCTGGCCGAGATATTGTTTTTTTGCAGCCTTTAAAGCGGCATTGGTCAGACCTTCCGTAGAAAACGAGTGAATTTTCTCCCTTACGATATCCTTGCATTGAGCGATGTCTTTAGGGTCGCATCCAAAATAAACAGTGAACAGTCCTGTATCATCCATTAATGAGTATGAGGCATCCACCGAATACACAAGTCCGCGTTTCTCCCGCAATGCGACATTCAGGATTGAATTCATGCCTGGTCCTCCCAGTATATTGGTAAGCAAGGACACTGCGTAGCGGTCGGAGGAAAACATATTGCCTATTACTCCACCCATCACAGTATGGGCTTGGTGAGAACCTATTTTGTGTAGCTTGTCGAAACTTGAAACTTCAAAGTTCGGAGAGAGTCTCTTGTGTGCCACTTCATGGGTGGGAAGACATTCAAAATATCTCTCCACAGCAGTCTTTACTCTTTCAAAATTTAAAGAGCCGAAATAAAAAACCACCATATTCGGAGCACTATACCATTTTTCAAGATAGCCACGGCAATCGCTTGATCCTATGCTGCGGATATGCTCTTCATTTCCGAGAATATTGTGGCCTAAAGGTGTTCCGGCATATATGATGTCTTCAAAATCATCATAGACAGCCTCTGATGGAGAATCAAGATATGAGTTGATTTCATCCAGAACCACATCTCTTTCCTTATCAAGCTCAGAAGAGGGAAAGCGAGAATTAATGATCAGGTCGGCGATCAATTCAATGGCCCTATGCATATTTCCCGCCGGAGCTGCCGTGTACACCACAGTCTCCTCCTTTGTGGTGTATGCGTTTAGTTCTCCTCCTATTCTCTCCATCCTGTTGATGATGTGCCATGATTGTCTCCGCCGGGTACCTTTAAAAATTGTGTGTTCCACAAAATGAGCTGTTCCCAGGGCATTGGCATCATCATCCCTGCTACCGGCTTTTACCACCACCCCACAATAGTCCACGGCTGCGCTTTGTGCTTTTCTATGCACAAGGCGCAGCCCGGAGGGAAGGGTTATCGTCAATATTTTATCATCGGCTCGGCGCATCGGTCCAATCTCCGTTGTCTTTTATTAATTGTATCAGTAGAGGAAGAGCCTCGTCAGAGGAAATGTTTTTTATGACACATTCTTTATTCTTATAAAGACTTACATTGCCCTTGGCAGCTCCTACATAACCATAGTCGGCATCTGCCATTTCTCCGGGACCATTCACAATGCATCCCATCACTGCGATTTTCAGTCCGGCCAGATGGGAGGTTGCTTTTTTCACTCTTTGGAGCGATTCCTGAAGATCAAAAAGAGTCCGACCGCACCCCGGACAAGCTATATATTCCGTTTTGCTTATTCTTAGACGAGTTGCCTGCAGGATTGCAAGGGAAAGAGATTGTATTTTCTCTTTGTCGATATGTGGGGCCTCAATCCATATTCCGTCACCAAAACCAGCCATCAATACAGCACCCAAATCTGATGAAGCCTCAATAGTGATGTCTTCAAGGCTTTTGTCAGGTCCATAACTCAATTTTATAATTGCCGGCGAGTAATCACCGTTCTTTATCATATTATGGAACTGTGCTTTTATTTCACCGGGGGCATTGTCAGACAAAGCTGTCACCACTTTTATGTCGGGTGTAATGTCGCTTTCTTCCAAATCAACACCCACAGCTACAGGGATATTGTTGCCGCCAACCATACGATTATCGCTCAGCATCACGGCTTTGGACTCACGTCGGGTGGGAGATATAAGATCATATCCTTCAGAATATTCTCCTTCGATATGATGAGCCCGTGACATTCTGCCTATGTGGTTCACAAGCTTTATTGCAACAGGAATTTCATTTTCCGGGGCTTCGCTTAGAGATACCCGGACAGTATCGCCAATACCTTCTGATAACAAAGTGCCAATTCCCACAGCCGATTTCACTCTACCATCTTCTCCATCACCGGCCTCTGTCACCCCAAGATGTATAGGGTAGTGCATATCCTCTTTTTCCATTGTGGCGACAAGGAGTCTGACAGTCTCCACCATCACAACCACATTGGATGCTTTAATGGAAATAGCAATCTCATTGAAATCATGTGCACGGCATATACGCAGGAATTCCATTGCGGATTCAACCATGCCGGCCGGAGTATTCCCATAGTGGCTCATTATCCTGTCGGAAAGCGAACCGTGGTTCACACCAATTCTAATGGCAGTGTGATGCTCCTTGCAGATATCTAAAAGGGGAACAAGCTTTGATTCGATCTTGGAAATCTCCGCGGCATATTCCTCATCAGTGTATTCAAGTTGCTTGAATGTACGTCCTGGATCGACAAAATTTCCTGGATTGATGCGTACTTTCTCTACAATCCTTGCAGCGGCAAATGCAGCGGCAGGGTTGAAATGAATATCCGCAACGAGGGGAACCGAATAACCATCGGCTCTTACCCTATCAAGAATATTGGATAAATTCTCTGCATGGGACACTCCTTGAGCAGTGAGTCGAACTATATCACCACCTGCTTTTGCAATACGTTCAGTCTGGAGGGCCGAAGCTTCAGTGTCAAGCGTGGATGTATTTGTCATAGACTGCACAGCTATCGGATTACCGTCACCGATAGTGACGCCACCGATATGTGTGGGTGAACTTTTGCGTCGGGTATAGTCAAAAACAGAATGTGGCATAGTCAGCATTTATAGCTATAATCGTCAATCTTTGCAAGTTCTTCGTTCGCCTTCACTATCTTTTCAGACAGGGATTTACGATAATTCTCCAAACGGGCTGCAACAGATTCATCAGAAAGTGCAATAATCTCCACCGCAAGTATCGCGGCGTTCATGGCTCCATTGATTCCCATTGTTGCAACAGGTATACCCGGAGGCATCTGTACAATAGACAGAAGAGCGTCCGTACCTGCCAACGAACTGCTAATGGGCACCCCAATCACAGGAACAGGAGTCATGGCGGCAATCACACCGGGAAGGGCAGCGGCCATCCCCGCAGCAGCAATTATTACCTTTATTCCGCGTCCACGTGCATTGGACGCAAATTGCTCTACTTCAGCTGGGGTGCGGTGAGCACTCAAAGCGTTCATTTCAAACGGTATTTCAAGCTGTTCTAAGAAATCAGCTGCTTTTCTCAACACGGGAAGATCTGAGGTACTCCCCATAATGATGCTTACAATAGGTTGCATATAAGTTTTATATTTTATTATATACTCATGAATATGAAGGTGACTATCAGTCCGAGTAGCCAGCCCGAATACACTTGCGATGATGTATGCCGGCCAAGGTAGACCCGGGCAGAACCTACAGCTCCGCTAAGAAGGATAGCTACACACACCCAGGGAAGGATGTTTTCTGAGGTCAAGTGGTTAATTCCAATAAAAATTAGCATCGAGCACAGACCACCTATGGACATGGTATGTGCGCTAATCTTATATTTCAAAGTTATTATGCTCGCAATAATTGCTGATATTGCTGCTCCTACAAAAAACATAGGAAGCCATCGAGGCATGAAACCCAAGAACAATGCTGTAGCAAAGTAACAGATTATTGTTATAAGGTATGGAATCTTACGCTCGCGCGGATTGTTTATCGACACATCTGAAACCTTGCCTTTACGCATTAAAAAAAAGATGGCTCCTAATGGAATCAATGCTGTGAGGGCAAACACTATCATAGCTGAGATCAATCTGCTTTTGAAAGGAGCCTGAGATAAAGGAGTAAGTGAGATGGCTAAAATAAAAGCATAGGTGGAAACGAATAGAGGTAGAAATACACCCGAAAAGGTGTTGGAGAGCACAAGAAGGATTTTAGAACCATTCTGTCCTGACGACGTATCTGATGAGGCTTTTGGTCGACTCGGTGATATGCTCTCACTATTATTTTGATTTGCAATTTCGCTCATTTGTGCACAAGTTATGTATCGTTAGTTGTACTCTTTTCGTAGCCTTTTCACAGGAATACCGAGTTTTTCACGGTATTTTGCCACTGTGCGTCTGGCAAGATTGTATCCTTTGCCGGAAAGCTGCTTCTGAATATCGTCGTCGCTTAACGGATAATGTTTGTCTTCATTCTCTATGATTTTTTTGATTTCGTGCATAATCTCATGCTTGGATGTGTCGCTGTCATCCTGGGCGGCCTCGTTAAAAAACATTTTCAACGGATATGTCCCCGTATTGGTAGCGACATATTTTCCTGTCGTAGCACGTGAAATAGTAGAAATGTCAAGTCCTGTCCGAGCCTCTACATCTTTGAGGATCATCGGACGTATCTTGCTGGCGTCTCCACTTTTAAAAAATTCTGGCTGCATGCTTACAATAGCTTCTGTCACCTTTAGTAAGGTGTTGGCTCTCTGCTTTATAGCGTTGATGAAATCCTCTGCTTCGTCACGTTTGTGTTTTACAAACAGCTGAGCCTTGTGTTGAATGCTCGCTAACGCCGGAGAAACGGGCAGGGGAGATGACTGACCGTCAAGGGAGAAGCTTTTTTCTATTTGTAATTGGGGAAGGTTGTTTATCAGTGAAACCGACACGACTCCATCGTCATTTACTTCCACTGCAACATCAGGTGTTATCTGATTAAGACGCAAAGCCGAAGAAGATACAGCTACCGCCGACCCTGGTTTTGGATTGAGAGAGCGAATTAATTTCAGCGCAGATTCCAATTCTCCATTGCTAATATCCATGTATGCCTTTAGTCTGTCGAAATGGCGTTTTGAAAATAAGTCAAAATATTCATCTATGATGGTCTCTGCTGTCTGAATGGTATGGGTCTTCGGCTGCAAGCGGCGAAGTTGTAAAAGAAGACAATCACGGAGATCCACCGCTCCGACTCCTGGAGGATCAAGGCTTCTTACTATAGCAAAAGCGTCCAACATCTGGCTATGCGTTATTTCTTTACCAGTGGCTATTGCGATGTCATCAGCCATCTCGGAAAGAGTGCGTGTTGTCCACCCGTTCTCATCAATGTTACCAATGATATATTTGGCGAGCTGGCGAGTAAGCTCAGGCATATCCATCTCTCCGAGTTGCCTGGTTAGAATAGTGAATAGGTCCGGCGTGTCGTCGGCAATTTGAAATGACGCATAATTATATTCACTGAAATTTGTGCCCTTATTAATGTAATCAGCGGGATCATCATCCTGGTTGTCCCCCATATAATCGGGATCAGCGGATTCAAGGTCCTTGCCAACTTGGGTGTCATTGGATTCGGTGGCGTCAACAGTATCCAAAGCCGGATTGTCATCAAGCTGTCTTCTGATCTCATCTTCAAGCTCCGGACCATTCATTTCAAGTATTCTCACAAACATTACCTGACGATGCGACAAACGTTGCACCGTCTGTTGTGTTTGCTCCAATTGTAAACTATCCTTTGCCATAAACTCTATCAGATGAGTTGCACTTGTATAGTATTTGACCTATCTCATTTATGTAGATGCAAAATTACTCAAAATTCCAATATTTTGCAAATTCCATCAGTCTTAGGAGCATCTACAGAAACATTAACAGCTTGTTTTATCCTTTAAAATATATCCATAAAAAACTTTTATATACACTCATGCGTTTAATAATAAATTCCTATTACAAAGATATACATTGTAAAATTAATTTGTTAGATTATGAACACTGAAACTATTGGAGTCTATGCAGGTGAAATATGGCAGGCTCTTAACGAAGCCGAATCACTCGGCGTAAAACAGATTAAAAAAATTGCTAAATTGAAAGACAAGGAAGTGTATGCCGGTCTCGGTTGGCTCGCTCGGGAAGGTAAGCTTATTATTGCCCCAGACCCAAGCGATGAAAAAGAATTTATCGTTACTCTCATAAGGTAAGAGTGGGCTCCTCTTGTGGACGAAGCAGGTAGATATGATGTCTTCCTGCTTTTTGATATACATACATTTAAGGGATTTCAATCGGCTCATCAGGGGCATAATCGCGGGTAGCCTTTTGTCCAATTATTTCCTCCCATTTCATGGGGGATATGCCTGATCCCGGACGTTTGGCACAAAGATTACTGTCATCAAAAGTTTCACCCATCTTTATCAGCCTTGAGGCGACTATACTTTTTCTTGCGACCTTAATATTCTTTCTTTCTGAATCGGTAATAGCTTTGTGACCCGAACCAAGAGCCAATTCTATATTGCGTATAGATTTCACCATCGACATTAATTCATCCGGTTCAAGTGACGCCAAATGATCAGGACCGCTCATTCGGCGACTAAGGGTAAAGTGCTTTTCAATGATTTCAGCACCGAGCGCAGCGGCTGCAATCGGCACCTCAGTCCCAACCGTATGATCCGAATATCCAACTCCTAACCCGAAAATATCCTTCATTTCCACCATGGCCCTAAGATTGACATCGGTCATTGGTGTAGGGTATTCAGTATTGCAATGAAGCAATATAATATTTCGTGGATCAGTGCCGAACCGTGTCAATACCGTCAGGGCAGCCTGTATGTCATCCAGTGAACACATCCCTGTGCTCATTATCACTTTGCCCTTACATTGGGCTATTGCTTTGAGATACGGATAATTGGTAATTTCACCTGATGGGATTTTCCAATAGTCGAGATGCAGGGATTTTAGAAACCTGATACTGTCAAGATCAAATGCAGTGGATAAAAATTTAATACCTCTGTAGCGGCAGTAATCAATTAGTTCGAAATGGTCGGACTCATTAAGCTCAAGACGTTTTAGCATCCCATATTGGCTTTCAGATTGTTTTCTAAGATTGTTTTTCTGATATTCAGCCATGGAAGCATCTTTTACTACAAGATTTTCCGTGCGAAAAGTTTGGAATTTCACATAATCAGCACCGGCTTCAGCTGCTGCATCAACCAATTTTTTTGCAATATCAATGCTGCCATTGTGATTGACTCCAGCTTCGGCAATAACAATCGTTTTTTTCATGTTCGAATTCAAATAAATTTCCTTTTGATCATCTTTACGGGCGAACCGACATATAGACCGGGAACTGCAATATCTTTTGTCACTACTCCGCCTGCTCCGATCACTACATCGTTGCAGATACTGACACATTGGCAAACCACAGATTGGCTCCCTACAAATGTATTTGTGCCAATCTTCGACATTCCATTTATGGAGGCACAAGTAGAGATGTGGCAATTGTCGCCTACCTCAACATCATGGTCGATGTTTGAAAGGGTGTTCACTATCACATTATCGCCTACATTTGATGCGGCATTGACGCAAGCACCATGAAGAACCACGGTTCCGGAACCAATCTCAGCGTATGGTGAGACATGAGCGGTAGAAGCAATCACACGTCCGAAAACACCTCCAACAGATTTTACATGATTGATGATACGGTTGCGTACGGTATAGTCTTTAATAAAACCGACCGTGACAATAAACTCCACTTCATTTACATATCTTGACAATTCATCTTCTGTAGCAACAATAGGTATTCCAAGAACTTCTTGCCCAACTTTTTCCTGAATGTCAATGATGCCGACAACCTTTCTGCCGCAACTCCGACAAGCCTCTATCACCGACTTGCAATGACCACCACCACCTATAAGAATCAACGGTCGCTCCATAGATCAGAAAACAGGAAATCCTGAAGAATATACGAATTTTCTCTCAAATTCATCCTGGCTCATAACAATCACAAGAATGCCTTGTATAAGAGAAACGGTCTGCCATATACCACAAGACAAGGCGGTAAGAATGATTGAAATGATCCCAGCCATAGTCTTGTTGACGTAAAAATACTGCAGACCCAGCCAACCAAGGAAAATTGCGAACAAAGCAAAGACAAGCCTGCTTTTTCCACTGGTTCCTGTGCTTGTCAAGGAATCAAATAAATCATATTGTGGAGGGTATGTCCCAGATTGATTTTCATAAGGAGGAGGAGTGGTGCGTCGCTGTCTTAGCAAGTCTCTCAGCTCGGGTACAGTATAAGCTGATGCCCAATTAGGCATTCCCTCTGTCCATACCATGGAGTTAGGGGTGAGCCCATAGTTAAGCAGCTCCTCCTTTGAAACCGGGCCGATTTGCCTGCCATTGCATATAATATAGTAATTCATATAATTTGAAATAATGATAATGTTTCTTTTTGCCATACAAATTTAAACAAAAATGTTGACAGAACAAACTTTTTTTCTCGATATGCCTATAAATGCCTTTTTTTTCGTAACTTTGTTGTCGGTTACATTATTAGTGATGTAAATGCTTTGGATTTATCAGTGAATGGACTCAATATCAAAAGTCAATATGGAAATTGTCAAAACAAATATAGATGGCCCCATAATCATTGAACCAAGAATTTTCAATGATTCACGAGGCTATTTTTTTGAGAGCTGGACACAACGTGGTTATGACGAAATAATCGGGAAAATCAACTTTGTGCAGGACAATGAAAGCAAATCAACAAGGGGGGTAATCCGCGGATTGCATTTCCAGCTTCCTCCTTTCGCCCAATCCAAGCTCGTGAGATGTGTGTTAGGTTCGGTTCTCGATGTAATTGTGGATATCCGTAAAGGGTCAGCAACGTTCGGCCAGCATTTGTCTGTCGAACTTAGTGCTGACAATCATCGCCAGCTGTTTGTTCCCAAAGGATTCGCACATGGTTTTGCAGTGCTAAGCGATGAAGCCATCTTTCAGTACAAATGCGACAATTATTATGCGCCACAAGCGGATGCTGGAATTTCATTGCTTGACCCAAAATTAGGCATAGACTGGCGCATCCCCGTTCATGAGGCGATTCTTAGCGACAAAGACAAGAATCGACCAACTCTTCAAGAATTTGATTCTCCTTTTTGATGTTCTTTATAAAAGATGTTAAATAGGCTGTCTGTTTATTAAAAATTTCATAACTTTGCAGCCTGTTTAATCAACGTAAAACGCTACAGATTTATATGAAGCTACTACAGGCTAAACTATCAAAGTACACAGCCCCACAGGAGGCTAAAGCGGCAGGTGTATATCCATATTTCCGTGAAGTCTCTTCTGAGCAGGACACAGAGGTGCTTATCAATGGAAAAAAAGTGCTGATGTTTGGTTCCAATTGCTATTCCGGTCTTGTGAGTGACCCGCGTATCAAAGAGGCGGCTATCGAGGCTACGAAGAAATACGGAACAGGCTGTGCAGGTTCGCCTTTTCTTAACGGCACACTTGACCTCCACAAACAGCTTGAGCACAAAATAGCAGAATACATAGGGAAGGAGGATGTCATGATATACTCCACGGGCTTTGAAGTCAATCTGGGTGTAGTTTCGACTCTCACTGGTAGGGAGGATTATATCCTGTGGGACGAGCAGGATCATGCATCGATCATTGAGGGACGCCGACTGTCATTCTCCACACATTATAAATACAAGCATAATGATATGGAATCGCTTGAGCAGCAGTTGCAGAAATGCGATTCTGATAAGGTGAAGTTGATTGTGACTGACGGTGTATTCTCAATGGAAGGTGATGTTGCCAATATTCCAGAGATAGTGCGTCTTGCGAAGAAATACAATGCGAGCGTTATGGTTGATGAAGCGCACGGCATAGGTGTATTCGGAGAAGGAGGACGAGGCACTGTCAACCATTTTGGCCTCACGGATGATGTAGATCTCATCATGGGTACGTTCTCCAAATCATTCGCTTCGTTAGGAGGTTTTATCGCTACAGACAAGGAGATTACGAATTTCCTCCGTCATCACTCTCGTTCCTACATCTTTACGGCAAGTATTACTCCTGCCTCGACAGCTGCGGCTTTAAAAGCAATAGATATCATGATTTCGGAACCAGAACGTCAGGCTCACCTTTGGGAAATAACGAAATATGCACTGGACGGATTTCGGAATATGGGCTGTGAGATTGGAAACACATCGACACCTATTATACCTCTTTTCATTCGAGACAATTTCAAGACCTTTGCTATCACAAGGGACTTGCTAAATGAAGGAATATTTGTCAATCCGGTTGTTTCTCCGGCGGTCGCGCCCAATGATACACTTATTCGATTCAGCCTTATGGCTACCCATACAAAAGAGCAGGTGACAACGGCCTTGGAGAAAATCCAGAAGGTGTTCAGAGCCCATGGAATAATCAAATGATGATAGTATAAGAAATAATAATATAGCCTGCTAATGAACATCTTAGCAGGCTATATTATTTTAGTCAAGTCGGTGAATAATTAGGCCAGAGCGAAGCTTGGGCTCAAACCATGTAGTCTTTGGTGGCATGATATTACCTGTGTCGGCGATATCCATCAACTGTTTCATCGACACAGGATAAAGCGCGAGTGCCATAGCCATCTCTCCGGAATCAACGCGACGCTTCAATTCTTCCAATCCGCGGATGCCACCTACGAAATCTATACGCTTATCAGTGCGTAAATCTTCGATTCCAAGTATATCGCGAAGGATGAGGTTTGAAGAAATTGTGACATCAAGAACACCAATTGGATCATTATCGTCATAAGTACCTTCTCTGGCTGTAAGTGAATACCAGCGTCCTTCAAGGTACATGGAAAAATTGTGAAGTTTTTCAGGCCGATATGCCGGTTCTCCCATATCTTTGACGATGAATTTGTACTCGAGCTTTTCAAGAAATTCTGCCGGAGACAAGCCATTTAGATCTTTCACTACACGATTGTAGTCAATTATCTGCAGATGGGATTCGGGAAAAGCTACTGCAAGAAAGTAATTGTACTCTTCATCTCCTTTGTGTTCGGGGTTATTGATAGCTTTTTCATTACCTACGAGAGCCGCGGCCGCTGTGCGGTGATGTCCATCAGCTATATACAATGATGGGATCTTTGCAAAGGCTTCTGTGATCTCGTCATTATATTTGTCGTCTACAACCCAGAATGTGTGGCCGAAACCATCAGGAGCAACAAAATCATATTCCGGTTCTCCCGCGGTGACGTCCTTGATTATTTTGTCCAATGCATCACTGTCATGGAAAGCGAAGAATACGGGTTCAATATTGGCATTGTTTACCCTTACATGCTTCATTCTGTCTTCTTCTTTTTCCTTACGGGTGAGTTCGTGTTTCTTGATTACCCCTTTCATGTAATCGTCAACAAAGGCAGCCACCACTATTCCATACTGGGTGCGTCCATTCATGGTCTGCGCATATATATAGTAATGCTCCTTCTCATCCTGCACAAGCCATCCATTGTTTTGGAACAGATTGAAATTATCGACTGCCATTCCATATACTCGTGGGTCATGTTCATCAGTACCCGGTTCGAAATCAATCTCAGGCTTGATTATGTGGTAGAGGGATTTTGGATTGCCTTCTGCTTCAGCCCGGGCTTCATCACTGTTGAGCACATCGTAGGGTCTTGAGGCCACCTCTGTGACAATCTCCTTTGGTGGACGTAGGCCCTTGAATGGTTTTACTTTTGCCATGGTATTTTTTTGAGTTTACTACACCCCGGCTACGTCAGATTTTACGTTTGATAAATTTTGACAGCAGCCGGGGCGATTGTTTAATTTTTATAGTTTGATTGTCTGGGTCCTGTCAGGTCCGACAGAAACAATCACGATTGGTGTCTGTAGCTGCTCTTCAAGGAATTGAATATAATCCTTGAAGGCTTGGGGGAATTCTTCCTTCGACGAGATAGTGGTTAGCGATGTTTTCCATCCGGGAAGAGTTACATAAACAGGTTTGATTTCATCTTCTTCGATCGAAAATGGGAATTCGTTTACAGTCTCTCCATTAATTTCATAAGCCACACATGCTTTTATTTCATCAAACCCATCAAGGACATCGCTTTTCATCATTATTAGTTTAGTCACTCCGTTGAGCATAATGGCATACTTGAGGGCGACCAGGTCAATCCAGCCACAGCGACGTTCCCTGCCTGTCACTGCTCCATACTCATGTCCGAGATCACGGATTGTCTTTCCTGTCTCGTCAAACAGTTCGGTAGGGAACGGACCACTGCCTACACGTGTGCAATATGCTTTGAAGATACCATATACATCTCCTATACGCGATGGCGCGAGTCCAAGACCTGTACATGCTCCGGCCGAAATAGTATTGCTTGATGTAACAAAAGGATATGATCCGAAATCAATGTCTAACATGGTACCCTGTGCACCCTCGCACAACACTTTAACACCATCCTTTAGTTTCCCGTTGATGTAATGCTCACTATCGATGATATCAAATTGACGAATATAGTCGATAGCCTCAAGCCATTTAGCCTCAAGATCAGAAATGTCGGGGTTCTCGCCCATGGCTTTGAGCATATCAAGGTGCCTGTCACGAGCAGAAGAATATTTCTCATCGAAATTGTGCAAGATGTCACCTAATCTGAGACCATTGCGGGAGATTTTATCAGTGTAAGTCGGTCCGATGCCTTTACCTGTCGTACCGATTTTTGCTCCTCCTTTTGCTTTTTCATTTGCAGCGTCGAGCAGACGGTGGGTCGGCATAATCAAATGCGCCTTTTTGGATATTTTCAGTATTTTCTTGATGTCGACACCCGAAGCCTCAAGGGCTTCAGCCTCTTCCTTAAAAAGCACGGGATCTAATACCACGCCATTTCCTATTATATTAATTGTGTCAGCCTGGAATATGCCGGAAGGAATAGACCTAAGAACATATTTCTTCCCATCAAATTCCAATGTGTGACCTGCATTTGGTCCACCTTGGAAGCGTGCCACAATATTGTAGTCGGGAGTAAGCACATCCACTACTTTTCCTTTGCCCTCATCTCCCCATTGAAGGCCTAAAAGTACATCAGCTTTCATGTATTTCAATCTTTTTATTGTTGGTTTTCTTTACTTGTATTGAGCTTCCTGCATTTATGGCAGATCCCGGAAATGCTCAGTGTGAATGAGTGCGGCGAGAATTTTGGGAAATCATAACTATTGATGTAACGGGAAAGCTCTTTCGCATTATTTTCCTCTATGGAACCGCATTGTTGGCAAATTATGTAGATATGGGACATCTCTCCCTTGTTTATTCTATAAAGGGTAGCTGTCATGTCTGGTAACCTAAGAGGCTTAAGCAATCCAGCATCAATAAGAAGCTCAACCGTATTGTAAAGTGTTGCTGTCGCCACCGGAAAAGCTTCTTTCGCCATTCTCTCACGCAAATCTTCAATAGTGAAAATCTTGTTTTGCTTGGAGATGACCTCAAGAATAGAAATCCTTTCGGGTGTGATCCTTTTGTTGCATCCATGCAGATATTCCATGAATGCTTCCAATACCTGAGTTGTCTTTCTTGATACTCTCATACTTTGGCAAAGTTACTTAAAATTTTTTTAATCTTCAAATCTTATGCAAAAAAAAGGCTGTAGGAAATCTCCTGCAGCCTTATCATTTCTGATGGAAATATCAAGCTTTCTCAGCGATGCTTTTGAATTCATCAAGTGATACTTCTTTGTTGTCGAGTGTGACAGTTTCCTTGATTGCATTGAATATTTTTGCGTCTGCAACATTATCGGTTATACGTTGACGATAGTCCTCGTTTGCAAGTATGCGTTTGGCATGGGCAGTAATGGTCTCATCGTCCATATTTGTAATACCATACTGAAGGAACTGCTGGTAGGCAAGCGATTTAGCGAAAGCCAAAATATCATCCTCAGTCACTTTGACATCGAGAGTCTCGGCAGCATAGCCTTTAACGAGTTGCCAGATGAGAGAATCTTTCATTGTGGCGAACTCTGCATCGATATTCTCTTTTGTGAGTTCAGGATTGCGTGCAATGAGCCATTTCTTGAGGAACTCTTCGGGAAGAACGACATCCTTGCATTTATCAACAAAGAACTTGTGAGTCTGTGCGGCAAACAGTTGCTCGCTATTTCCCCTCAGCGAGTTAGCAATCATGTCAGTGAGCTCAGCGTTGTATTCTTCCTCATTGTGTACCTTGTCTTTGCCAAAAACATTGTCGAAAAACTCCTGATTGTGTTCAGCAGGACGGAGCACGATGATTTCAGAGATTGCCATTTCAAAATCGCCCTTCACATCTGCTGTTTTATCCTTGTCGATGTTCAGCATAGATGAAAGCTCGGCAGGATTGCCCTCACATGTATTCCAGGGATTGAAAACGACCTTGTCGTTAACGTGTTTGCCCATGAATTTCTCTGCCTCTTCCTTGCTTTTGAAATAAGAGGGAGCGACGATGCCGTTTATCACTTGTATGGCATCTTCAGTCTCTTTCACTGTGCCATCAGGGTTAAGCTCCATGATGGTGCCTTTTACGAGAGCCTTTTCTTCGACTTCTTCTCCAGGAATTTGCGCACCCATGCGTTCACGCATTGCTTTGTCCTGCTCGTTACGCATCTCCTCAGATACTGTGATGGTATAATAGGGAAGAGTGATGTCTTTGTTCAGCTCTATTCCGAGATCAGGCTTCAGGCCTACCTCATATTGGAAAGTGTAGTCCTTATCTTCCAGGTTGATTTCCTGTACATCAACAGGGAGAGGTTCGCCAAGGATGTCTATCTTGTTGTCCTGAAGATATTTTATCACTTCTCTGTACACCATATCATTTATGACATCGCTTTTGACGCTTTTGCCAAAACGCATACGCAACTGCAACATGGGCACATGGCCTTTTCTGAAACCGGGCAAAGAGTGATTGTCGCCGATCTTCTTAAGTTCTTTCTTCACTTTCTCGGTATAATCAGCAGCTTCGACGTTTACAATGATCTTGGCTGTGACGTCACCGGTTTTCTCAAGTGTAATGTTCATAATAAATCTCTATGTAGTGGTTCTTTTTCTCGATCTTTTGTGCAAGAATGCGACCTTGCTTTTTCAAGGTGCAAAATTACTTTATAATTTCCGATTAAACAATTAACATAATAGAAAATTGCAAAAAAAATGTAATAATGGAGTTTTCTGCCTGTTTTGACAATCCAAATATTGAGTTTTATCGAAATTTCACAATAAATGTTGAACACAATGATTATTTTTATTAACTTTGTGCTCTTAAAATATATTCAAATGGTCAAGAAATTTTTCATTTCAATGCTTGGAACGATGGCCGGCTTTTGGCTATCGTTGATAATATTGGTGATTGGCGGTGTATTTATTATAGGAGCGTTAGCTGCAAAGACGATAATGGGATCATCGTCAGACCTGAAGGGCGACAAGATTTTGTATCTTGATTTGTCTGGAAGCATAGGCGAGCGTCAGGAACAGGTTTCTGTGACAGATTTATTGAATATGACCGACGGTCAGTCGGATGATTTATCCACTATCCTTTCTGCATTGGTTCTCTCCAGAGAAGACAAAAAAATCAAAGGATTGTACATCAATTGCGGAGGCTCGTCTCTCGGAATTGCTTCGAGGAGCGAGATTGTTGATGAGTTGAAGAAATTCAAGCAGTCAGGTAAGTTTATTTACGCATACGGCGACAACTATGAGCAAGGTGATTACTATATCGCATCATTGGCTGACAGCGTTTTCGTTAATCCGGTAGGCTCGATAAATATACACGGATTAAGTGCATCTACTGTCTTCTATAAAAATCTTCTTGACAAACTTGGAATTGATGTCAATGTAGTAAGGGTGGGGTCGTTCAAAAGTGCAGTCGAGCCTTACCTCAGAATGGACATGAGTGAAGAAAGCCGACTACAGACATCTGTATTCATTAATAATATATGGAATGACATTACGCAATCGATTGCTGAAGCACGCAACCTAAAGGACCCTTCGGAAGTCGATTCATGGGCCGACAGTCTGATTTTTACATGGGCACCGGAACGTTATGTAGCCAATCATTCTGTATCGGCTTTGAAATATCGCGAAGAAGTGATTAATTCGTTAAGGAAGGTAATGAAAATTGATGAAGATGCCGAAATGCCCTTCATTACACCCGCAGAATACGTTGAGAGTAAGACAGTCCTTACCGATAATTCTTCAAAACCTCACTTGGCAGTACTATATGCTGTGGGTGAGATTTCCGATAAAGGTACGGATGGGATAATCGGTGACAAAATGGTGAGCCAGATCAAAGAACTTGCAGATGACAAGAACGTAAAAGGTCTTCTCCTGCGAGTAAATTCGCCGGGCGGGAGTGCTTTTGCGTCAGAACAGATCTGGAAGGCCCTTGAAAATTTCAAACTTTCAGGCAAGCCTTTCTACGTGTCGATGGGCGATTATGCAGCATCTGGAGGATATTATATATCCTGTGGTGCTGATGTGGTCTATGCTGATGCCTCCACCCTCACAGGTTCTATAGGGATTTTTGGAATTATCCCTAATGCCCATCGTCTCCTTACTGAAAAAATAGGATTAGGCTACCAGACGGTGGAGTCAAACAAGAATGCCAATTTCCCCTCTCTTTTTGATACACCTTCACAAGAACAATTATCTGCAATGCAAACCTATGTCAATCGGGGCTATGATACATTCGTTTCGCGTGTGGCGGCAGGCAGACACATATCTGTCGATTCTGTAAAGGTAATTGGCGGAGGCAGAGTTTGGGATGGTAAGTCTGCCCTTAATTTGGGGCTTGTTGATAAACTCGGGTCAATGTGGTCGGCAATTGGGGATCTAACAGACGACCTTGGGCTATCATCTACCGATATAGTATGCTATCCTAAACTTGAGTCGACAATGTTGGAGACCATTATTAAGGAATCGAAAAAGAATCTTGAGATCATTAATGAGACCGGGCTGACTAAGGAAGAGATTGATGCTTACAGAAAATTCATAGTGAAAATTCAAAACATGAATCCTGTACAGTCAAGAATGGCTCCCATAATATTGAAATAATATACTCATAATCTACAGGTGAATATAGCAGAGCAACAATAAGTCATTTTGTAATTTTCCCTTTTTGACATCCCAGAACTTTCGCTAATGTCCCAGAATAAGATCCTAAGCAAAATATTCCTGTATCCACTGTCGCTCCTTTATGGATCGGCAATGTTTTTACGCAATAAATTTTTCGACTGGGGTGTGCTCAAAGAAAAAAAATTTGATGTCCCTGTGATTGTTGTTGGCAACATATCTGTAGGAGGCACAGGTAAAACCCCTCATGTGGAATATATTGTAAGTATGTTCCAACATTCATATAATATTGGAGTTGTAAGTCGAGGGTACAAAAGGAAAACAAAAGGATTCGTCATGGCCACACACTCTTCAACCCCACTGGATATTGGTGATGAACCTTATCAGATGTTTCGTAAGTTCGGACATGACGTAAGAGTGGCCGTTTGCGAAAATCGAGTGAACGGAATCACAGAATTGTTGAAAATTGATCCGGAAATCAACCTTATCATATTGGATGATGCATTCCAGCATCGTTACGTGAAACCTACGGCCACGGTGGTGGTTTCTGAATTCAATCGCCCGGTGTTCAATGATAATCTGATGCCCCTGGGGCGGCTAAGGGAATCAAAAAATGCTTTGCGACGAGCTGATATCATTATGGTGAGCAAATGCCCTGAGAATCCGAAGGGCGTAGATACGATGCTGTATGAGAAAAATCTTGACCTTTTCCCATATCAGAAATCATTCTTTTCAAAATTTGAATATGGGAGCTTAAAGCCAGTTTTTCCTTCAGAAGCTCCCGCTGTAGCTCCATCATTGGACTGGCTCACAAATAATGATATGATTCTTATAATAGCAGGCATAGGCAATCCGAAACCATTCGTGAAATACATACGAAGATTCAAGGCCCGTGTCTGGGTAAACCTATTTTCGGATCATCACAATTTCTCCAAGAAAGACATGGCGTTGATTAGAAAACGATTTTCAGGAATGAAGGGGGCCAATAATTATATCGTCACAACAGAGAAAGATGCGGTGAGAATCGAAAACAATAAATATTTTCCAGACGAACTCAAACCCTATATCTATTATCTGCCAGTCAAGGTGAAAATTCTAAGGAATGAGAGCCAAGATTTCGAAACATTCTTAAAAAAATTAATAACGCAGCCCTCATTCAAAATATAATATAATTGCATCAAAATCAAATAACATGAAAGAAAAAATTAAACAAACAGCCGACTATATTCGTGAGCGGGTTACAGACATACCTTCCACCGCGATAATCCTTGGAACAGGTCTTGGTGCACTCGTAGACCATATTGACAACAAGCAGTTTATTCCTTATTCGGAGATCCCCAATTTCCCGATTTCAACTGTAGAGGGTCATAGTGGCAATCTCATTTTCGGGACATTGGGTACAAAGCGTGTGATTGCGATGCAGGGAAGATTCCACTATTATGAGGGATATGACATGAAGCAAGTCACATTCCCTGTAAGGGTGATGAAGGCACTCGGAGTAGAAACTCTTTTCGTTTCGAATGCTGCAGGCGGAATGAACAAGGAATTCAGAGTGGGGGATATAATGATTATTACCGATCATATCAACTTGTTCCCCGAAAATCCTTTACGAGGGAAGAATGATACAGATCTTGGTCCGCGCTTTCCCGCAATGACAGAAGCCTATGACCATCGTCTAATAGCTCTCGCCGATGAAATAGCGTCGGAGAAAAACATTCGCGTAATGCACGGGGTATATGTAGGAACTCCTGGCCCTACATTCGAGACACCTGCGGAATACGAATATTTCCGTATCATAGGTGGCGATGCCGTAGGCATGTCCACTGTACCGGAAGTGATTGTCGCAAATCACGCTTCAATAAAGGTGTTCGGTGTCTCGGTGATAACGGACCTTGGGGGAAAGGATGTCAAAGATGTCCCCACTCATGAAGAGGTGCAGAAAGCGGCTAACGAAGCGCAACCACGGATGATGGAGATAATGAGAGAAATCATCAATCGATATTGACTGTATGGAAAAGAAAGAGACTGAGATATCTACACTGGGAGAGTTTGGATTGATACATCATCTTACTGATGGTGTGACACTGAAGAACGTATCAACCCAAAAGGGTATAGGCGATGATGCCGCCATCTTGTCTTATCCGGAAACAAAGGTGTTGGTCACCACTGACCTTCTTCTTGAAGGAGTGCATTTTGACCTTACTTATGTGCCGCTCAAGCATCTCGGCTATAAGTCGGCGGTAGTGAATTTCTCTGATATATATGCCATGAACGGTACTCCTCGTCAGATAACCGTATCACTTGGAATTTCAAAACGTTTCACAGTGGAACACATGGAACAACTGTATGAGGGGATACGTTTGGCATGCGATATCTATGGTGTGGATCTTGTAGGAGGAGACACGTCTGCATCTCGCCAGGGACTCGTAATAAGCATTACATGTATCGGTGATGTAGCTCCAGGAAAAGAAGTTCTCAGGTCTGGTGCCAAGCCTACCGACATAATATGTGTATCGGGTGATCTCGGGGCTGCCTATATGGGCCTGCAACTCCTTGAACGAGAAAAAATAGCCTCGGCCGGACAAAAAGATTTCGAGCCAGATTTTGCAGGAAAAGAATATCTTGTGGAACGTCAGCTAAAACCTGAGGCAAGAAAAGATATAATTGCCGAACTTGACAAGGCAGGCATCGTGCCTACATCGATGATGGATGTATCGGATGGCCTTTCTTCGGAATTATTGCACATCTGTAAACAGAGTAACTGCGGATGTCGGGTGTATGAGGATCGCATCCCCATCGACTATCAGACAGCGATTATGGCGGAGGAATTAAACATGAATCTCGTAACAGCTGCCATGAACGGAGGAGAGGACTACGAACTCCTTTTCACTGTGCCAATCACGGATCATGAAAAAATATCAAAACTTTCAGGCATAAAGGAAATAGGATATATTACAAAACCGGAACTTGGAGCCGCTATGGTGACACGTGATGACCAAGAGTTCCCACTTGTAGCCCAAGGCTGGAATTCGCTCAATTAGAAAAAATGGATAAAATCGGAAATAGATACAGAATAATTTCGTAACTTTGCAGGACAAATTGAAATTTTTGTATGGTAAATCGCGTTCTTATCAGAGTTAAGGTCGTACAGATGCTTTACTCTTACCTTCTGACCAGAAGTGAGTTCAAAATCGACGAGGTGCCTGAATCGGCATCCCGTGACAAACGGTACTCCTATTCAGCATATATCGATTTTCTCCTTCTTTTGCTTTCTTTAAGTGGGTATAATGTAAGTAATGGCGAGCGCAGGACAGCATTCATAAGTGATACGCGGCTTTCGTCCAATAAAGTGGCAAAAGTTCTGGCGTCCAACGATATCATCCGTTCAGTAATTCTTCGTGGTGCCAATCACGCTGATGCGTATGCAGGCATTCTTGATTCCCTACAACGTAAAATAGTACAATCCAGCGTATTTGGAGATTACACAAAAAAGAGTAAACACGATCTTTCTGAAGATGTGACTCTTTGGACAACAATTTTTGAATCAATAATTGCAAGGGATAAAGCAGTTGAAGATGTTTTCCGAACTGACGACGCTTTCACCCTTGTAGGTTATCAGAATGCGATAGCAGCCGTATGCAACACCCTGAGATCCTACAATGACTCACGACAGCTCCTGCATCAGGCAAAGAATGACCTTGATATTTCTCTGACCAAAGCCTACGAATTATATGTGGGTCTGCTTAAGCTCATTGTAGAAATTACGGATTGTCAGGAAAGGGAACAAGACAAGGCTAAGAATAAGTATATCGTGACATCCGACGACCTTAATCCCAATACTCGTCTTGTAGATAATGCACTCGTGGCCTATCTGTGTAATTCACCTCAGTTTCAAGCTTTGCTGAAGGAGACAAAGGCCGAATTGGTTTCACCTGTTTCCAGTCTTGACAAGATCCTGCTTGATAAGATAAAGGAGTCAGAGTTATATAAGAATTATTTAGACCAGCCGGTAACTGATTTCGCCACAGATGTAGATTTCTGGAGAGAAGCCATGCGCACGATAATTCTCCCTTCAGACTGTTTGGCGGAAGAACTTGAGGATAGCAGTGTCTTCTGGAATGATGATGTCAATATCATGGGCACATTTGTGCTTAAATCTTTACGCAGGATAGCTCGCTCGGAAGGAAAGTATATTGATTTTCTGCCGAAATTCAAGGATGAGGACGATGAAAGGTTCGGAAGCGACCTCTTCATGTTCGCCGTCAAAGGCTACGAAACATATAAAAAATATATTGACATGTTTGTGGACAATTCCCATTGGGATCCCGAACGAATGGCTTATATGGATGTAGTGATAATGGTCACTGCCATTGCTGAGATAATCAATTATCCTGCTATACCCATCCCGGTGTCGATAAACGAATATGTTGAAATAGCGAATAATTACAGTACTGAGAAGAGCGGAGCTTTCATAAACGGTATCCTTTTCTCTGTAGTGAATTACTTACGTGAACAGAACATAATCTTCAAACAATAATAACAATGCTTAACACTATTCTTCTTCAGTCACAGGGCGCAAGTGGCATGTCCAGCCTTATTATGATTGTTGCGATGATCGCAATATTCTATTTCTTCATGATTCGCCCGCAGAATAAACGTCAGAAAAAGATTCGTGAGGAACGCGAGAAACTCGATAAAGGTTCGCGTGTCATCACAGCCGGAGGTATATACGGTAAAGTCCGTGAAAAAAGAGACACAACATTCATCATCGAAATCGCCGATGGTGTGAAAATCACTGTTGACAAGAACAGTGTTTACGCTGCATCAGATCCTGAAGCAGCACTTCAGGATGCGGCTGTGAAGCAGCAACAGTAAGGATATCAGAATGATGGATGACACCGTCAAAAGACGGATGATGTAGAATGTCTTTTTTTGTATTCTATTATTGATCTGTGGGACAGAAGGTAGATAGAATCAACGAACTGGTAAGGTCACCAAGGGGGAGAAACATTATGATGTTTCTCCTCTTCTTGGCGATATCAGCTGTTTTATGGATAGTGCTGACACTCAACGAAGAATCATCGCGGGATTTACGGTGTACAGTCACAATTTCAAATATTCCCGATTCTGTAGTGCGGATTTCATCTATTCCTCCATATATCAATGTCAGTGTACGATCAAGAGGTACTTCGATGATAAAGTATCTTTTCAGTGATGACCTGAATATGGATGTAGACTACAGAACTTATATCTCAGGAAACCATTTTATCCTTAAAGAACAAGGACTTAAGGCTTTTTTTAGATCGCGTCTTGGAGGGGATGTCCAGATACAGTCAGTCACGCCTGATTCCATAAGCATATTTTTCTCTGACAGCAAAGGAGTGAAGCTTCCCGTGAGGGTTGACGAACATGTGGTGCCCGGTCCTCAGTTTGCCATTATCGGCAAGATAAGAGCTCTCACTGATTCAGTGATGCTATATTCTGTTGATCCGCTGCCGAAAAAACTTAGAAGTGTGAGTACTGTTCCTATTGTTCTCAATGACGTTAGAAACTCCCAGACGCTAAAAGTTGCCATCCGAACGGAAAAAAACATGAGGGCCATACCAGATAGTGTTGAGGTGCGTATAGATGTTGAGCCTTTGATATCTAAGTCGCGTATGGTCGATGTTAGTCCAATAAATGTACCGGAAGGAGTAAGGCTTATTCCTGTCCCTAATCAAGTGGAAGTCTATTATATGGTGCCTATGAGTGTATACAAGTCAGCAGAGTCCAACCCTTCATTTAAAGTCCAGGCGGATTATAACTCAATACTTGAGGGGGATGATAGAGTTGCCATTTCTCTCACTTCTGCACCCTCAAATTTCCTTAACGTTTTTTTAGATGCGGACAGTGTGGAATTTATTATGGAACAATGAAAACACACAAAATCATAGCAGTAACCGGTGGCATAGGGGCAGGAAAGTCTGTTGTTTGCAGCATATTGACTGTATTGGGATACCAAGTCTATGACTGTGATTCAAGGGCAAGACAGATTATGGATACTGATTCAGAAATTAAGGAAAAACTTATTCAGCAAATTTCTCCCATGGCTGTTGACGTTGCAGGCAATATAGACCGGAAAGCCATATCTAAGGTAGTTTTCAGTGATCCAGAAAAACTCAAGAAGCTAAACTCGATTGTTCATGGCAGAGTGCGTGAAGATATAATTTGCTGGAGTGAGAATGTCCACGGAACTTCATTCATAGAGACTGCAATACTTTACCAAAGCGGTATTGACAAGATTGTGGATGAGGTTTGGGAAATAACATCTCCAATCGAGGTGAAAATTTCGCGAGTATGCAAGAGAAATGGTGTTGCTGAAGAGGAGGTATTGAGCCGGATAAATTCACAGAATATCATTGTCGATACGCCACATCAAAATACGAAGATCATATACAATGATGATAGACAGTCACTTTTATTACAGATATCATCACTGATTAATTGATTATTCAACATTACCTCCCGTTTGGTGTTATCAGAAAAACTTAATATCGATGTCATCCGCGTCTTTCCACACGGGAAAATGTTCTCTATATTTCTCTAATGAAGATTTTGATAGTGCGGCTATTGTGAGAACTCCATTTTGGTCGCCCATGGTCTTACCCATATAGTCGACGATATATGTAGAACCGTCGTATTGTCCAAAACTGTCCTCACCCGAACGGTTGGCTCCTATTACGTAAGCCTGATTTTCTATTGCCCTTGCTTTTAGTAGATGTTCCCAGGCATATTGGCGTTTCGTTGGCCAGTTTGCAGGAACAACCAATAGATCATATTTATTATCCTTGTTTCTTAGCCACGCCGGGAATCTAATATCATAACAAATTGCCAGAGCAATGTTCCATCGACGATATCTGACAACAGGAGACAATCGAACACCCCTGTGACATACCTTTGATTCCTCACTGATACAGAAAAGATGGCGCTTGTCATAGAATGAAATTTCGCCATCCGGTTCAATGAAAAAGGCTCGGTTGAACAGAAGGTGGGCGGTATTGGATAGAAAACTACCACACAACGCCAAATTACGGTCGGACGCAATCTTTTTCAGTCGTTGTATGGAATCACCATATTCGGTTTCTGCCAGACTCTTGGCCTCTGTCTCCTCCTTTATATAACCTGTGCTGAATAATTCCGGTAGAACTAATAGATCGGTGCCTTGAGGTAATTGAGAGAGACAATTCTCCAATCTTGTGAAATTTGCGTTTTTATCGCCTCGAACAATATCTAAGGACAATACCGCTACAATTAGATTATCAGGAAAGCTCATGATTCTTCGGTAGTGAATTTTTCAGGATAAATGCCAGTGAAACCGCTGTAATAGTGTTTGATATCCCTCATGTCTTTTTCTATGTCGCCAGTGGGGAAGAACACATCGTTGACATAAATTGACTTCGTTTTTGCATCAATAGCTCCAAGTACACATGGAACTCCTGCTTTTACTGAAATCTGCAAGAAACCTGTATGCCATTTAGCTGTACGTTTTCTGGTTCCTTCAGGAGTGATGGCAATTTGAAGATGCGAAGAAGCTCCAAATTTTTTTACCAATTCCTCTGTCAAAGAACCTTTCTTGTTCTTTCTGCGTACCGGGATACCGCCTAATGCTCTAAAAAAATACCCCAGTGGGAAAAAAAACCATGATTCCTTCATAAGAAATCCTGCTTTTCTACCCACTGAGTTATATGCCAACAATCCCAAGATAAAATCCCAGTTGCTGGTGTGAGGTGCCACACATATCAGACATTTATCATAGTTTGGAGCTTTCACCTCCACTTTCCATCCAAATAATTGTAGGATCCGAGCACTGAGATTCATTTCCAAACGGATTATTTGCCTGAGACAGCTTTGTTGATGGGAGAAATCAGTTTCTGAACCTCATTGTTGAATTCATCAATGAGCTTATTATATGCCTGACGGTAATAAGAGCCTTTTGCACTCTTGTAAGCTTGTACCTTATCGAATGAGTCCGGAGCCTTATCAAATGAAATATTTAGACGAGAAAGAGCTTTAGTCTGAATGACTGAGAGATCTGTCAGGATATTCTCCGCTTCCTCATTGGTAATTGCCTTGGCACATACAGCCGTTGGAAGTACTTCTTGAGCTACATCCTCGCATACGCGATTGATGTATTTCTTGATTTGACGTTTGTTAGTAAGCATGATATCAAAATTAAATTTATACTATATATAAATAACGATGAAAAATAAGAAATGTTTTATTAACATTGATTTTGTGTACTAAATGAGAAATTGTAATAGTTCAAGTGTTTCTTGAGAGCGGAGCAGGAGGATGGCATTTCTACAAATAAATAACGGGAGTGTGGTACAAATACCATACTCCCGCAAAAAGAATCTTTCCACTCAATAATATCACTCTACATAAATAATATATGTGGTCAGAGGATTCATATCGCCCGTGAGATTGTGGTTTTTTACTGTGAATTCGGCTTTGCCTAAGACATCGGTGTAGGTTCCGTCAGGCAGAGTAGTGGATATATCGAGTTTCTGATGTTCATTGGAGAAATTGACAAGGGCAGCCCCCGCATTTCCGCGTGCAACCTCTGCAATGGCTCCATCCTCTGAAAAGAACAGGGTCTCCGGCTGTCCAGACATATTCTTTCTGAATTTGTTAACGGCCACCACCTCAGGATTGAAGAATTCATCATTTCCTCTTGCTCCAATAAGGTTATTCCCCCAGTAGTTCTCTCGTGAACTTCCGGCCGGTCGACTAAAGAACAAAGGTGTGCCATGCTGACGTGCAGTGAGGAAAACCCATCCTGTCCGAATCTGATCGTCTGTGAGACCTGCCGATTCATGTTCGTTGCAATATGTATCATGGCTTTCAACCCATGTCACAAGCTTATCAGGAATCACCGGATGGTGCCAATCCGCAAGGCTATCGGCATTAGTGTTGCCAGCTTCGAGCACCGAACGTAATGCGTGACCGTATCCACTTGCGGTGAGGCGCATATATTCGGAATATTCGGTCTCTTTGACATTTTTGTCCTGCAGTACTTCTCCATAGATGAAAAGACTATCTGCAGGTACGGCAAGGCTAATACCATCCACAGCTTCTCTGCCTGTAGCGACATCCCAGAAATTATTTCTTTCGGCTTTCGGGTCCTTGGGGTCGGATGGAAGACCTATATGCTTAGCTGTGTCATAACGGAATCCTTTCACACCCAAAGAAAGGAGGTCGTTAACGTAAGTCATGTAATATTTCTGAAAATCAGGATTTTCAGTATTTACATCAGGAAGACCACCCATTTTACCCGTAGTGCATTCCAGACGGTCGTTGTAATCTTTGATGTCTGTGAATCCATTGGCATGGAAAAGATTCTCATGTCCGCCAACAGCATTATCAAGTGAGGGTAAGACTTTTGTGTGGTCAACTGCTGTGTGATTAGGAAGGACATCCACAATCACCTTGACACCATACTTATCGGCACTATCTACCATTGCCGCAAACTGGGCTTTGGTCCCAAGCATATAATTTCCTATGGTCCAGTCAGTAGGTTGGTAATAGTAATACCATTTGCCCCGGATAGAATCACCTTCAGAACTGAAAAGTGCCATTCCGCCGTCTTCGCCTATATAACAGGCTTGGGCGGGAGAAGTCTGAACATACGCATATCCTGCATCAGCAATTGATTTCATATTGGCCGCTATGGTGTCGAACGACCATGTCCAGGCATGCAGGATTACATCATCTTCTGTTGGTGCGCCGGGGTTCTCAATTTTTTGAGTCGGATTGCAACTGGCAAAAGTGAGTGCGGCAGCTGCAAATACGGGTAAAATTTTCATCGTAAAGTTGTTGATCAGAACATTTTCTCAGGATATTCGCCTTTTGCATGTAGATTGGCAAGCTTTGCCACGACATCCGGACGATCTTTGGCATAGGTCACGCCAAACCAACGAGATGTCGTGTCGAGAACCTTCACTGTAGCCTCTCCGGAATTTATGAGGGGGTCAACCGAAGGAGGAATCGTCATTTCAGCTTTGGGATTGTCAAGATTCTTGTCAAGGAATTTTTTGAATTCCCTTTCTCCGAACTCAAAATAGTCGGGAGTGAATCCCCACATGTTCATAGACACAGGAGTATTAGGATCGAGGATCTGTTCTCTTCCTTCTTCGTCGATGAATGAAATCTCATGCTTGTCGTTATATTCAATGGCTGTTCGTTCCACGACCGAGGTAAGAAGCCCATCATTATTCTCGCATACACCGCGGGCTACTGAGCCATTCTCACTCATAGTGTTTCCGACACGGAAACCAACCATGCAGTAATCGCCATTTTTGTCATGTGGTTTTGACAGCTCTTCAGAAATAACCCGGAAAGCGTCACGACCATAGAAATCATCGGCATTGATCACAGCGAAGGGCTCTTTAATCACATCTTTAGCCATAAGCACGGCATGGTTGGTTCCCCATGGCTTTGTCCTGCCGTCGGGACAAACATATCCTTCGGGAAGCTTATCCACTGATTGGAAAACAACCTCAACCGGAATGTGACCTTTATATTTTGAAAGTATCTTATCGTTGAAATCAGCCTCAAAATCCTTGCGAATCACGAACACTACCTTCCCGAATCCCGAACGAATGGCATCGAAAATCGAATAGTCCATTATTGTCTCTCCGTGGGGACCTACGCCATCAAGTTGTTTAAGTCCACCATATCGGCTACCCATTCCGGCAGCAAGCACATAAAGTGTAGGTTTCATAAAATATATTGATTTACGGTTTTTGGATCACTGTATACCTTGTTCACGTAGATGTTTCTGCCAATTCCAAGCCGATTTCAATGTGTCTTCAAGTGAAGTCTCCGCTTTCCATCCAAGCACATTGTTGGCCTTGTCAGGGTTGGCCCACACTTTTTCAATATCTCCGGCACGGCGTGGTGCATAAGTCCAATTAAGTTTCACACCGGTGGCTTTTTCGAACGCATCGATAATTTCTTTGGTGCTGACACCACGACCGGTACCAACATTGAACACTTCAAGTTGTGGACTATCAGTATCAAGAACTCTTTCCATAGCCTTTACATGTGCTTTTGCAAGGTCAACCACATAGATGTAGTCGCGAATACAGGTTCCGTCGGGGGTATCGTAGTCGTTGCCAAACACCTTCAGCTGATCGCGGATTCCAATGGCTGTCTGTGTCACAAACGGAATAAGATTCATAGGAACACCATTAGGAAGTTCGCCGATAATTGCTGAAGGATGAGATCCGATAGGATTGAAATATCTTAACAAGATAGCCTTGATTGGAGCACCGCTGGCGATGTCGTCACGAATAATTTCCTCGTTGATCTGTTTAGTGTTTCCGTATGGACTTTCAGCCGGCTTGATAGGGGCGTTTTCCGTGACTGGAAGATTTTCCGGATCGGGTTGACCATAAACGGTGCAACTTGAAGAGAAAATTATCCCCTTGACATTGTGTCGCGGCATAAGCTCCAACAGATTTACAAGAGAAACAATATTATTCTTGTAATATAAAAGAGGTTTCTCTACGCTTTCACCCACAGCTTTGCTTGCCGCAAAGTGGATGATACCTTGAATGGGATGAGCTGAGAATATCTTATCCATTGCTTCTAAGTCACAGCAGTCTGCCTTATAGAATACCGGACGCACTCCAGTGATTTTCTCAATTCCTTCAAGAACGTTTTCGTTGGAATTGGAAAGGTTGTCGACTATGACAACCCCATATCCCGCATTGATAAGTTCAACGGTTGTATGGGAGCCGATGAATCCGGTGCCACCCGTCACTAAAATTGTTTGCTTCATATTAAAATGTTTTCATGTGTAATTGAGTCACAAAATTACTAAATTATTTGTTAAAATGGTGCTCATTTAAGACTATTTCTATTACTTTGAGAAAAAAATTACTAACTTTGTAGTATGAAACAATCTAAAATTAACCAATCATAAAAAAATCGATGAAAAAACATATTTCCATCATTGCAGCGGCAGCCCTTGGCACATTACCAATATTGGCTCAAGATATGGCTCCCGCATTTCCCGGTGCTGAAGGGTATGGCAGATACACTACCGGCGGTCGAGGAGGGGAAGTGCGTCACGTCACCAACCTCAACGATTCTGGCGAAGGATCGTTCCGTCAGGCCGTGCAAGGCAGTAAGGCAAAAATCATAGTGTTCGACGTATCTGGTGTAATAGAATTAAAATCTGACCTTACTGTCGGAGCAAATACCACTATAGCAGGTCAGACGGCTCCGGAAGGCGGAATCACTTTACGGTATTATACTGTCCGTCCAAGTGAAAACAATATATGGAGATTCATACGAATCAGGCGCGGACAGGAACGGAATGTCAATGATGGCGCAGATGCCACATGGCAACGCCAAAAGAACAATATACTGCTGGACCATTGCTCGTTTAGCTGGAGTATAGATGAAATTGCTTCTTATTACGACAACAAAGATTTCACAATGCAGTGGTGCGCCCTGTCTGAGGCACTTGCCAATGCCGGGCATGGAAAGAGCGAGCACTCTTACGGAGGCATCTGGGGAGGTAAAGGGGCTTCGTTCCATCACAATTTCCTTGCCCACATGCAGAACCGTGCGCCGCGCTTCAACGGTGCCAGATACTCTTGGCAAGGCTATGACAAGACCCTCTATGAGAATACCGTCCAGGCCGAACGAGTTGATTTCCGCAACTGTGTGATGTACAACTGGGGTAATGGCAATGGATGCTATGGAGGTCCCGGTGGAGGCTACATCAATATGATAAACAATTATTACAAGGCCGGTCCGGCTACAAAAAACAAAACCCGAGTCACGCAAGTTTCTGTGGCATCCTCCGGCAACTCAGACAAAAATCATCCCGAGCTTTATGGTCTGGCCAGCAGGTATTTTATTGAAGGTAATTACGTAGCAGCTGCGTCCACACCAGAGAATTACGATTGGAAAGGGGTAGACTACGATGGTGGACTTGTGACGGTAAGCGGAGAGAAATATATTAAGGATCCTCACGACTATTTCGGGCAGGATGCAACAAATATTATTGATAAAGAAATCAATTGTATCCGTCTTCGTCTTGATGAGCCATTTGAAGCAGCTGCTGTCACCACACATGATGCACCAACGGCGTATGAAAAAGTGCTTGCTTTTGGCGGCGCCTCATTTGACCGTGATATGGTAGACCTCCGGAATTTCGAAGAGGCGGCCACTGGCACCGCGGTTTACAAGGGAAGCATCACTAAACTGGCGGGAATAATTGATGTTGTGGCTGATCAGGGAGATTATTCAGTGGCATCAAATTCACGTGATGCCTCATTTGATACAGATGGTGACGGTATCCCTGATTACTGGGAAATTGCCAACGGTCTCGATCCAAACGACCCTGCTGATGCCGCCCTATTTACGATAGACACACAGAGAGGTTGGTATAGTAATGTTGAAATATATATCAATTCATTGGTGGAAGATATTATGAAATCAGGTAATGCCGATAATATCGAAGCTATTGACGAGTATTATCCGGAGTATGTATCGGCCGGAATTTCAGAAATTACAGTCGATAATGAGTTTACACCAATAAAAATTGAATATTTCTCCTTGGACGGACGCAAACTTTCAACTCCAGGGAAAGGCGTGAGCTTACGGATAATCACGCTTTCGGATGGACGTGTAATATCGGACAAAGTAATTGGTAACGAATAATTGAATACTATTTAAGAGTTAAGTCCCGGAATCATGTTGGCCGGGACTTTTCTCTTTTTTATGAATGGATAGCAAAAATGACAAAATTCTCTTTCGAAATCCTCCCTCCTCTAAAAGGCAACAGCATCTATAAGGTTTACAACGTGATTGATAAACTTAGAGAATTCTCTCCATCCAATATCAATATCACGTCACATCACAGTGAATACATCTATCAACCGCTTCCGGATGGAACGCATCGACGAGTAAGCCTGATAAAGCGTCCAGGAACTGTAGCAGTGGCTGCAGCCATACAATATAAATATGGTATTCCGGCAGTTCCACACATCATCTGCAGAGGATTCACCAAAGAGGAAACTGAATATGCGCTGCTCGATCTGAATTTCCTTGGCATAACTAACCTTTTCCTTTTGAGAGGAGACTCAAAAAATATGGAAATGCCAACGAGAGAAAATCAATATCTTTACAATGAGTATGCTACGGACCTTCAGTCGCAGGTCAATCTCTTCAATAAAGGAATAGGACTCGACGGTATGAGGCTTGAAGGGATAGAGACTCCTTTTGAATATGGAATGGCCTGCTATCCTGAAAAACATGAGGAAGCCCCTAACATGACATCTGATATCCGACATCTCAAAGAGAAAGTAGAAAATGGAGCTAAATACCTTGTTACTCAGATGTTTTTTGACAATGAGAGATATTTTTCATTTGTTGAAAGATGTCGTGCGGAGGGAATTAATGTTCCGATAATACCAGGTATCAAGCCTGTGGTACTGAAAAATCAGCTTACTGTATTGCCTCGGGTATTTCATACGGATATACCAGAACCTTTTGCTTTAGAAATAGAATCATGCCGTAACGACGACGAGGTGAAGCAAGTGGGAGTGGAATGGTGTGTCAATCAATGTAAGGAACTAATCAAACATGGAGTGCCGGCACTCCATTTTTACACCCTGATGGCCTCAGACAGTGTATATAAAGTTGCCAAAGAGATTTTTTGATCCTATAATAGCCATATAACAATATTGCCCTGGAGAAGCCACACTTTTGTAGTCAACTTCTCCAGGGCTAATATTAAAATAAGAAAAAAATGTCAATCTGTTTTTATGACGAAACCACCGCGCGCCTTCAAGGTTAAAGTTTTGGGTATATGGTCAATCTGCCTGATTTGCCAAGGCGTATCGTCTCCATCAGCAAATAATGTGATTTTCTTATTTCGAAGGTCAGCAGGCAAATTTTGAGTATCTATTTCGATGGTTCGTTCCTCATCACTGCCATTAATACCTGCAATATATGAATGGTCACCATTCTCACGTGCAATTACAACATATTCTCCCGGATAACCACACAAGAATGATGTATTGTCCCATGCTGTGGGCAATGCAGACAGGAAATTCTGAATCTCTTCGGGTTGAGCAAATATGCTTTCCGGACAGTCGGCGATGTGCTGTATACCTGATTCAAAAAGCACAGTGAGAGCAAGTTCATGAGCATGTGTAGTGATGTGTGGATGTTGGGAGTCGGAGAATGCGCATGGAGTGTAATCCATAGAACCAACAACATTACGTGTAAAGGGCAATGTGGCATTGTGACGGGCTGCCACAGCAGTGAATGTCGGGACATTATTGTACCACTCGGCTCCATAGACTCCTTCAGTACTGATGAGGTTGGGGTAAGTACGCTGCCAGCCTCTTGGAAGAGTTGCTCCGTGGAAATTTACAAGAAGATGGTGAGTGGCAGCACTCTCGAGCAGCTCAATCATATATTTCATATTCTGATTATTGTCGCCGGAAAAGAAATCGATTTTCACTCCTTTCACTCCATTTTTCTCACACCAGGCAAACTCCTGCTCGCGTTTAACGGGATCGTTGAGCCTGAACTTGGGACCTGGTGCTCCATCAATCCATCCGATAGAAGAATTATACCAAATCATTGGCTTGATTCCGTTGGCATTAGCATAATCAAGAAGTTCGACAATATTGTGCTCGCCTTGCATTTCATCCCATTCTGCATCAATTAGGACGTATGGCAATTTTAGGGCAATTGCCATGTCAATGTATTTTTTCACTATCTCGTAATCCTTTGATCCATGGTTGTAAGCCCAGTAGACCCAAGAGGACACTCCCGGCTTGATCCATGCCGTATCCGCTAAATCACAACCGGTGGAATTATCAGTCACAAGTGTTGATTCGACTATATCATTAAGTGTACCAATAATAGCAGTTACCCATCCGTACTCTCCTGGACCCTCAGTACAGATTTCAAAGCTCATTGGAATATCTGTGCTGAACAAGCTTGATGAAGCGCCATCCTTACTGATGTTCGATTCTGTAAGGAGCATAAATACATTGTCGGAATATTCGAATAGAGCAGGGAATGCCCATCTTTTTCCCGGTTCTATTACCCTGTCGAGGGGAAAGAATTCTTCGTACGGCTGCACCCATTCCTGAATCCAATTGTGTTTAGGTTTTACCACAACAACCTTCGACATCTCATTAGGTTTCCATGCCACACCATCGTTGTAGACGCGCACATCTATCTCAGCACCATCTGACAGGAGGATGTCGACATCCGTGAATGCATTCTTACATTTCCGTCTTTTTCCAGTCAACATCTCATATCCAATTTCTGACTGTCCTCTATTGATTACATTCGCGACTTCCCCACATTTATAGACCAAGACCTGCTGGCCAGAAAATGAAATTGATAGACCGTCGATTGTCTTTTCAACAGAGATCCTGCCGTTTGGAGAGGTGACTGCGAATGTTTCTTGAATAGAAAAGAAAGAAAGAAATAGAACGGAAATAATCTTTATTATTTTTTGAATTCCCATGAATCAAGGTTGAAAAGATTGCGTTTTTGTTGTTTTGACCCTTTAAAAACAAGGAAGAGGTCGTGTACCCCTGACACTGTCTTTACGGGTATGGTGAATTTCTCAATTTTATTTTTTGTGCCGGATATAGTCACCTCTCCAATCTTAGGTCCATCCACATCATCAAGATGCAATTCAATTACTCCACCATAGAGAGGGCATTGCGCATTGACAGAGAACTCTTTTGCGCCCGTTGCGAAGTCAACTCCACTCACTTTGATGAACTCACCGTCGTCAATAGCGGTAACAAGCTGATTCCATTTGTCTTTAGCCCATGGATTACGGGGTGTTGTGCGAAGACCATAGCCCCATGACATCGTTTCTGCTTCTACAGTGCGATATGGATCGAAGGGCTCTATCTGTTGCAGGACGTTGTCGAACCAATATGGTACTTCCTGAATTGTTCCATCCGGATTATAATGCATTTCTGCAGCGCTTACCGACCGACGTTCAAGATACTCCGGTTGTTCCAGTTTTAGCAATTCGGAATTTTGACCGAACAGGTAACTTTTACCTTTGTAATCGATTATTCCGGGATGATTGCCACGCGTGCGGTCGGTATGGTTCATTATATGTCCCATATACTCCCATGGGCCGACAGGAGATTTGCTCATTGCATATCCGATACCTTCCGGACAGCATGTGGATGCAAATGCCAGATAATAGTTGTCGCCACGGCGATAGAACCATGGGCCTTCCTGATAATCTGTGATAGCCGGATGTTGTACGATATCACCAGAATACGAAATCATATCGTCGTTGAGCTTCACCATGTACAGATTGGGATTACCCCAGTAAAGATATGCTTGCCCGTCATTGTCGATAAACACTGTCGGATCTATGTCGTACCAATGTTCCTTCTGCCAGATAAGAGGCTCTCCGAGTGGATCAGTGAAGGGTCCGTAAGGAGAATCTGACACCAAGACACCAATACCATGTCCATGTATAGGACAATACATATACCATTTTCCATCGCGCTCCACTACTTGAATGGCCCATGCACCATTGTCACCATCATACCATTTGAAATCTTTGAGGGAGGCTACTATACCACGGTCCTGCCAGTTCACCATATCAGTGGATGTATAGAGGAGCCAGTTTTTCATCAAGAAACCTTCTGCATTGTCCTCATCATGTGAGGTGTAAAGAAATATGGTATCATTACGAACAATCGGGGCGGGATCGGCAGTGTACTTCGTCTGGACGATAGGCATCTGACCTACAGCTGCCAAAGTGGTCAAAGATAGACACGCAGTCAATAAATTTTTCATCATAAAATAAAGAGTTGAATAATTTTTACAAATTTACAAGATTATTTTAATTTTATCAAATATTTTCAGTTTATTATGATATAATATTGTGGTCGAGAAAATTTGCATCATAATGTTTTTATTAGTACCTTTGCGAAAGAACTACTAAAAAACAGGTATTATGGATATTCAACAAATCATTAGCCAACTCCAAGGCCAATTCGGGAGCTCCCTTAATGTTCCTCAGGTCACAAAAATGCTTCAGGGCATGGATTTAAGTAAAATCTCTTTCAGTGACATTGTTAGCAAGTTGACAGAAGGCGGCTTGATAGGCGACCTTGATGGTGATGGGGTTCAAGAAAGCCTTATCGAAGAAATAAAGGGCAAAGCCGGTGATATGCTCGGAGGCCTTGGGAAAATGTTTGGAAAATAAAAATCATCTGGAGCTTGCAATAATTACTGTAAGCTCCAATTTTCAATTTTTTAACAGCTATCATAATCCGAATTAATGAGAAAAAGACAACTATTGCTTGCTTTCCTGTTGGCTTTATCCACTATCCCGGGAATTGCTCAGGACTCAGTAGAAAGTGAGAATATAAATAAAAAAGATTGGTTCGCGGGGTTCAATTGCGGTGGTGCGTTGGCATTCGGAGATGACAGCTATAACGTATTTTCGGATTTCAAGAATGCCAACGGTTCATCACTGTCTTTTTTTATGGGCAAAGATTTTTCCAAGGTATTCAGTGGCCGAATCAATGCAAGATATCTAAAGCTATATTCGCGTGTGAATCTTGAAACTTTGTCGCTGCGTGATGTGTATCCAGATAAATATTTCGATATGTTTCCCCGCGATGGCTTTTATGGCTACAGTTGTTTTGGCTTAGAAGCTGATGCAATGCTAAATGTCGTCAATTTCATTCCTAATCGCACCAGCGATGTGTTCAATCTATATATCATGGGTGGAATAGGGGCAAACGTGACCACCGGTTACAGCAAATATTCCGAATGGTGGAGTTGGGAAAGTGGCTATCTTGATGCCGGATGGTACGAGGTGGACAGGGACTCACACATAATGCCTACAGTCATGATCGGTGGAATCCTTGATTTCAAACTGTGCAAATTTCTAAATCTTGATTTCCAAATCGATTGCACTTTTACCGGAGACAATATGGAAGGCGTGGTCTCTGAAGAATTTTATGATGCCTATATATCGTACTCAGTGGGGCTCACCGCTCATTTCTGATTACCATCCGATATTTTCTCAAGAATGCCAATCCATTTGTCCATATCTTGAACATTAGCCTTGTCCCATCCATAACCCCAATAATATGAGAATGGGACATGTGGATAGGCGGTTGAGATTGCCAGGAGTTGCGACACACCATCTTTATAAATCTTCTTGATTGACTCTACCTTGGAAGGGAAAGACGCACCAATGAAAACTTTTCCGTTATTCGATCCTTGTGTAGGTTCGAGGTATGCCATATATCTGTTATCTCTGTCAATAACGATATCACCGTTGTCATGTAAAGCGATGCCAACGGCAATCTTCAGCGGTTTGGAAGCTCCATGATATACCACTGCAGTGGAGTTGAGGTTCGATCCGCTTTCAAGCTTAATAAAACGTTCTTCCGTGATAGTATCTCCATCGACAACCACAGGATTGAAGAGAAGAGACGCAATGAATAATTTAGGACCGTTGACAAGAATATTGCATTTGCGATAGCATCCAGGATACACGAGCGAACCATCATTGTCCACTATAGCTGTCGCTCCTGCACCGAGAGTAGGTCCTACTTCATAACAATCAAGGCCGTATCCGTGATCTTCATGATAAGATATGCCATTGAAGAAATCCGCATACATCTTGGGCAGAACCGGTTCGGAAGTATTTCTCTTTAAAAAGATGTCGTAACCATACAATTTGTCACTATTCAAAGCAGGTCCATAAGTCCTGAATGCAACAATATCGTTTTCCCAAGCCAAATCATCGTATCTTTCAGGGTATATTTGGCCGAATACACGGATCTTTTTATCTTGATTTTCAATATATCTGGCCATTTCGCATGCGGCAAGGAGAAATGCACCTACACCAAAATTCGCCGTGGATTTAGCATCCACAACTTGTCCAGGAATCGCTTTTTCTCCAATTGGTTGGACATAACCAATGCTTCCCTCAGGCTGAAGAGCCACATTGGAAAGATAATCCCAAGCTTTCATAACTACAGGAAAATACTGATCGTCATCAAGAATGCCATTGTTGATTCCCCAGAGCAATCCATAAGTAAAAAAAGCTGTACCGCTGGTTTCTGGTCCTGGCGCATGCTCAGGATCCAGAATACTCCGTGTCCAGTATCCTTCCGGCTGCTGACAATCAGCCACCGCCTCTGCCATTTTTACATACGCATTGAGATACTGCTGGCGATATTGATCATCCTCAGGAAGCTCTTTAAGAACTTTCGCAAAGGCCGCCAGAACCCATCCGTTGCCACGTGCCCAAAAGTCTTTTTTCCCATTCACACTTTTATGAGTCGGATACACATATTTTCCATCACGGTAATATAGACCGGTCTCCTTATCAAGCATGATGGAATTGGCGTATTCCCAATAATCATGGAGCTTTTCGAGATATGAAGGATTTTGGGTGAGCCGATACATCTTAGTCATCACCGGCATCACCATGTAAAGACCGTCCGCCCACCACCAATAGTCATTGCGTGGAGTCGACATCTCATATTCCATAACTTCTTTAGCTCTGGATATTTTATAGTTGGCCGGTTTTATATTATAAAGATCAGCATAAGTCTGGAAGCATACCTGCCAGTCACCGAAAAGCACAAAATCATCTCCTTCGCCATAGCAATCTCCTCTCCACCTATCTTTTTCATCACTTTTAGCTCCTTTCCAATCGTTATGCCTGGCCCAGCCTTCGCTATAAGCGAGGAAATCAGTATCTCCGGTAAGGAAATATGCTTCCATGTTTCCGGTATGATATGCTGCATTATCCCAGAAAGCCCTTCCATGTTCGGGATGAGATTTTTGCCAATGACGATTAACTTTATGTATGATGGAAATTACATCCTCATGAGGAGGTAGTTCGGTGGCATATATTATTGATGCTATAGCTAATGATATAGCAGTGAAGATCGGCTTTTTCATATCATTTTTATCTATTTTTTGCGTATGAATTCATATATTTAAAGTGCTTAGATGACTTTTATCAACGAAGACACGTCATTTAAGCAATTTTTTATACTCCAAGATTTTGGCAGCAGATTGTTTGCTCTTGACCCAATATTTTTTACAAATCCCAAAGGAAGATTATTGTATTTTAATAATACGATTCCTTTGTCAATGCTTTGGGGAAAGGTAAGTGAATCGCGTCTTAGATAACGGATTGCTTCTTCGATATTCAATTCATACGTCAAAAAAGATGTTGGTTCTATTATGGAAGATAATGAAAGTTCATGAGCAGGTAAAAAATCTTTTCCTTTCTTTTTAGCCGCCTTTACTCCAGGCATTAATACATCTAATGTACCTATCATGGACTTCAAGAAAGATGCATTCCTCATCGGTAGAGCGAAAATTTCATCTCCGATGCTTAACAGTTCCACTTTTTCAGTGAACCAACTCTCCATCTGCGTTTCCGAAATAGTCTTTATCAAAGGTTGCTTTTTTTCCTTTGGAATGGGAGACGTCATCTCAGTCTTGCGAAGGACAGCCAAGAACAACCCTTCGCCTTTTATCCTGCCTGGGATAAACCTATAGCAAGGAAATTGGCATTCGATTCCGCCCGATACTGCAGGATTGATTTCAAGCGAGTCGATTTTTACAGAGGTTGCGTCATATTCATCAATAAGCCATTTTACATTTTCTTCATTTTCACTCCTATTGAATGTACATGTACTATAAATCAGGTAACCGCCTACTCGTAATGATTCCCACACATTACCAAGGATTTCGCGTTGGAGTGAAGCACATTGTCTTACAAGTCCATCCGACCACTGTTCAATGGCATGGGAATCCTTACGCATCATGCCCTCACCTGAACAAGGAGCATCTACAGCTACAATATCAAATAAAGAATGTAGCTTCCTGAATGGTTTGGTATCACCTCGACTCACCAAAACATTTGGATTTCCCCATTTGGCTATGTTTTCTACAAGGATTTCAGCTCGTTTGAAATCGAATTCATTAGCCACAACTACGGAACCTTCAGGAAGTACTGATAGCGCAGCTGTTGTTTTGCCTCCGGGAGCAGCACAAGCATCAAGATATTTAACAGGAGAATCCGCCAATTGCCTAAGGACGGTAGTGATGGCCATTGATGAAGCATCCTGCACATAATAACAACCTTGATGGAAAGAAGGATCGAAAGTGAATTGAGGACGAACATCCAGATACACACCTTCCTTACACCACGGCACCTTAGATGATTCCGGATAATCAGGCAATCTGACTTTCCGCGGGTTAAAACGTACAGAGACAGAAGGCTCTGTCAATAATGATTCCTTCAGAATCTCAAGTTCCTGATATCTGCTTATCTCTCTTAGAAAGCCTTCGGGTAAATCCATATTGAATTATATAGAGAAAAACTCAGAGAAAGCAGATACCGTATAAATGTGATCATCAATAGAGCCTGTCTCCCTGATGGAATGCATGGCCCATAGTGGAGCTCCCATATCCACGCCTCTCAACGGGATTTGAGATGTAAGAATATTTCCTAAAGTAGAACCGCCTGCCACATCAGAGTGATTGACGAAATATTGATAAGGCACGGCTGCTCGTTCGCAGATCGTACGGAATACCGCAGCCGAATCAGCATCGGTCATGTATTTGCAATTGGCATTGATTTTTATCACTGGTCCACCACCAAGTACGGGATGATTTGTCGGATCATATTTTTCCCGGTAATTGGGATGAATGCCATGAGCGTTATCTGCTGAGATCATGAATGATTTTTCTATTGAGCATAAATAATCCTCTTCAGTATAACCCAATGATATCTGAATCCTGCGGAGCAGGTCAACGAGCAACGGCGATGCCGCTCCTTGCTTAGTTCCCGAACCGGTCTCCTCATTGTCAAAGATAGCCATAACCCTTGTCGTTGACGATATGGTATCAGCTGTTCCGATCAATGCGGATAGCGCACAATGAACCATACTAAGGTCATCAAGACGTCCGGAAGTAATAAATTCATCTTTTACGCCAAGCAGACATGCCGGTGTGGTGTCATATAGACTGAGGTCAAAATCAAGGATATCACCAATATTGATATCCAGCTCATCTGCTATGAGATTCAGGACGAAATTGTCCGCTTCTGCCTTTTGATTTAGTAAAGCAATGACTGGAATCATATCTTTTTGTTTAGAAAGAGGATTTCCTGAGTTGACCTCGCGGTTGAAATGTATGGCGAGGTGGGGGATAGTGAGCAGGGGGCGTCGGAAATTCACTAATCGTGATTCCGGAAATAAGGGATCATCACTACGAAGGATCACTCTGCCGGCAAGCGAAAGAGGCCTGTCGAACCAAGTGTATAATATGGGTCCGCCATATACCTCTGTGTTCAGTCGAAGCACCTTTCCGTCACCGAGCATTTCCGCATTGGGCTTGATGCGAAAACATGGTGAATCGCTATGGGCAGAGATTATCTTGTATCCGGAAATTGGATCGCTACCTATAATAAATGCGAATACGGCAGAGTCGTTTTTTGTAAAATAATATCTACCGTTCTCTTCAAGATTCCAGCGTTCGGAAGGAAATAATCGAATGAAACCTGCTAGTTCGAGTTGTTCACAAACCGTGGAAACAGCCAAAAAATTAACAGGAGATTCATTCAAAAATGAAATCAAGTCAATCATACCGGTATCAAATGAATTGTTGATATTTTATAGCATTTAACGGACGGATCACATTACATACAGTCTGCGACCAATAGGACTGAAAATCCTCCTTCACGGAGTCAACAGACTCCATAATAATTTCTTCCGGTGCGTCCTTGACATTTTCAATAAAATTGAACAGTACTTGGAAAATGTCGGCAAGCTTCTCCGAAATGCTTGCCCCAATTGGAGTGTCGGAATATTTCATGTCATTTTCGAATACTTCAAGATACGTATCTTCTTCTCCTATAATTTGTTCCATACTCCGTCTTACTGTTTCGTAATAATCTTCCTCAAGGGCATCGGGGATGTAGGATACTTCGGATTGTATCGATGGGTACGGTATGTCGGACACCGTTATATAAATGCGTGGCAACAGGCGAAGCATTTCGTTGACAAAATCATTTCGACCATACTGATGAGCGTTTTCTATTGCTTGACAATATTCATTTGCCAAGGCCATGAACGCCAAAATATTCGGAGCTATCATATTCTTTCAAGATTTATTTGGTATATAAATTATTGGCCTTTATATACTCATAGACTCCAACTGGCAGATAGCATTTCACATCCTTTCCCTTGAGGATTGCCTGCCTGATGAATGTACTTGACAAATCTATTGAGGGGGAATGCACTACATCCATTCCATCGACATACTGGCTCTTTATCTCCTTACCAGGGCGAGGGTAGACAATCACACCATAATTGTCGAGTATTTCCTCTCCATTTTTCCAATGGTCAAAAGCATTCCAGTTGTCACTTCCTATCACCAGTTTAAATGTTTTGTTTGTATACCTTTTGGAAAGGTATTTCAGGGTATCGATTGTGTAAGAAGGACGTGGCATTGAAAGCTCGATATCGCATATTTCGACATTTTCTACATCCTTGCAAGCTATCTTCAACATTTCAAGACGCTTTAGGTCTGGAATAAGTGTATCGAAATCCTTTAAAGGATTTTGAGGCGATAAAGTGAGCCACACTCTGTCTACGATTTTCCATTGAGTAAGATATACGGCCACCATAATGTGGCCAATATGTACAGGATTGAACGAACCGCCTAATATGCCTATCTTCTCCATTGAATATGGTTATTTTTTATTTATAAATGAATTTATATGATTCTCAGTATCAACGATGGCCCGTGACAAATCATCATTGACAATCACGACATCGAATTTGTCAGCATAACTGAGCTCAAATTCTGCTTTCCGTAATCTTTGGGCAAGACTCTCCGCTGTTTCAGTGCCCCGGCCTTCCAAACGTTCGCGAAGGATTTCAATTGATGGTGGTTGAATAAATAAAAGGATTGCCTTGTCGCCATATAATTTTTTTACGTTTATTGCGCCTTTCACATCAATGTCAAGAATGACATTTTGACCATTATGGATAGTTTTCTCTATTTCAGATTTCAGAGTGCCATAATACCTTCCGGAATAAACCTCCTCCCATTCTACAAATCCATTTTCTTCTATTAATGTCAGAAATTGTTCAGTTGTAAGGAAATTGTAGCTCACCCCTTCAATTTCTCCTGCTCTTGGGGCTCGGTTGGTGGCAGATACGGAGAACTTCAAGTCGAACTTGTTCTTATTCAGAATGGCATTGATTATGGTAGACTTACCGGTGCCCGAAGGGGCGGAAACTACTATTATTTTACCTTCTTTCATAACTCCTGGTTACATCACGTTTAAAACCTGTTCCTTGATTTGTTCAAGCTCGTCCTTCATCATGACAACAATCTTTTGAAGTTCAGCATGATTACTCTTGGATCCCAGGGTATTGATTTCTCTTCCCATTTCCTGCGCAATGAATCCCAATTTTTTTCCCTGGCCTCCATTTTGTTCGGTCATAGTCTCCAAAAAATATCTCAAATGTTGCGAAAGACGTTGTTTCTCTTCATTGATATCAAGTTTCTCAATATAGAATATCATCTCTTGTTCGAATCTGCCTTTATCATATTCACCGAAATTGATATGGTTGAGATTCTCCTGGATTCTTGCCCTGATTTTCTCCACGCGTTCGCCCTCATATTCAGGCACGCGATCAAGAAGTTTACCAATACGTTCAACGCGTAGGGAAAAAAATTCCTCCAGACGTTCGCCTTCACTTCTTCGATGTTCCATCAAGCATCCGACAGCAGAACGTGTAGCCGACAAAAGAGCATCAATTTCATCTTGATTTGCTTCAGAATTATCTGTATGAAGCACATCCGGGAATCGCATCATAAGACTGTACCAATCATTAGGTTCCGGGATATCAAGTGCTTTTGAAAGGTTCAAGATCTGTTCCTTTAATGATTTCATGACATTGAGGTTGAAATCAACTCCCGTGCTTATGCCAAGAGGTTCGACATTGACAATCATATCCGCTTTACCACGTTGCAGCGTATGTGCCACTATGCTGCGTAATTCACTTTCTTTATCTCGAAATTGTTGCGGTAGGCGCAGTGAAAGATCCATCTGTTTGGAATTGAGAGATTTGATCTCAACTGTGATTTTTCTTCCGGAAGTTTCTACAATCGATCTCCCAAAACCTGTCATTGAAAAAAGCATTGTCGTGAACTTGATTAATATGGTAAAAATTAAAGAGATTTTGCATCGTGCAAAGTTAATGATTTTTTTGATATATACAGTCCCTTATATACATATTTAATATATATCGGCAGTATTATCAAAATAACCCTCTACGGAACACGGAAAGAGTGATCGCAGCGGCTATTGCCACATTAAGAGATTCTGATGTGGCTCGTCCGGGTGGGTAAGAGGGAATCAAAAGACGATGTTTTATGAATCGAGCAACTTCGTCCGATATGCCTTTTCCCTCATTGCCCATAACAACAATACCATCTTCCGTTAATGGAGTCTTATAAATATTATCACCATTTAGAAAGGTCCCGTATATAGGCAAGGTGGACTTGTCAAGAAATACGGGCAGGTCAGTGTAGCAAATATTGACTCTCGAAATGGCCCCCATAGTGGCCTGGATAACCTTAGGATTCCAAACATCAACAGTGTCTTGCGAGGCAATTATGTCAGTGACACCCATCCAGTCGGCTACACGTATTATTGTGCCTAAATTACCGGGGTCCTGTACGCCATCAAGTGCGATTGCGAGACCTTTTCCAAGTGTTAATTCTCTTTGTTCCGGAATAAAATATATTGCAATCACGTCGGGTGGAGAGGTCAAGGTGGAGATCCTCTCAAGATCTGACTGTTTCACTAACGTCACTTCATGATTTTCTGCTATTTCCGGATGGAGACCTATCCAATCAGGTGTAGCCAAAACTGTCTCTGTCTCAAAAAAGCCAATTGTGTCCAGCACACATTTTGTACCTTGGGCCATAAAAAGAGAATGCGCCCGCCTGCCTTTAGTAGTGGATAGCGATGCATACTTTTTACGTAAGTTATTGGTCAATTCACCCATTTCTTTGGTTTTGTTTTTTTATTATGCAAAATTAGCAAAAAAATCACAAGAAATCAGTAACTTTGTACATGATTTATCATAACTAAACAAAATGCTTGCTTATTCTATCATAACATGTGTGTTGGCCCTTATCGCCACAACCCTCGGATTGAAGCGTGATTTGATGATGCTTCAGCAAAATTCCAACCGTAATGACCGTTATTCCAGATGGATGACAGAGTCTGGCGAGAGTACAAGAATACCACGCCTTGTGGCCATGGCATGTTTTTTTATTGCCTTTCTTAAATTCATACCTGATGTTGTCTCTCTATCACTGATTGCGGTTGTTTCGGTGTGGTTCTCCATAGCGCTTCTCACCACAAAGTATAAGAAGCCTCTGGTTTTCACGAAAAGAGCTATCCGTATCTATTCAGTAGCGGTATTGTTGGTAGTCTCAGTCGCTGCTGTTTTGGGTATGGTCATATATCTTACCACAAGCGAATCATTAGAGATTGCCTTAATTTCACTTTCTGCAATATTGATCCTATGCTTCGCTGTATCATATATCTTTATAAAGGTGTCTAACTTTATTTTGAAGCCAATAGAAAAACAAATAAATAAGAAATACTACGATGATGCATCGTCTATACTGAGCGCTATGCCAGACCTCAAAGTGATAGGAATCACCGGTAGCTATGGAAAGACAAGTACTAAACATTATCTTTACCGGATTCTTTCTGAAGAGTTCGATGTAGTGATGACTCCCGGTAATTATAATACCACTCTCGGTGTGATCCGGACTATCCGTGAGCACATTAAGCCGTATAACCAGATCTTTATTGCTGAAATGGGAGCAAAACAGCCAAATGACATCAAGGAAATATGCGATCTTGTGCATCCTCAGATTGGCATTATTACGGCTGTTGGACCTCAACATCTGGAATCTTTTGGAAGTTTGGAAAATGTTCAGGCGACCAAATTCGAGCTTGCAGATGCATTGCCAAAAGATGGCATGGCTGTGGTGAACAATGACTTTGAGTTGATAGCTAACCGTAATGTCGACAATGTTAAATGTTTCAGATATGCTGTCGGTAGATCCAATGGTTCTGATTATTGGGCCACGGATATCAAATATTCTCCACAAGGCACTTCATTTACTATTGAGGACAAGAATGGAGAAGTCATCACCTTGTTCACCAAACTGGTGGGTAAATGCAATGTGTCTAACTTGATGGCAGCAGTAATAGTTGCCTTGCATCTGGGTATGGATCAAGAGAAGATAAAATATGCTGTGTCAAAAATTCAGCAAGTCGAACATCGGTTGAGCATAAAGCGGACTCCTGCCGGAATCACAATCATCGATGATGCATATAACAGCAATCCGGTTGGGTCGGCTATGGCTCTTGAAGTGCTTTCAGGCATGACAGAAGGTCGGCGCATTATCATCACCCCGGGTATGATAGAGCTTGGCAGCGATCAGTTTCGTCTCAATGAGGAGTTCGGGAAAAAGATAGCATCTTCTGCCGATGTCGTGATAATTGTTGGAGAATACAATAAAGAAGCAATAATTCAAGGCCTTAAAGACGGAGGAATTGACGAATCGAAAGTGCACTATGCCAATTCGTTTAATCAAGCCCAGCAAATTATGCTCTCTATGGCTAAACGAGGAGACACGGTGCTTTATGAAAACGATCTTCCGGATACTTTCAAATGACCATAAGTGTCTGACAAATGATTATTTATCAACCTGCTATAAAAGATTATATTTACTAAAATATGAAAACAAACATTGGCGTGTTTTTCGGAGGTCGATCCACCGAACATGAAATCTCTGTGATTTCGGCATCGCAGGCAATGCATGCGATTAATCGCGACAAATACGACGTGACACCTGTATATATTTCCAAGGAAGGGAAATGGTACACCGGGGATGCTCTTTTTGAAATATCTAACTACCGCGATATTCCAGCTTTATTAAGCAAATGTGAAGAGGTGTATATGATACCAGTGTATGGCGACTACAATCTTTACAAGAAAAAACATTCAATGTTTAAATCGCCTGTCGCCACGAAATTCGATGTTGTTATCCCTGTCCTCCATGGATCCAATGGGGAAGACGGTACATTCGAAGGAATTCTTGACTCAACAGGCGTTCCTTATGCAGGCTGCAATACCTTGTCTTCTGCAAACGGTATGGATAAGATCACCATGAAGATGATTCTTAAGGCATGCGATGTGCCTGTAGTGGATTATGTATGGTTCACTGACAAGGAATGGTTCGCGCACAAAGATGATATTATTTCTAAAATTGAGGGGAAGCTTGAGTACCCTGTGATTGTAAAACCTGCCAATCTCGGCTCAAGTATAGGAATAGGATGCGCATCCGATCGGAACCAGTTGGTCGAGAAAATTGAGGATGCGGAAAAATATTCATCAAGAATAATTGTGGAACACATGGTTCAGCATCTTCAGGAGATCAACTGCTCGGTTCTCGGTGACTGTAACGAATACCAGACATCGATACTTGAGGAGCCTATAAAAAGTGGAGAAATCCTGTCGTATGAGCAGAAATACATGGGAGGCTCAAAAGGAGCTAAAGGGATGCAAGCATCAGAAAAACGCATTCCTGCCGAACTGCCTGACGATGAGACAAAGCGCATCCAGTATCTTGCCGGAGAGACATTCAGGGTGTTGTCATGCCATGGTGTAAGTAGGGTCGATATGATTATTGACAAAGACAATCGCAACATTTACGTCAACGAGATTAACACAATCCCTGGCTCACTGTCATTCTATCTTTGGGAAGCAACAGGAATTCCTTTTGATAAACTGATGGACAAACTTGTGCAGTTGGCATTGAAGCGCAAGCGAGAGATGTCGATGAAGACCGTGTCATACGACCAGAATATCTTTTCGCTTGGCTGTGGCCTTAAAGGAGCTAAAGGTGTTAAATGAAGTTAGGAATTTTTATATAAATATGACATGATTTTTTTTTGGCACACCTTTTGCATATTTGTTATATACTTAAAACGAATATATCAATAAAACTAAATAATCATGCAACAAGGAAAAATTGGTGTGACCACGGAAAATATCTTTCCGGTCATAAAAAAGTTTCTCTACAGCGATCATGAGATCTTTTTACGTGAACTTGTGTCGAACGCTGTAGATGCTACCCAAAAGATCAGGACTCTTGCATCATTTGGCGAATACAAGGGTGAATTGGGTGAGCTAAATGTGAAAGTGTCTATTGACAAAGAGGCAGGAACTCTAACTGTTAGCGATCATGGCATAGGAATGGATGCGGAAGATATTGATAAGTACATAAATCAAATCGCATTCTCCGGCGCCGAGGAGTTTTTATCGAAATATAAAGATTCCGCCAACAATATCATCGGCCATTTCGGACTCGGTTTCTATTCTGCGTTCATGGTGGCTAAAAAGGTTGAGATCAATTCATTGTCGTATAAAGAGGGATCCAAAGCCGTGAAATGGGTTTGTGATGGTTCTCCTGAATACACAATGGAAGATGGTTCACGAGAAGAGCGTGGTACCGACATTGTGCTATACATTGATGATGACGATAAACAGTTTCTGGATCAGACCACTATCAACGGACTGTTGAAGAAATACTGTCGCTTCCTCCCCGTTCCGGTCATATCCGGAAAAGAGCAGGAGTGGAAGGACGGAAAGATGGTTGATACAGATAAGGATAATGTTATCAACAGCACTGAGCCTCAATGGATGAAGAAGCCTTCACAGCTTACAAAGGAAGATTATCTGAATTTCTATCATGAGCTCTATCCAGGTCAGGACGATCCGATGTTCTGGATTCATCTTAATGTCGACTATCCGTTCAACCTTACCGGCATTTTGTTCTTCCCTAAGATACATAACAATTTTGAGCTTACAAAAAATCGTATCCAGCTCTATTGCAATCAAGTGTATGTCACTGATTCAGTGGAAGGAGTGGTGCCTGAGTTCATGATGCTCCTTCAAGGCGTAATCGACTCACCGGATATTCCGCTTAATGTATCGCGTTCGTATCTTCAGGCTGATACGGCGGTAAAAAAGATATCTTCATACATTACGAAGAAAGTATCTTCACGTCTTGAAGAACTGTTCAAGGCGGATCGTGCAGATTTTGAGGCAAAATGGGACGACATCAAGGTGTTCATCGAGTATGGTATGCTGACCGATGAAAAGTTCTGCGATTCAGCCATGAAATTTGTTCTTCTCAAAGATACACAGAACAAATATTTTACTCTCGAAGAATACAAAAATCTCGTAGAGGCTGATCAGACTGACAAGGATGGCAATATCATATACCTATATTCGACAGATCCTGTTGAGCAATATACGTATATTACTGCAGCCAATGAGAAAGGCTACAATGTGCTCTTGATGGACGGACAGCTCGACAATCACTTTATTGGATTGTTGGAACAAAAGTTAGAAAAGACGCGCCTTGTACGTGTAGACAGTGACGTAGTTGACAATATCATCCGTAAGGTAGAATCAAAACAAGTTGACCTTACAGCTTTGCAACGGAACATTCTCACCACGGAATTTAAATCTCAGATTCCGACAGTGGATAAAGCCAATTTCCTTGTGACATTTGAGGCTTTATCTGCTACTGCAAAACCTATTGTCATCACTCAGGATGAGTATATGCGTAGAATGAAAGATATGGCGGCAATGCAGCCAGGCATGAGTTTCTACGGCTCTTTACCTGACAGCTACAATCTGGTTGTCAATACCGAGCACCCTCTTATTGTGAAGATCCGCAATGAGGCTACGGCTGCTATCGGCAACGATGTTGAACCTGTTGCGAACGAGATTGAAGCAAAGAACAAGGAGATTTCTGATATACGTTCCTCTGCAAAGGATGGAAAACTATCTGCTGAGGAAGACCAGAAAGTTAAGGACCTTGAAAAAGCAGTAAGCGATCTGCGTGATAAGGAGACAAGGATCATTTCTGATTATGCTGCTGGTAAGTCGGATATCAAACAGCTTATCGATCTCGCTCTTCTTGGAAACGGTCTATTGAAAGGCGAACATCTTTCAGAATTCATCAACCGATCCATAGCCTTGATGAAATAAGTATTGAAAGTTGGTCAAAAAAAGAGGCTGTGTCAAAATAGGCGCAGCCTCTTTTTATAAGCTGCTGAAAAACA
>CAYZPI010000003.1:0-74708 GCA_964480085.1 uncultured Bacteroides sp. | reverse complement strand
TTGAGGGGGTAGTGAGCTTTCGCTCGTGTGAGTTCGAGTCTCATTTCGGACACTTAAAACTGCAAATGTCAAATTTGATGTTTGCAGTTTTTTTTGTTGACCTACAATTATAAGTCAATGAAAAAAAGAACGGTCCGTAGACAAACAAATTGCTGTCTACGGACCGTTCTTTTTTCCGGGCTTACTATCTATTGTAGATATTACTCTTGTATTTTTTTAGATTTTCCGGCTTTGTGAACCATTCAATCGTGCGTCGCAAACCTTCGTCAAGAGTAACATGCGGATGCCAGTCGGTGAGGGTCGTGATCCGACTGTTGTCGCCGCATAGACGGAAAACTTCGCTTTTGCCAGGACGGAGCCTCGCTTCATCCGTTTCGTACCTTACCTCAGCTCCCATAAGTTCGGCTATCAGTTCCAAAGTGTGCTTCATTGACACTTCCTTTCCTGTAGCGATATTGATATCCATGCCCTCGATTCCCTCCGTCTGAGCCAGGGCAATGAACCCGCGGCAAGTGTCCTCTACGTAGTTGAAATCACGTGTTGGGGATAGATCTCCGACCTTTATGGATGTGGCGCCATTTGCTATTTGCGAGATGATTGTGGGGATAATGGCCCGTGCGCTCTGTCTCGGACCGTAAGTGTTGAACGGGCGTGCTATCACAACAGGAAGATCGAAAGCATTGTAGAAGCTTTTGGCAATCGCGTCAGCGCCGATCTTTGTAGCTGAGTAGGGCGATTGTGGTTGGCGTGGGTGCTTTTCGTCGATTGGCACGTATTGAGCGGTTCCGTAAACCTCGCTTGTCGAAGTCACCACTAGCCGCTTTGTCCCGCAGTCCCTTGCAGCCTGACACATATTGAGTGTTCCCTTTATGTTGGTATCGACATACGAGTCGGGTGCGACATAGCTATAAGGGATGGCTATCAGAGCTGCCAGGTGGAACACCGTGGAGCATCCGCGGGTGATTTCTCTGCAGAAATTGGGGTCGCGCACGTCGCCGCACACTATCTCAAGACGTTCTTCGGGGTCACTGACATCTTCGAGCCACCCCCAATTGTTGAAAGAATTGTATTGCGATAAGGCTCTCACGGAGTAGCCTTCATCAAGAAGCATCTGGGTGAGATGCGAGCCTATGAATCCATCAGCGCCCGTCACGAGCACCATCTTTTCCTTGTCAATCATATATTCAAAAATATTTTTTAGTCGAACACTTTCAATTATTGTTGTCGTAAGAGATTTTGAGCGAAAAACGATAGAGATACGAGAGACAAAAATGTTTGAGTCTCATGTAAGTAAAATTATCGTAGTTTATTGCCGTGAATTTACACAAAAAAAGTGAATCAGCCAAAAAAATAGTCATATCCTATTGGAAATTAATGAAAAAAAAGAAGAATTATTGGTGGGAAAGATTTTTGCGGATGCAAAATTTTGTTGTTCGGAAAATAAATACTAATTTTGGACTAATTTTGTTAAATCTGAGATCTGAATAGAATAACGGCTGCCGATGATAGAAGCTTCCCAATATTTTCCGATTTTCATTTATTCGGTATGTATCATAGGATTCGTCGTGGGTCTGAGATACATTAATTCTCCAGGCTATAGCCTTCAGGAGAAGGGAGCGCCAGATTTCATCTTTCCGTTATTATTGTGCATTGTGTTCGCTTTTTTTCTTGGCGGACGACCGGTCTCCAGGTTATTTGGTGACACCGTCAACTATGCACGAGAATATTGGGATCTTGAGGTCAGAGATGTCCAGGTTGACTGGAGTGGAGAATGGGTGTGGCAATGGTTCATGGTGCTTTGTAAATCGCTTGATCTTTCGGTGGAATGGTTTTTTACGCTGGTTGATTTTGTTTATTTTATGACTGTACTGTTTGCAGTTAAGAAATTCATGCCCGATAATGTATTGCTGGCCACGCTCTTTGTCCTTTCATCGCTGATGTTCTTTACTTTCGGTACTAATGGTATACGCAATGGTGCAGCCTGCCATATATTGCTGTTGGCAATAGCGTATATCTTCAGTGGCAATTATGTTGTGGGATGTATTATTGGTGCATTGGCTTTTGGTACCCACCGAAGCACGGCTTTGCCTATAGCAGCATGTGTGGCAGCCTTGTATGTGCTTAAGGATGTAAAATATTCAATATATTTCTGGTTGGCATGTATACCTTTGTCGATGGTGGCTGGAGGTTTTTTCATCGGCTTTTTTGCCGGTCTCGGGTTCGACGACCGAATGTCGCAGTATGCGACGGCAGATGCCTCGGAGGGATTTGCATCGACAGGTTTCCGCTGGGATTTCCTCCTCTATAGCTCAATGCCTGTTTTGATGGCATGGTGGGTGTGCGTGAAAAAGCAGATTTCGGATAACTGGTACAACGCGTTATGCACGATGTATTGTCTTTGCAATGCATTCTGGATCTTGGTTATTCGCTCAAATTTCTCCAACAGGTTTGCGTATATGTCTTGGTTTATGTACCCGATAATCATAGCTTACCCATTGATCATGCTTCCGGTGTGGGAGGATCAGGATCAGAAGATTGGCATAATCCTTTATTTATATATGGCTTTTACATTGGTGATGACTTATATATGGGGACAATTGTGAAAAATGTAGATAAAAAAAGTTAGATTGATTATTTATGAAAGGAAAAAATCTCAAAAGCGAATTCAAGAGAGTCGCAATATTTAGCGTCCTGCGCTTGTGTGCACTCATTGCACTTTGCATTATCGTGTCGGGGGAGGGACTTATGGCTCAGTCTACTCCAAGATGGGTAGATAAAGGAGTAAAAGACCTAAATAAGAAACGCAGCAACGACACATACGAGTTTTGGATTTATCACAATCATGGACAGGATATCAACGAAATAGAAAAAGAAGCTCAGAATTCGCTGATGCGATATGTCGACGAGCACTATTTCGCTGATTCCATAGAGATAAAGACTGTAGCCAAGGAGCCTTTCAAGACCTACGAGGTGTCATACAACACCCATGTGGGCAAGCGTGTCACAGTTGTTGCAGAACTCATCGATACGTACTCGCAATTTGATGATTACGAATATGGTAGGTTCGAGTATGAATATTATCAGCTTTACGCTATTTCAAAACCGGGAAGTTCCCCGAAATTCGATGATTTCACTCTGACAAAGAAATACAATTCATCTGCTGTAGCTAAATCGCTGATTCCTGGATTAGGACAGCTCTATAAGGGACAGAAGGCAAAAGGATATGTGATAATGGGTGGTGAGATATTTCTCCTTGGAGCTGGTGTCTTATTTAATTATAAAGCTAACGATGCCAGAAAAATGCGTTATAAGGAGCCGGAATTCGCTTCGAGCTGGCGGAGCAAGCAGCATGCGTGGATGAATTTCCGCCTTGGATCATTCTCTTCCGCAGCAGTACTGTATGTGGCGAATCTTATTGATGCGGCAATATCCAAAGGCGCCACACAGGTGGTGGTGAGCAAACCCTCTTCCTACAATCTCTCTCTCCATCCGTATGCTTCTATTGATGGAATGGGCATGTCGATCCACCTCACTTTCTGATGTATTTTATTCCCTTCCCTAAAATCGGATTATGAAAAAGATTATCCGGACGTCCACTGTTCCTCTTTCTTTCAAGACGTTTTGTCTTGACCTCTTCGATGAGCTGCGTGGGAGATACCGATTGCTTGCCGTATCTTCTCCCGGTGCCGATCTGGATTTTGTAGCAAGGCGCGGAACTCCTGTGCAGTCTGTGAAGATGGAAAGGCGGATCTCCCTGGTGTCCGATATGCGTGCGCTTGTCAATTTGGTGCGACTGTTTCGAAAGGAGCGGCCGGATATGGTGCATAGTATCACTCCCAAGGCCGGACTGCTGTCGATGGTGGCTGCAAGGATAGCCCGTGTGCCTGTGCGCCTTCATAGCTTTACCGGTCTCGTTTCGCCTACAGCTAAAGGTCTGCAGCGCCTTGTGCTTACCACCACCGACCGCATCACTTGTGCCTGTGCCACCCATATCCACGCTGAAGGAGAGGGTGTGCGCTCCGATCTCATTAAATGTGGCATCACCGGAAAAGAGGTGACTGTGCTTCATCATGGCAATATCAAAGGCATTGATCTCAAATATTTCAAGGTGGATGAAGATGTGGAGCATAAGGCTTGCTCCATAAGAAAGGACTATGATATTCCCGATGATTCTTTCACCTTTATATTTGTAGGACGGGTGGTGAAGGATAAAGGAATATCTGAACTCATCCAATCCTACAGCCGCCTGCGCAACGAAGGCAGAAACATCCATCTTCTCCTCGTTGGTATAGAGGAGACAGGAGGGAATCTCCCTGAGGATATCCGCCGGACAATCTTTGATGATCCCACAATTCATTTCACGGAAAAATGGGTCACTGATCTACGCCCCTATTATTTTGCCTCGCAAGCACTTGTCTTCCCGAGTTATCGTGAGGGTTTTCCCAACGTGGTGCTTGAGGCCGGAGCCCTTTCCCTTCCGTCAGTGGTAACGGATATCAATGGATCGCGCGAGATCATCAGCGATGGAAAGAATGGATTGGTCGTGCCTCCTCACGATTCACAGGCTCTATACGAGGCAATGAAGAAATTGATAGATAATCCAGGCATTCTTCCAGGAATGGGTGATTTGGCGAGAAAAGAGATAGAAGAAAAGTTCGATGCGCGTGACGTAAGGGCGGCCTTGATTGATTATTATGCCTGCCTGCTTGACCCGGACGCTGCTGTTGCCGATAGGTGAGCATTGTCGGGCACTATCTTCAGCCTATGAAAAAGTTTCTTTTCAGATCGCTTGGTTTTGCATGCTTCTTTCTTCTCGTATTGTCGCTTGTTGTCATATTTCTGGGGTGGCATGGCAAAACCATTCACGTGTATCTTGACGAGTACGGTCATAAGGAGTCAATGTTGAAAAACACTCCGGCTCCTCGCGTCATTTTCATCGGTGGAAGTAACTTGGCATTTGGAATTGACGGCAAAATGGTTGAGGACTCTATCGGTGTCAATTCAGTGAATTATGGTATTCAAGCTGGGGTGGGACTGAGGTTGATGATGGAGGATGCTATGGAATATAGCAGGCAGGGTGACATATTGGTTATTTCTCCGGAATACGAACATTTTTATGGAAATTATCATGGAGAAAAGTCGACGCTCTCGATTCTCACACTATTGTATCCACATATAATCAAGCGATTTGACGCCGGAAACTATGCGGAGATGGGCAGAGGTTTTGGGGATGCTTTGTCGGTCTTGGCCATGAGTTATTTCCCGGGTGACAGCGGCAATGGCACAAGCTTATATAAATATTCCTCACTCTCGTTTAATGAGTATGGTGATGAGTCGCGACATTGGACTTATCCTGCTGAAAGCATAACGCTTGACCGGAATTATATCGTAGGAGAGTTCGACGAATCTGCTTTTGACAAATTTTTAGAATGCATTTCTCTGTTGGAGGATAGAGGGGTAGAAATATTGATAATTCCGCCATCGGTTTATGGTGGTTTTTACGACCGTTACCATAATGAGATTGATACCGTAGACAGGAGACTTGCTGCTGAAGGACATCCCTTTGCAATTAAACCTGAAGCGGCAGTCTTCGAAAGGGATGAAATGTTCGATTCAGACTATCATTTGTCAAGGAAAGGAATCGACAGGCGTATGGAGCAAATTATTGATGCCTTGCGAAAAGTAAGAGTGCGGATTGCGGTTCAATAACCAGGGGTGACCATGGCGCTAATGACGATATTAAGGCTTGTGCTGGACGTTTGCTCCAGACAGGCCTTTTCGTCTGCTACGATATGGCATGAATATCTGATTTGGCCTTTTATTGTTAAATAATGGTATTGTTAAGTTAAAATAATTAAACGAGTTTTGCCAATTTATACAAAATTGTTACTTTTGTAACAGAAAATCAAGAATTGTTACAATCGTAACACGAATCTAAATCACCATCATTGATTCCTTGCTGCGAATCATACAAAAAAATATTACATGAAGAAAATTATCTCCATCTCAGCCTGTTTCCTTCTTTCAATCAGTAATATATTTTCTGCTCCTGGCGAAAGCCAGTCTCCGGCTCAAAGTTTTGTTGACGAGCGCTTTGTATTCGATTCCGACGGCATAGACTCAACTACGGCATTTCTAAATATCGATTCAGACGATTCTTCTGTATCGGCCATGGATGCCGCTGCCGATGAGGTGATAGCATTTGCCAAGCAATATCTAGGACGACCCTACCGTTCCGGTGCCAAAGGTCCTTCGGCCTTCGATTGCTCCGGTTTCACAAGCTATGTTTTCCGTAACTTTGACATCAACCTAAATCCTTCATCGAGGACTCAGGCAACTCAAGGAGAACGCATCGACAGATCAGATGTCCGTCCTGGCGATCTCCTTTTCTTCACTGGCCGTCGCAGCAACGGTGGAGTAGGGCATGTTGCAATAGCCATCGATGTGGATGATTCAGGCGACATTACATTTATTCATGCTGCTTCTCATGGCGGCATCAGTATCAACCGTCTCACCGATGGCTATTACCAGAAACGCTTCCTGAGCGCCCGTAGGGTCCTAAATTGAGACTAATGCTCCGGCAGGTATCTGCATGGTAACACAATGGAGCGATCCGTGCTGTTTTATCAAGGCACGACAGTCTACAGTGACAATATCATAAAGCGGCATTGCCGCTTTTATTTTTTCTACAGCTATCTTGTCATATTTGTCATCACCGTATACAGGCAGAATAACTGCGCCGTTGATCAGAAGGAAATTTGCGTAAGTGGCCGGCAGGCGAGCCCCCGATTCATCATATATGGCATTGGGTATAGGAAGGCCAATGATCCTGTAAGGTTTGCCTTCAAGGGTTGTGAATTTTGACAGTTCCTCCTCCATCAGCTTCAGTTCGGTGTAATGACTGTCATCTCGCCGGTCGCATGCTGAATAGGCGATGACATTTCCAGGAAGGAAACGTGCAAGGGTGTCGATATGGCTGTCGGTGTCGTCGCCTTCCAGGTCGCCGTGGTCCATCCACAGCACCCTGCCGCATCCAAAGGCTTCCTTCAGTACCTCCTCAATCTCTTTCTTGGTTGATGCGCCATTGCGGTTAGGCGACAGCAGGCAATGTGAGGTAGTCATAAGAGTGCCTTCTCCATCCACATCTATCGATCCTCCTTCGAGCACGAAATTCAGACGATTGGCGTACTCTGCTTTCTTGCCGCCAAGCCCCTTCCCAACCAGTCTGCTTGTGATAAGATTGTCCTCACATGAAGCGAATTTCAATCCCCAGCCATTGAATTTGAAATCATTGATGCGCACCTCGCCGGTAGCCGACACTGTGCACAGCATTCCGAAATCACGCGCCCATGTATCGTTGGTGGGAATTTCTATGAACACCACCTTATCCAAGTCCACAAATCCCTTCAGGGAGTTGGCGGCCAGTGACACATCCGGTGCCACTATTATCAGATGGGCATATCTTACGATCGCTTTTGATATCTCAATATAGCAATGTATCACTTCGTCGAGCATATAAGCCCAGTCAGAGGCCTCGTGAGGCCACGATAGCATTACATATTCATTAGGCTCCCATTCTGCCGGAAGCCGGAATTTGGAAATATTATTCATCATAATCTCTAAGTGAATCCCAAACGGTATCCTCATTGTCACGATATTCTTCGCAGAACTCACGGAATCCGTTGCGCTCAGTATGGCCATATTCCCGGCACCACTCCCTGTATAGTCCGTGGAGCTCTGTATCCGCACCTATGGCCATCTTGAATTCCGAATCAGCGATATCTATGCTGCGGTGTTCGTTAAGGATTTGTATGAAATAGTCTTCTAAATTTTTCATGTCGGTCAAGATGCGATATCCGTTGAGATAGATTGTTGGAAAATAATGTGAAATCTATGTGCTGTAAGGCGCATATTAATTAGATGGATTGATAAGTGAAAGTTTAATCTATTGGTTAATATATATAACGTAAACATAGGCATATTTGTTGCGTGTGTCCGGTATTAATCAAGAGATCTGGATTGTGGAGACTGCTTTGCATCCGGAATGAATGGACATTCCGACGATGTGGAAAATGCAGCGGATTCAAAATTATTTGGCTATATGGAAGAAATTATTTAATTTTGCATTAATGTCAGTTTACTGAATCTTTACCAAATCATTCCATGTAGAAACCTTCAGACAACATTACACCAGATCTGCCTGATTCTAAAACCAAGAAATTATGAACAAGAAATATTTAGCTATGCTATCGGTAGCTGTACTCGCTGCATTCCACGCAGGTGCGCAAGGGAGTGGCCTTACCGATATGTCGGAGAGCCGACATGCCGTGATGTCTAATACACCGCTTGACGCCGTGAAATGGACCGGCGGCTTCTGGGGCGAACGTTTCGATGTCTACAGCGGCACATCGCTTCAGAGCATGTGGGAGACATGGGCAAATCCTGATATCTCCCATGGTTTCCGCAATTTCGAGATCGCAGCAGGCACTTGCGACGGAGAGCACTGGGGGCCTCCGTTCCACGACGGCGACATGTACAAATGGCTCGAGGCCGTGGCGGCAGTGTACGCCGTGAACAAGGATCCCAAGCTTGATGCCCTGATGGATAAATTCATCGATCAAGTGGTGAAGGCCCAGCGTGCCGACGGCTATATCCACACCCCTGTGATAATTGACGAACGCAACCGTGGTATAGATACCCATGCCCATCATAAGGAGCAGACTGTGATTGGAACGAAGGTAGGCGCCGATGACGAGAAAGGTGCATTCGCCAACCGCCTCAATTTCGAGACATATAATCTCGGTCACCTGATGATGGCCGGCATCGTTCACAAACGTGCTACAGGCAAGACCTCGCTCTTCGATGCAGCAGTGAAGGCCACCGATTTCCTCTGCGAATTCTACGAGACAGCCTCAGCCGAACTCGCCCGCAATGCTATTTGCCCCTCGCATTACATGGGAGTGGTGGAGATGTACCGCGAGACGGGCAACCCACGCTATCTTGACCTTGCCAACAACCTTATCGACATACGCGGACTGGTGGAGAATGGCACCGATGACAATCAGGACCGCATACCGTTCCGCGACCAGTACAACGCCATGGGTCATGCAGTGCGCGCCAACTATCTCTACGCCGGTGTGGCCGACCTCTATGCCGAGACCGGCGAGGAGCAGCTGATGAAGAACCTGACGAGCATCTGGGACGATATAGTCAACCGCAAGATGTACATCACCGGTGCATGCGGTGCCCTCTACGACGGCACTTCGCCCGACGGCACATGTTACGAACCCGACAGCATTCAGAAAGTACACCAGAGTTATGGTCGCCCTTACCAGCTGCCTAACAGCACTGCCCACAACGAGACCTGCGCCAACATCGGCAATATGCTCTTCAACTGGCGCATGCTCGAATCCACAGGCGACGCTAAGTACGCCGACATAGTGGAGACCGCGCTCTACAATAGTGTGCTGAGCGGTGTGAGTCTCGACGGTAAACGATATTTCTACACCAATCCTCTACGTATCAGCGACAATCTGCCTTACACACTGCGATGGCCTAAGACCCGCGAGGAATACATCAGTTGCTTCTGCTGTCCGCCAAACACTCTTCGCACCATCTGCGAGGCTCAGAATTACGCTTATACGGTCAACGACAGCACACTTTGGTGCAATCTCTATGGCGATAACGAGCTGCGCACATCACTTGGCAAAAATCGTCAGCTCGTGGTGAAGCAGAACACTCTCTATCCTTTCGACGGAATGGTGGAGCTCACCATGGTAGAGGTGCCCAGGAAGCAGAAGCTCGCCCTGAAGCTACGTGTGCCCTCATGGTGCGGCAAGGCTGAGGTGGCGATTAATGGCGAAAAGCAGAAAGTGGAGGTCTCCCCCGACTCATACATCACACTCAACCGCCAGTGGAAAGCGGGTGATAAGGTGACATTCGACATGGAGATGCGCACCCGTCTCATAGAGTCGAATCCCCTCGTGGAGGAGACACGCAACCATACGGCTGTGAAGCGTGGACCGCTGGTATACTGCCTTGAAAGTATCGACATAGATGGCGGAAAGAGTATTGACGACATCCTAATCCCCGCTGATGCAAAATTCTCAACAAAGGATATCACTATCGATGGCAGCCGGATCACTGCACTTGAAACTACGGCCCGTCTTGTCGAAAATGGCGACTGGGCCGGTAAGCTCTACCGTGAGGTAGGTTCTGCCGATAAGCAGGTGAAGGTGACTTTGATTCCTTACTACGCATGGGGCAACCGCGACAAGGCCGAGATGAGTGTGTGGCTGCCGCTGGCAAGGTAGGGGCCTGAAGACGATGGACATGTATATGTATATTGGATAATAATCTACTAAATATCAATGACCAAATCAATCATAGTGGCAGGAATGCTGCTGTCGGCAGTGGCTGTTTCGGCGGCGGATGTGTTTGTCTCGCCTGAAGGCGATGACAATAACGATGGAACAGCGACGGCTCCGAAAGCAACCCTCACATCGGCCCTACGCCAGGCGCGCGAGATGCGTAGGCTCTCGGTGGAAGGCGTGGAGTCGGGTATCACCATCCATTTGTCGGAAGGTATCTATCCGCTCTACGAACCTGTGTTCATCCGCCCAGAAGATAGCGGCACCGCTACTTCACCAACAATAATTTATGCAGAGGGAGCCGGAGCATGGCTCAGCGGAGGAGTGAAAGTGGATGGCTGGAAACGTCAGGGCAAGCTGCTTGTGGCGGATGCCCCGCGTTCCAACGGTCGTCCTCTGGATTTCCGGCAGCTCTACATCAACGGGCGTAAGGCCGTAAGGGCGCGCGATGTTGAGGATTTCGAGAAGATGTACCGCATCATCTCGAATGACAAAAAAAATAGAGTGCTCTGGGTTCCCACCGAGGCAGTGAAGAAGATAGTCAATGCTCCGTATGCCGAGATGGTACTTCACGAAATGTGGTGCGTCGCCAATCTCCGCATCAAGTCGATCGACATTCATGGCGACAGTGCTGCCGTGAGGTTCCACGACCCGGAGAGCCGCATACAGTTCGAGCATCCGTGGCCGAGTCCGATGGTGACTGCCGACGGACACAACTCCGCCTTCTACCTCACCAATGCCAAGGAGCTACTCGACACTCCGGGAGAATGGTATCACGACATAGATACGCGAAAAATCTATTATTACCCCCTCCCTGGTGAGACAGTGAACGAAGCCGTCGTTCCCGCAATCGAGACCCTGATGACGATTGAGGGAACGCTCGACCGTCCGGTGGAGAACGTCCGGATCGAGAACGTAGGCTTTGAATACACCACATGGATGCGTCCGTCGCTGATGGGTCATGTTCCACTTCAGGCCGGCATGTATATGACAGACGGCTACAAGCTCCGCCCCCAGATGGAGCGGTACCAGAACCACAAGCTCGACAACCAGGGATGGCTCGGACGGCCCGCTTCGGCTGTGGTTGTGAGAGGTGCGAAAAACGTGGATTTCCTGAAATGCCGTTTCGAGCATCTCGGTTCGTCGGGCATCGACTATGAATATGGCACGGAGGGAGGCCTCATAGAGGGCTGTCTCTTCCGCGACATAGCCGGTAACGGTATCGTGGTGGGCAATTTCAGTCCGGCATCCCATGAGACCCATCTGCCATACGACCCCGCAGACGGCAGGGAAGTATGCTCCGGTCTGAAGATAGCCAACAACCTCATCACCAACGTAGCCAACGAGGACTGGGGCACACTCGGCATCTGTGCCGGATATGTGAAGGACATCAACATAGAGCACAACGAGATCAGCGATGTATCGTACAGCGGCATCAACCTCGGCTGGGGGTGGACACGTACAGTCAACTGCATGCGCAACAACCGTGTGCATGCCAACCGCATCCACCGTTACGCCAAGCACATGTACGATGTGGCTGGAGTATATACACTCGGCTCGCAACCCCATAGTTGGGTGACCGAAAATTGTGTCTATGATATCTATACTCCCGGATATGCCCACGATCCCAACCACTGGTTCTATCTTTACACCGACGAGGGTTCGTCGTTCATCAACGTGAAGGACAACTGGACTGAAGGGGAGAAATATCTCCAGAATGCCAACGGACCGGGAAACGTATGGGAAAACAATGGTCCGGCAGTGGATGAGAGCATCCAACGCAATGCCGGACTCACTGAAGAATATCAATATCTAAAATCTTTGAACTAAATCGACTTTCAATGAATAAAAGAGCGTCTATTCTCGCCGCAACAATGGCTCTCGGGCTTTCAGCCATGTCGCAGACATGGGTATGGTACCCCGGGGATTACGAAATATGGCTCGGCAACCGTATGAACAACAACCGTACGGAGCGCGGTGCTTTTTTCCCGCCGTTCTGGAAGACCGACAGCCACTATGTCACTGTAGAATTCAGCAAGGATCTCGACCTCCCCGAAGATGAGGTGATCACTATCAAAGCCGAAGGGAAATACAATGTGAAGCTCGACGGCAAGCTCCAGTTTGGCGAGCCATCATCATTCATCATCCCTGCCGGCAAGCATAAGCTCAACATAAAGGTGTGGAACCAAGCCACTCCCCCGGCTCTCTACGTGCAGGGCCAGAACATCAACACCGATTCTTCTTGGAAAGTGACCAACGAAGACAAGGAATGGATCGACGAGAGCGGAAAGGCGAGTGATACCTCCGCCACGACTTACGCGCAGGCCGGCAGTTGGAATTTCGATGACATCGACTCACCGCCGTCGGCTTTCTCTCTCCCAACGAAGCCAAAGGACAAGGTGACTGTAGAGCAGAAGACTGCCGACGGAGGACGTCTGTATGATTTCGGAGAAGAGACATTCGGAAGGGTGGTACTGAAAAATCCAGTCGGCAACGGTGTGATCAATATATATTATGGAGAGAGTCCGGAAGAAGCATTGGACTTGGACTATTGCGAGACCCTCGACAAGATTCAATTCACATCCACCGAAGCGGTGGATCTTGCCACAAATGCAAGGAGTGCCCGTACAGGCGAATATACACTCGACAACTCGAAGGCTTTCAGGTATGTCTATGTAGCGCCTTCGGATGGTGTCAATTTCGACGATGTGTCGATGCTCTACGAATACGCACCTGTGGAGTATCGCGGTACATTCAAGTGCAGCGACCCTGAGCTAAACAAGATATGGGATGTGGGTGCGTACACGATGCATCTCACCACACGCGAATTCTTCATCGACGGCATCAAGCGCGACCGCTGGGTGTGGAGTGGGGATGCCGTGCAGAGCTATCTGATGAACTATTATTTGTTCTTCGACAGCCCCACGGTGAAGCGCACCACACGACTGCTCCGTGGCAAGGATCCGGTGACGGCCCACATCAACACCATCATGGACTATACGCTCTACTGGTTCATCGGAATCTACGACTATTACCTATACACTGGCGACAAGGAATTTGTCAAGGAAATCTATCCTAAGATGCAGACCCTGATGGACTATGTGCTGAGCCGCACCAACAAAGATGGGATGCTCGAAGGCATGACCGGCGACTGGGTGTTTGTCGACTGGGCAGATTTCCCGATGAGCAAGCAAGGTGCGCTCTCGTTCGAGCAGGTGCTCCTTTGCAAGAGTCTGGAGACTATGCAGCTCTGTGCCGACATCGTTGGCGACAAGAAAGATGCCAAGCTCTATGGTGAGCTTGCTTCGGATCTTCGCGGCAAACTCATCCCCACATTCTGGGATGCAGAGCGCAAGGCGCTAGTGCACAATGTCGAGAATGGTAAGATGAGCGATCAGATAAACAAGTTTGCCAATATGTTCGCCATCAATTTCGGTTATTTCGACGACGTTACCACCGACTTGGTGATGGAGAACGTGATGCTGAACCCTGATGTTCCCGCCATCACCACTCCCTATATGCGTTTCTATGAGCTCGAATCGCTCTGCGACCAGGGAATGCAGAAACGTGTGCTCAAGGAGATGAAGGACTACTGGGGAGGAATGCTCCGCGAAGGTGCTACATCGTTTTGGGAGAAATACAATCCTGATGACAGCGGCGCTCAGCATCTGGCTATGTATGGCCGTCCCTACGGAAAGAGCCTATGTCACGCATGGGGCGCCAGCCCGATTTATCTCATCGGCAGGTATTTCCTCGGAGTTGAGCCTGTGAAGCCCGGGTATGAGGAATTTTCAATCACCCCCAACCTCGGTGGTCTCAAGTGGATGGAAGGCACGGTGCCCACCCCAGACGGTGAGATCGCTCTTTACGTCTCCGACAAGGAAATCAAGGTGAAGGCTACTCAGGGAAAAGGTTACCTCAACATCAAGTCGAAGACCATGCCAAAGTCGGATTACGGTACTGTAGAGAAAACCGGAACTGACTCTTACCGCCTCTATATCGACACCGACAGACAGATCACAGTGAAATACAAAGAAATCTAACCTTATACGAAAAAATCCATGAAACTAATGTCAAGATACCTGCTGCTTGTGTTTGCAGCATTGATGATGTGGGGTTGTTCAGGACGCAAGACCATCGCCATCGACTATCCTCAGGATGCGTCCAACCGCATGCAGTTTGCCGCCGAACACCTCACCGGCGTGCTGAAAGATAAGGGCTACGATGTGGTGGCTGCAGCCGATGCTCCTGAAGGTACCAGGATAATACGCCTGAGCGAAGCTACCGACAGTGTCGGCCCCAAGGAAGGATTCACTATCGTTTCAGCCGATAATGTAATAGAGATTGAAGGCAATGACGGATCGGGTGTGATTTACGGATGTCGCGAGATTGCCGACCGTCTGGAGGCCGATGTCGATCTTGCCAATCTTCCCGACACGATTAAGGATGCACCGGAGATGGTGCTCCGAGGAGCATGTGTCGGTGTGCAGAAGCCTTACCTGCTTCCCGGCAGAGGTGTGTACGAATATCCCTACACTCCTGAGAATTTCCCTTGGTTCTACGACAAGGAGCTTTGGATTGAGTATCTCGACATGCTGGTTGAGAACCGCATGAACTCACTCTATCTTTGGAACGGACATCCCTTCGCATCCCTTGTGAAGCTCGACGACTATCCATTTGCTGTGGAGGTTGACGAAGAGACATTCAAGAAGAATGAGGAGATGTTCTCCTTCCTTACCACAGAGGCCGACAAGCGCGGTATCTTCGTAATCCAGATGTTCTACAACATCCTTCTCTCCAAGCCGTTCGCAGAGCATTACGGACTGAAAACCCAGGACCGCAACCGTCCCATCACTCCCCTTGTCAGCGACTATACACGCAAGAGTGTCGCTGCCTTCATCGAGAAATATCCCAATGTTGGTCTGCTCGTATGTCTTGGTGAGGCTATGGACACATACGAGGATGATGTGACTTGGTTCACGGAGACCATCATTCCCGGAGTGAAGGACGGTCTTGCCAAGCTCGGTCGCACCGACGAGCCACCTTTGCTCCTCCGTGCACATGACACCGATTGCAAGATGGTGATGGATGCCGCACTGCCACTCTATAAAAACCTCTATACAATGCACAAATACAACGGTGAGTCGCTCACTACCTACGAGCCCCGAGGCCCATGGTCGGAGATACATCGCGGTCTCAGTTCGCTCGGCAGTGTGCATATCAGCAACGTGCATATCCTTGCCAATCTGGAGCCATGGCGTTGGAGCTCGCCAGATTTCACACAGAAGGCTGTGAAGGCAATGCATAATGTGCATGGTGCGAATGCTCTCCATCTCTATCCTCAGGCATCATACTGGGATTGGCCTTATACTGCCGACAGCATCGCAGGCGGACGCGAACTCCAGCTCGTGCGCGACAGCACATGGTACGAAGGCTGGGGACGCTATGCGTGGAACAGCCAGCGTGACCGTGACGATGAGATCAAATACTGGAACCACCGCTTCGCCCGTACCTACGGCCTTTCCGACGACAAGGGAGCCGCTATCCGCGAGGCCTACGAGGAATCGGGCGAGATCGCTCCGAAGCTGCTGCGCCGTTTCGGTATTACCGAGGGCAACCGTCAGACACTGCTGCTTGGTATGTTCATGAGTCAACTCGTCAACCCCTACAAGTATACCATCTACCCTGGATTCTACGAGAGCTGTGGCCCTGAAGGCGAGAAGCTGATAGAATTCGTGGAGAAAGAGCAGAAGGGCGAACCTCATGTGGGTGAGCTGCCACTCGACATCACGGCCCAGTGTGTCGAGCATGGTGACAAGGCTGTTGAAGCGATTCGCAGTCTCGGTGGAAAGGTTAATGCCAACCAGGAGGAGTTCAACCGCCTTGCCAACGACATGGAGTGCTACCGTCTCTTCGCCTATTTCTTCGACCGAAAGGTGAAGGCCGCTCAGCAGGTGCTCAACTATCAGTGGACAAAGGATATCAAGTATCTCGATGCAGCTGTACCGCTGCTGGAGGAGAGTCTCGACTACTACAATCAGTTGGCTGAACGTACCAAATCGACATATCTCTATGCCAACAGCATGCAGACAAGCCAGCGCCGCATCCCCATCGGTGGTGACGACGGCAAGAACAAGACATGGACTGAACTCGCAGTGCACTATCAGGCTGAGCTCGACAATTTCAAAAACAATATAGCCATGCTTAAGGACAAGGCAGCCGGAAAACTCAGCGACAGCGCAACCACTGTTAAGCCTCTCACCGATGCCAATGTCAGAATCAATGGTTCGACACTCAAGCGTGTGAAGCTTGCCGACGGTGTGGCTCTGTTCGAGGAAAGACCCGATTCAAAAATCATAGGTCTTGCACCTGAGCTCCAAGGGCTGACTGCATTCAAGGTCAACGGTGAGAATCAGCGTAAGGAAGGCACTACAATCGATTTTGAATGTGAAAAACCGGTGAAACTCCTTGTCGGTTATCTGAAGGATGATAACAAGAGATATGCAAAGGCACCGAAACTCGAGACCGACGCATCGGCAAATGAATACGGACAGGCCGAACCTGTGCTGACGAATGCCATACAACTCGACAAGGAAGCCATTGCCAATGTCCATGCCTACAATTTTGACCCCGGTCATCACACACTGAATCTACCCAAGGGCTTTACACTGGTGCTCGGATTCACATCCGATGATATCAAGTCACGCAATGTCGGTCTTGCCGGTGATGACGACACCACCGACTGGCTCTTCTTCTAATTCTTAAAGTAATGAATCAACACTTCTTTGCCTTCACCATGATGAGCGCCGCCTGCATTGCAGTTGGCGCTCAGACGCATGTCAGCCAAGAACGAATGGCGGATGTGTATAAGGAAGCCCGCACTCCGTACAAATATGGTCTTGTAGTCGCTCCCACCGACAACAATCATAAGATTGATTGTCCCACTGTATTCCGCGAGGGCGACAAATGGTACATGACCTACGTGGTCTATAACGGCAAAGGAGGAACCGATGGACGCGGCTATGAGACATGGATAGCTGAGAGCGACAATCTTCTCGAATGGACCACACTCGGACGTGTGCTTGCCTACGCCGACACTGGCTGGGACTGCAACCAGCGTGGCGGATTCCCGGCCCTCATCGACATGGAGTGGGGTGGAAGCTATGCCCTCCACCGCTACAAAGGCAAAAGCTGGATGACATATATCGGAGGCGAGGGAACCGGCTACGAAGCTGTGAACGCCCCACTATCTATAGGCCTTGCATGGACGAAGGAAAATCCCGGTACGGCACATCTGTGGAATATCCTGCCGAAACCCATATTGTCGTTCGACGACCAACAGGCACAATGGTGGGAGCAACTCACGCAGTACAAGAGCACCATCTATGAGGATCCGTCGCGCACGTTGGGTTCACGCTTCATGATGTACTATAACGCCGGCGGCATCAACCCCGAGACCGGGGCCAAGGGTGAGCGGATAGGCATAGCCCTCTCTGACGACATGACCAAATGGCATCGCTACGGGGGGAATCCCGTATTCACCCATGAAGCGCAGGGCACCATAACGGGTGATGCCCAGATTGTGAGGATGGGTGACCTTTACGTGATGTTCTACTTCTCTGCGTTCAATCCTTCGCGCACCTATAAGGCATTCAACACATTCGCCTGCAGTTACGACCTCGTCACGTGGGATGACTGGAAAGGCTCCGACCTCATCTATCCTACTAAGGATTTCGACGAGATGTTTGCCCACAAGAGCTATCTTGTGAAGCATGATGGGGTGGTCTACCATTTCTATTGCGCAGTGAACAACGCCGAGCAGCGCGGAATTGCCGTAGCCACAAGTAAGCCTATGGGCAGATCTGCTGTGCGTTTTCCCGAGCGCCCTGCGACTGGAAAGCGAAGCAAAATTGACCTCAACAAAGGCTGGACCACATGGCTCGCCGAAAAAAAGGAAGATACACGCACGGTAGATTTACCCCACAATTGGGACGATTACTACGGCTATCGTCAGCTGACTCACGGCAACCTCCACGGAACCGCCTGCTACAGCCGGCTTTTTGATGTTCCGGAACGAGTCGACGGTAAACGTTATTTCCTGAATCTGGAAGGCGTGGGCACATACGCCACATTGAGAGTCAACGGCAATGACCTCGGCAGACATCCTTCGGGCAGGACATCCCTCACTTTCGATGTAACCGACCTGCTTGATTTTGGTGGAGAGAACCTTCTTGAAATCACTGCCGAGCATCCTGAGATGATATCGGATATGCCGTGGGTGTGCGGGGGCTGCTCGTCGGAATGGGGATTCAGCGAAGGCTCGCAGCCATTCGGCATCTATCGCCCTGTCGAGCTTGAGATTACTGACGAAATAAGAATCGAGCCATTCGGGGTGCATGTATGGAATAATGCAGCCTGCGATTCAATATTTATAGATACCGAGATAAAAAACTACGGCAAAGCATCAGCCACTGTCGATTTCGTCAGCAAATTCAGCAACGCCGACGGCCGTCAGATATTTAGACTCACCGAAAGCGTCATGCTCGCCCCCGGCGAGACAAAGACTCTTTCTCAGGCATCGGCTTTAGCCGATGCTCATCTCTGGAGTCCCGATGACCCATATCTCTACAAACTCTCCTCGATGATAAAGCGAGGCGGCAAGACCACCGAAGAAGTATCAACCCTCTACGGCATCCGCAATTTCTCCTGGCCTGTAAAAAGAAACGATGGCGATGGCAGGTTCTACATGAACGGCGAACCTGTGTTCATCAACGGAGTGTGCGAGTACGAGCACCAGTTCGGCGCCTCCCACGCCTTCACCGATGAGCAGATTGCATCTCGCGTTAAGCAGATCAAGAACGCTGGTTTCAACTCTGTGCGCGATGCTCATCAGCCCCACAATCTCCGCTATCAGGAGCATTGGGATAAGGAGGGAATCCTCTTCTGGCCGCAGTTCTCCGCCCATGTGTGGTACGACACTCCCGAGTTCCGCGAGAATTTCAAGACATTGTTGCGCCAGTGGGTGAAGGAACGCAGGAATTCGCCGTCGGTAGTGATGTGGGGACTGCAGAACGAGAGTACGCTGCCCCGCGACTTTGCCCGTGAGTGCGCCGACATCATCCGTGAGATGGATCCTATGGCGAGGAATATGCGCGTGATCACTACCTGCAACGGTGGCGAGGGTACTGACTGGAACGTAATCCAGAACTGGAGTGGTACCTACGGCGGCGACGTATACAATTATGGAAATGAGCTGGCCGACTCCGCTCAACTGCTCAATGGTGAGTACGGAGCCTGGCGTACATTCGGATTCCATACCGAACCCGGCGAATTTGACCCGAAAGGACCGTGGAGCGAGGAACGCATGACCCAGCTTCTTGAAACCAAACTGCGTCTTGCCGAGGAGGCTGCCGACAGTGTCTGTGGCCATTATCAGTGGATATACAGTAGCCATGATAATCCCGGGCGCCGCCAGCCCGACGAATCCTACAGGATGATTGACAAGGTCGGTCCGTTCAACTATAAGGGTCTGGTCACCCCATGGGAGGAGCCGGCAGATGTGTATTATATGTATAAGTCGAATTATGTGAATGCCGCCAAGGATCCGTTTGTCTATATTGCGTCGCACACATGGCCCGGACGCTTCGATTCACCACGTAAAGCAACGATACAGGTTTACAGCAACTGCGATTCCGTACAGCTTTATAATGATGCCGTCGACGCTCATTTCCTCGGCACACGCATCAAGGACGGAAAAGGCACACATTTCGAGTGGAAGGATGCCGATATAATGTACAACGTACTCCGCGCCGTAGGTTTTTACGGTGGAGAAAGTGTGGCGGACGATCTTATTGTGCTCGATAATCTTGCCGAGTCACCCAATTTCAAGTCGCTCTACACCAAAGATGCCGCCTTATTGAAAGGCGAGGATGGATACAACTATGTGTACCGCATAAATTGCGGTGGCGACAGCTATGTTGATGAATTTTCACAGAGGTGGGAGGCCGACGACACCACATATTCCCGCTCGTGGGCACAGGACTTTGAAGGACTGCAGCCATATCTTGCAAGCCAGCGCGTGACCTACGACCCAATATCCGGTACGAACGATTGGCCTCTGATGCAGACATTCCGTTTCGGGCGGCATAAATTATCCTACCGGCTGCCTGTGACGGATGGCAAGTACAGGGTTGAGTTATATTTCATCGAGCCGTGGCATGGTACAGGTGGTGGTGAAGGCACTGACTGCGAGGGTCTGCGTATTTTTGATGTTGCTGTCAACGATTCCATTGTCATCGATGACATGGATATCTGGGCTGAATCAGGTCATGACAGATTGCTCAAAAAAGTGGTGTATGCCGAGGCCACCGGCGGAAAGCTTGATATCTCATTCCCTGAGGTGAAAGCAGGACAGGCTGTGATCTCGGCCATAGCCGTAGCCTCTCTTGACCCCGGTGCCCGGGCTTTGATCAAACCTCACGCTTCGTCATGGAGCTGGAAAGAAGCCGACAAAAGGGTTATCGAAAAGATGCCTGCGGATATGCTGCCCGTCGATGAGAATGCCCGTGCCGCCGCACTTTATGAGGCGGAGGATGCAAAGTGCGAAGGGAAATACGAGAAAAAGGAATGGAAGAAGCAGACAGGAGTGTTCTTCAAGGGAAAGGGCAGCCTTGAATGGACTTTCTCTACAGGATTGGCTCAGGTGTATGCCCTGCGGTTCAAATATATGAACACCAACAGCTCGCCTGTCGCAATGAATCTTAAGCTTATCGCACCCAATGGTGCTGTACTGAAAGATGACACCATCAATCTTCCCGACACTCCTGAAAAGTGGAGGATGCTGAGCACCACCACAGGCGGCTATATAAACGCCGGAACATATAAGCTCATCATTTCCGCTCCGAATCTCGATGGGGTTGCATTTGACTCTCTCGAAGTGCAGTAACCCGGCCCCTCACTACTAAAATTACACAAACAGATATGCATATCAAATTTACAAGCACCCTCCTGCTCATTGGCACGGCAGCTTTCGCCTCGATTCCTCGTGTGGCGCATGATTGGGAGAATCATCATGTGCTTCAGATCAACCGCGAGCCGGCACGTGCGGCGTTCATACCCTTTGGAGACACCGGGGGCGACCGCTCGATAAGCCTCAACGGAGACTGGCGTTTTCACTGGTCTCCGACACCGGACGGACGTGTTGAGGGGTTCCAGCAGCCGGAATTCGATGACTCCACCTGGGCAATTCTTGCCGTGCCCGCTGTGTGGGAGGTTAATGGCTACGGTACACCGATATATGCATCGGCAGGATATACATTCAAGATAAATCCCCCTTACGTCACCGACACACCGAAACAGAATTACACTGCCTACGAAGAACGAAATCCTACGGGGCAGTACCGCCGTACATTTGAGGTACCTGCGGAATGGCTGAAGTCCGGTCAGACTTTCCTTCGTTTCGATGGTGCGATGAGTGCATTCTACGTATGGATCAACGGTAAGATGGTCGGTTATTCCCAGGGGAGCATGGAGCCGTCGGAGTTCAATATCACGCCGTATCTCCACGCCGGAAAAAACGACATTGCCGTAGAGGTGTACAAATACAGCGACGGGTCGTATCTTGAGGATCAGGATTTCTGGCGTTTCGCCGGAATCCACAGGGATGTCACTCTATTCCACACTCCGGATGTAAGATTGCGCGATTTCGCCGTGCGCACCCTTCCCGATGAGGCTTACGAAGATTTCACGCTGCAGATTGATCCGCAATTCTCAGTGTATGGCGGGGAAAAAGCGGTGGATTATCAGTTGAAAGTCACTCTTAATGATAAGGAGCGACCCATTTTCGACACAATTGTCAATATCAACGAGATTCTCGACCTCGATCATAAAGCTTCGGTGATGAACGAGTGGTATCCTCAACGCGGTCCGCGTAAATTTGGCAGAATATCGCATCTTGTGGAGAAGCCGCAGACTTGGACAGCCGAGACACCCTATCTTTATGACCTCTCCTTTCAGCTCTGCGATGCCGACGGAAATGTGATGGAGCGAGCCGAAAGCAAGGTGGGATTCAGGAGCGTTGAGGTGAAAGACGGTCAGGTGATGGTCAACGGAAAGCCCATACGTTTCCGTGGGGTCAACCGCCATGAGCATGACCCCAACACGGCTCGTGTTATGTCCGACCAGCTAATGATAAAGGACATAAAGCTGATGAAGCAGGCCAATATCAATGCCGTGCGCACAAGCCATTACCCCAACACCCCGAGATGGTACGAGCTCTGTGATTCACTCGGCCTCTATGTGATGGATGAGGCCGACATTGAGGAGCACGGACTGCGCGGCACTCTCGCCAGCACTCCCGACTGGCATGCAGCGTTCTTGGATCGTGCCGTTAGGATGGCGGAGCGCGATAAGAACCATCCATCGGTAGTGTTCTGGAGCATGGGAAATGAAAGCGGCTACGGACCCAATTTCGCAGCAATCTCTGCATGGCTTCACGATTTTGATCCTACGCGCCCGGTGCATTACGAGGGTGCGCAGGGCGTGGATGGTAATCCCGATCCGGCTACGGTAGATATCATAAGCCGCTTTTATCCGCGTGTGCAGGCCGAATATCTCAACCCGGGCATCAAGGAGGGCGAAGACAAGGAGCGCGCGGAGAATGCCCGGTGGGAGCGGCTGCTCTCGATAGCTCAAAGTGAGAAGGATACGCGTCCTGTGCTCACCAGCGAATATGCTCACGCCATGGGCAACGCCATGGGCAATTTCGGCGAATATTGGGAGGAAATCTACAGTCATCCGCGTATGGCGGGCGGTTTCATTTGGGATTGGGTGGATCAAGGCATCTTGCGTGTGCGTCCCGACGGAAAGACCGAGATGTCCTACGGCGGCGATTTCGGCGACAAACCCAATCTCAAGGCGTTCTGCATGAACGGTGTGGTGTTCGCCGACCGCTCGCTCAATCCAAAATATTATGAGGTGAAGACGGTCTATGCTCCTATAGGAATCAAGCTGAAGGGATATGACAGGGCTACAGCCAAGGCTCAAGTGGAGATAACCAACCGTAACCACCATATAGGGCTTTCAGGATATGACTTTACGGCCACTCCGGTGGTCAACGGTGTCGCAGGGAAGCCGATTAAATTCTCGGTACCCGACCTTATCCCCGGTGAAAGTGATGTTGTGGATGTGCGTTTGGCCAAGCCTGTGAAAGATGCCGACCTGCGCCTTAACGTTGCCGTTACGCTCCGGGATAATACGTTGTGGGCAGATGCCGGACATGAGGTAGTGATGCGTCAGCTCGATCTCAATCCCGATCTTATTACGGCTGTAGATACCGTCGTGAAAAGGTCGGCAAAGCCCCGCACGGTCGAGTCACCGGAAAAGATCACTGTCAGAGGAAAGAATTTTGAGGCAGAATGGGACAAGGAGAGCGGAAATCTTTCGAGGCTTGCATATAAGGGAAGACGTATCCTCGATGGCTCGTATTTCCAGGCATTCCGCTCTCCCACCGACAACGACAAGAGCTTTGGCAACTGGCTCGCTAAGGATTGGACGAAGAATAGAATCGATTCTCCCGCTGTGAAATGCGTTTACATAGCGGTTGATGAGCAGGAGGATAAGGGAATCATCACTTCAAAGCAGGAATATTCCTATGCCGATGGAAAGATTGTCGTAGAAAGCGCATACACAGTCTATGGTGACGGCTCGATTGACCTCGACCAGACTTACACACGCGAAGGCAATCTACCTGAGTTGCCCCGTTTAGGCTCTGTCTTCATCGCAGGAAAGGAGTACGATAGGGTCAGCTGGCTCGGCTATGGCCCTGTGGAAAACTATCCCGACAGGCTTGAGGCTTCATCAATAGGTCGCTGGTCGGCTGATGCAGCCGATCTCTACACCCATTATCCACGCCCGCAGGACTCTGGCAACTTAGAGTCGGTGGTGGAGATTGCCATAGCCGACAAGAGCGGTAATGGTCTGCTTGTTACGGCTCTCGAAGCGCCTTTCTCGGCCTCGGCTCTCCCATATTCTGTGGAGGATATCTATGCTGCGGCCCATGATTGTGACCTGCTGAAAAGCGAGAATATCTTTCTGAACCTTGATGCAGCGGTAATGGGTCTTGGCAACAGCAGTTGCGGTCCGGGCGTATTGAAGAAATATTCCATCGCACCGGGCACTCATTCGCTCAAAGTGAGGTTCTCTCCCCTTAAATAATCATAAATCTGACGCTGGTACTGTATTTTTTCGTACCTTTATCCCATTACAATCAATCCTGAAATATAAATCTTACGAAATAATGAAGAAAACTTTGATATTCGCATCGACCCTATTGACGGGTATGACCTTGCTTGCACAAAGTGTGACCACCGAAAGGCAGTATCTGTCGGGCACGGGCTGCGACGATATGGTGGAATGGGATTTCATGTGTACCGACGGCAATAACTCCGGTGAATGGAAGAAAATCGGGGTGCCGTCGTGCTGGGAACTGCAAGGTTTCGGCAATTACCAATATGGCATGAAATTCTATGGCAAGGCATTCCCCGAAGGTGTGGCCGATGAGGTAGGACATTATAAATATGAGTTTGAACTACCCGAAGACTGGCGCGGAAAACAGATTGAACTGGTGTTCGACGGTGCCATGACCGACACTTATGTTGAGATCAACGGGCGTAAGGCCGGCTCGAAGCATCAGGGTGGTTTCTATCGCTTCATCTACGATGTGAGCGACCGCGTGTTTTTCGGCCCGGGCAAGAAAAACAGGATTGAAGTGACGGTCAATAAGGAAAGTGAGAACGCCGGGGTTAACCTTGCTGAGCGTCGCGCCGACTATTGGAATTTCGGTGGCATATGGCGTCCGGTGTTCATGCAGGCGCGCCCGGCTCTCAACCTCAAGCACATCGCCATTGATGCCAAGGCGGATGGTACATTTAATGCCGACTACACTCTGAGTATGCCTGTCGAGGATGGAAAGGTGACTACAGTGATCCTCGACAAAAACGGCAAGAAGGTAGGGGAGACCGTCACGCCTGTACGAAAGGGTGCGGGAGATGGAAAGATTGAGCTGAAGGTGAACAATCCGGCCACATGGAGCGCGGAGACTCCCAATATGTACAAGGCTGAGTTCACGCTGTCAGATGCATCTGGCAAGACACTGCATAAAGAGACAAAGAAGTTCGGATTCCGCACCATCGAGGTGCGGGAGAGCGACGGTCTGTATATCAACGGACGGAAGGTGAACATCCGTGGTGTCAATCGCCACAGTTTCCGTCCGGAATCAGGCCGTACCCTTAGCCGTGAGAAAAATCTTGAGGATGTGGAGCTTATAAAGTCGATGAATATGAATGCCGTGCGTCTGTCGCACTATCCCGCCGACCCGGAATTCTATGAGATATGCGACTCGCTCGGTCTCTACGTGATGAGCGAGCTGACGGGCTGGCATGGCAAGCATGAGACAATCAACGGTCGAAAGCTCGTCAAAGAGATGGTGGAGAGGGACGTCAACCATCCTTCCATTATTTGGTGGAGCAATGGCAATGAAAAAGGCTGGAATGATGAGCTCAACGACGAATTCCACAAGTACGACCCGCAGAAGCGTCCCGTGCTGCATCCGCAGGGGAATTTCGGAGGGTTCGAGACTATGCACTACCGCTCGTATGGCGAGAGCCAGAACTATATGCGTCTCCCGGAGATATTCATGCCTACGGAGTTCCTTCACGGACTTTATGACGGTGGTCACGGAGCAGGCCTTTACGACTACTGGGAGATGATGCGCCGCGACCCGAAATGTGCCGGGGGATTCCTTTGGGTACTTGCCGATGAAGGCGTGAAGCGCGTGGATATGGGTGGGTTCATCGACAACTGCGGCAACTATGGAGCCGACGGTATCGTGGGTCCTCATCATGAGAAGGAGGGCAGCTATTGGACCATCAAGGAGGTGTGGTGTCCGATACAGATTCTCAACACCTCGATTCCCGCCGATTTCGACGGCAATCTCGCTGTAGAGAACCGCTACGATTTCACAACCCTCAACGGTAGCCAGCTCAGATGGCGACAGTTGGACATGCCCGCTGCCGGAGAGAAACGCGATGCTAAGGTTGTGGCGGAAGGTACGGTCAAATTCCCGGACATTGCACCCCGCAGTTCCGGTACAGTCACCATCCCGACCCTAAAACCAGGGACAGATGCCCTTGAACTCACCGTAGTGGATAATTCCGGCAACGACCTTTTCACATGGTCACACAATATCGAGGGCAGGAACAAATCTGTGGGTGCCGACAATAGCAAGGGAATTGCACCGACAATTAGTGAGACCGCCGATGTCCTTTCCGTTAAGGCAAACGGACGCTCTTATAATTTCAGCAAGGCCAACGGCATGCTTATGGGTGTGGATGTTGACGGACGCCACATCGAACTGAAGGATGGTCCGCGCGTGATTGTTGCAAAACGCTCCGACCGTTCGATGGATGGATTCTACAACCACGACGACAAGGAGGCTGAGAAGAAAAAGACCCAGTACACGGAGTTTGAGGATCTTGGCAAGTTCACAGGCATCAAGGCTGAGAAGGAAGGCAACGATGTGGTGGTGACTGCCGACTACAAGCTCGGCAATTTCGACCAGGCCCGCTGGACAATAGCTCCGGACGGAACAGCCACACTCGATTTCACCTACAATTTCGACGGTGTGATTGACCTCCTCGGTGTGAAATTCGATTTCCCCGAAGAGAAGGTGCTTGGCAAGCGTTGGGTGGGCGATGGTCCATACCGCGTATGGCAGAACCGTCTCCACGGTCCGCAGTACGGCGTGTGGGAGAACGACTACAACGACCCCATCCCTGCCGAGAGCTTCACATATCCCGAATTCAAGGGATATTTTGCCAATGTCGACTGGATGGATATCAATACTCAGGATGGCACGATACGCATCGCCAACGAGACCCCCGGCAGCTATATCGGCGTGTATGAGCCACGCGACGGTCGCGACCATATCCTCTACGAGTTGCCGAAGACCGGTATCTCGGTGATGGAGGTGATTCCTCCCGTGCGCAACAAAGTCAACACTACCGACCTTATCGGGCCGTCCTCCCAGCCCAAATGGGTTGCCGGACAGCGCACCGGTCGTGTAATCCTAAACTTTGAATGATGAATTTCCGAAAAATACTACTGTCCTCACTTACAGTACTGTCATTCCAGTCCTTTGCCCAGGCACCGCTGGAACAGCGGTTCGCCAACCCTCCCTTCGAGGCCAATCCGTGGTGCTTCTGGTATTGGATGTACGGAGCAGTGAGCGAGGAAGGCATAAAAGCCGACCTGGAGGCGATGAAGCAGGTTGGCTTAGGTGGCACATACCTGATGCCGATAAAATCTGTCGACGCTGCTCCGGAATTTGACGGGCAGGCTCCGCAGCTTTCACCCGAATGGTGGCGACTTGTCGGAAGGAGCATGGAGATTGCCGACAGTCTGGGGATGAAACTCGGAATGCATATCTGCGATGGTTTCGCTCTGGCTGGAGGCCCTTGGATCAAGCCTGCGGAATCGATGCAGAAAGTTGTGTTCGTCGACACGATTCTCACAGGTGGAAAGATCAGAGGTTTCAAGCTGCCGCAGCCCGAAATGAATGAAGGCTATTATGAGGATATAGCCCTCCTTGCCATGCCTGTGAAGGGGTGTAGGATTACGGCGAAGCCTGAGATTACAGTAGGCGACATCCACCCCGGTGTAAAATCTTCGGGAGGCGTCAATATCGACGAAAAGGGAGTGATACGTTCGTCAATCCCCTGCTGGATTCAGTACGAATTCCCGGAGCCTGTTGCGGTCAATAATGTTGAGATAATCCTTTCAGGAAACAATTATCAGGCTCATCGCCTGAAGGTGCTTGCCTCCGACGATGGGAAAAATTTCCGTGAGGTGAAGCAGCTTGTCCCTGCCCGTCATGGCTGGCAGAACACCGACGAGCAGTCCACCCATTCCATTCCTCCCACCACAGCCAGATTTTTCCGTTTTGAATGGACTCCCGAAGGCAGCGAGCCGGGAAGTGAGGATCTTGATGCTGCCAAGTGGAAACCCAATCTGAAGATAAAGGAGATAAGGCTGAGCGGCGAACCGCGCATCAACCAGTGGGAAGGCAAGTCCGGCAGGGTGTGGCGTGTGGCTCCGTCGACCTCCGTAGAGGAGCTGCCCTCGGAATTGTGTGTGGCGCAGGATGAGATCATCGACCTCACCTCCTGCATGAAGGACGGTGAGCTCTCCGCAAAGCTTCCGAAAGGCGAGTGGTGCATCCTGCGCTTGGGGCATACATCTACCGGACACACCAATGCTACCGGTGGGGCAGGAAAGGGTCTGGAAGCCGATAAATTCAGCCGTGCCGCAGTGGAAAAACAAGTAGATAACTGGTTCGGCAGTGTGTTCAGCAATGTAAGGGATCCGGAGGTTGCAAGAAGGGCTCTTAAATATATGCACGTGGACAGCTGGGAATGTGGAAGCCAGAACTGGAGCGACAATTTCGCATCCGAGTTCAAAGCTCGGCGTGGTTATGACCTGATGCCCTATCTGCCACTTTTCGCTGGCATACCTGTAGATGATGTCGAGACATCTGAAAGGGTGCTACGCGATATCCGTACCACTCAGGCAGAACTCGTGGTGGATGTCTTCTACGATGTCCTTGCCCGCAAGGCTAAGGAATACGACTGCTTTCTGTCGGCGGAGAGTGTCGCGCCAACAATGGTCAGCGACGGATTGCTCCACTATCAGGCTGTAGATTTCCCCATGGGCGAGTTCTGGCTCAACAGCCCTACCCACGACAAGCCCAATGATATGCTCGACGCCATACACGGCGGTCACATCTACGGTAAGAATATCATCCAGGCCGAAGGTTTCACCGAGCTACGCGGCACATGGGACGAGACTCCGGCCATGATAAAGACTCTGCTCGACAGAAACTATGCCCTCGGCATCAACCGTATTTTCTACCATGTCAATACCCACAATCCCTATCTCGACCGCAAGCCGGGAATGACCCTTGATGGAATCGGGCTTTTCTTCCAGCGCGACAACACATGGTGGGCCGACGGTGGAAAGGGTCTGACCGACTATATGCGCCGTGCGCAGGCTCTTCTTCAATACGGCCGCCCTGTGGTGGATATCGCAGTGTTCACTGGCGAGGAGGTGCCACGGCGCTCCGTCCTTCCCGACCGTCTTGTGGGTTCCCTGCCCGGTATATTCGGCGAGGATAGGGTCAGCTCGGAAAAAGAGCGTCTCGCCAATGTCGGTCAGCCTTTGCGGACGATGCCTGTGAAAGTGTCTCATTCAGCCAATATGGCAGATCCCGACAAATGGATAAATCCTCTGCGTGGCTATAACTATGATTCGATGAACAAGGATGCGCTTCTGCGTTTGGCAAAAGCCGAGAATGGCAGGATCGTCCTTCCTGGAGGAGCGTCTTATTCTATGCTTGTGCTGCCGCTCGCGTCGCAGCTCATGCCTGACACTACGCTCAGTATTGAGGTCCGTGCGAAGGTTGGAGAATTGGTGGCAGCCGGAGTGATGGTGCCTCAGCTTCCGTATATGGATGATGATTTTACAGCCTTCGGGCTACAGCGCGATGTGGTGGTGCCTGAAGATATAGCCTGGACTCACCGCCGCAGCGACGAAGATGATGTGGATATCTATTTCATCTCCAACCAGCAGATGCACCCACGTGAGTTCGAGGCATCGTTCCGGGTGGCCGGGCGCGCTCCGGAGCTTTGGGATGCCACGAACGGCAACATCAACATGCTTCCCGAATGGAAGGTCAACGGTGATAGAACGGATGTAAAACTCAGACTCGATCCTGCGGAATCGGTGTTTGTTGTGTTCCGAACTCCAACCGAGGCAACCTATGGCACTCCCTCGGCTTGCGAAAGCGTGACAATACCGCTTGATGCCGAAAAATGGAACATCACTTTCCTGACTACAGGTCGGGAGATCGAAACCACCGACCTCTTCGACTGGACCATACATGCTGACGATGACGTGAGGTTCTATTCGGGTACAGCTCTTTATACCTCATCATTCTCGATTCCGGAAATAGCCTCCGGAGAGCGCATCATGCTGAATCTCGACGGGCTCCACGATGTGGCTACAGTCACGGTAAACGGCGAGGAATGTGGAATAGTATGGACCGCACCTTACTCCGTGGATATCTCCGATGCCGTACGCAAGGGCAGCAATGACCTTGCGATAGCTGTGACCAATACATGGGCCAACGCCCTCCTTGGCTCGGATTCGGGTAAGGCTCCTTTCTATGGAATCTGGACCAATGGCAAATACCGCCGTGAGGATCAGTCGCCAATTCCAGCCGGACTGACAGGACCTCTCTCCATCTCCAAAATCACACAGAAATAATTTTGGCAATATCATAACACATACCACCTTAAATGAAAAAACTAAATCATATCATTGGACGATCCCTCTGCATGGCGGCCATTCTGTCGCTCGGCATTTCAGCCGATGCCGAGGTGAGAATGCCGGCTTTCTTCAGCAGCGACATGGTGATGCAGCAGAACACCGACGGCAAACTATGGGGAACTGCAAATCCCTCGACCAAAATCACCGTAAATCCTTCTTGGACTGACGAGACTTATTCAGTCCAATCCAGTAAGGATGGCAAATGGTCCATATCATTTCCGACTCCGGCAGCCGGAGGACCATACACCGTCACCGTGAGCGACGGCACACCTGTGACGTTGGAAAATGTAATGCTCGGTGAGGTGTGGCTATGCTCCGGGCAGAGCAATATGGAAATGCCGATGAAGGGCTTCAAGAACCAGCCAATCGAAGGTGCCAACATGGCTACACTCCACAGCAAAAATCCCAACATCCGGCTTTTCACCGTGAAACGCAATTCATCCACCAAGCCCGTGGATGATGTCACGGGCAAATGGGCGGAGGCTTCTCCTGCGACAGTGAGGAATTTCAGTGCCACGGCATATTTTTTCGGACGGGAGATAGAGCAGATGCTCGATGTCCCTGTAGGACTTATCGTTGTGGCTTGGGGCGGATCGGCCTGCGAAGCATGGATGAACGATGAGATGCTCGCAGCTTTTCCGGAGGCGGCAGCGAGGATTCCTGCAGTGGATGGTAAGATCGAGTCTAAGAACCGCACTCCCAGTGTCCTTTTCAAGGGTATGCTCAATCCTCTGATCGGGCTTCCGATGCAGGGCGTGATATGGTATCAGGGCGAGGATAACTGGAATCGCGCCCACACATACACCGATATGTTCTCCACCATGATCAATGGCTGGCGCAATCTCTGGGGACAGGGTGAATTTCCCTTCTACTACTGCCAGATTGCTCCATATGACTACGCACTGATCACCGAATCCGGTCAGGAGATCATCAATTCAGCTTATCTACGCGAGGCTCAGGCCAAGGTGGAGCATATCGTGCCCAACACAGGCATGGCTGTGCTCATGGATGCCGGATGGCCCGAAGGAATACATCCTCCTAAGAAGCAGGTGGCTGGCGAACGTCTGGCGCTTCTTGCCTTGAACAAGACCTACGGCATTGAGGGCATAGGTGCGGAAAGCCCGGTGTACAAATCAATGGAGATCAAGGGCGACACGGTGATTGTGAGCTTCGACCGTGCTCCCGAATGGATTGCCGGCAAACAGAGTTTTGAATCGAAACAGTTCAAACTTGCCGGTGAGGACCGGGTGTTCCATCCCGCCAAGGCTTGGATCTCACAGAAAAAGGTTATGGTGCATAGCGATGAGGTGCCGCATCCGGTGGCTGTGCGTTATGCTTTCGAGAATGCGTCGGAAGGCGACTTGTTCAGCACCGACGGGTTGCCCGTCTCATCCTTCCGTTCCGATGACTGGCCCGACGAGCGTCCTATAAAAGAATGATATTTATTGGGTGCGATTTTTTCGCACCACGCTAAGACAGGAATAATGATTTTTATGAGATTACGGCATTTACTGATTCTTCCGGCTCTGTATCTTTCGCTGACATCGGCCGCCGTCCTTCCTGCCGACTATGCGTGGGAGTCGATGAGCGGCAATTCATCTGAGTCGATGCCTGTAGGCGGAGGTGATGTAGGTCTGAATGTCTGGGCTGAGGATGGCGATGTGCTGTTCTATATCAGCCGAAGCGGTGCCTACGATGAACATGGCACACTCCTGAAGCAAGGAAGGGTGCGTTTGCATATCCCGGGAGACTCCACAGCCGCTTTCTCTCAGACTCTGAAATTGTCGGATGGCTATTGTGAGTTGATGGTCAACGGCTCTAAGGTCACGATATGGGCCGACGTGTTCCGCCCGGTGGTACACGTGGAGGTCGAAAGTCCTGAGGCCGTGTTGCCAGTGGTAAGCTATGAAAATTGGCGTTACGCCGACCGTCCCTTCAAAAAAGGAGAGGGGCGGCAGAACTCATGGAAATGGACCAAGCCGGCGGGATTGACCACGACTGCTGACTCAATATTCGTGGTGAATGACGGTGTCACCTTCTTTCATAGCAATCCGCGGCTGACGGTGTTTGATACCACCGTTGCCCGTGAGGGTATGGACTCTGTTAAGGATCAGTTGTGGAATCCGCTTGCCAGCCTAATATCCGGGGGACGCCTCAAAGGCGACAATCTCAGATTCAGCGGTACGACCGACGGAATCTATGATGGTACGGATTACCAGGCATGGAATTTCACGGCAACCAAGCCTTCACGCAAGCATCATTACACCATCGCCCTTCAGAACCTTCAGACCGACAATCCTAAAATATGGCAGTCGGCTCTCGACAGCGTGACTGCTGCAATCGACCTGAAAAAAGACCGCAGGGCTTCCCGCCAATGGTGGAACGAGTTCTGGGATCGGAGCCATATCACTGCTGTCAATCCGGAAGATACAGTGACGTCACGTATGGCGCGCAACTACACGTTGTTCCGATATATGCTTGGCTGTAATGCCTATGGCTCGGAACCGACGAAATTCAATGGTGGGCTGTTCACTTTCGACCCTCATCATGTGAAGGACGACCAGGTGTTCACCCCCGACTACCGAAATTGGGGCGGCGGAACTATGACGGCACAGAATCAACGGCTCGTCTACTGGCCGATGCTCAAGAGCGGCGACGCCGACATGATGAAGCCGCAGTTTGATTTCTACAACCGTATGCTGACGAATGCCGAACTGCGTTCGCGCTTCTACTGGGGGCACGACGGTGCTTGCTTCTCCGAGCAGATAGAGCTGTTCGGGCTTCCCAACATGATGGAATACGGCACGAAGCGTCCCGAATGGTCTGACCCTGGTGTGGAGTACAATGCCTGGCTGGAATATGAGTGGGACACGGTGCTGGAATTCTGTCAGATGATGCTCGAAAGTGCAAGATACGCCGGAACTGACATTTCGGCGTACCGCCCTCTTATCGAGAGTGCGCTGTCTTTTTTCGATGAGCATTATCGTTATCTTGCCTCGCGCCGTGGCAGCAAGAGCCTCGATGGCGATGGCAAGCTTATCCTTTATCCGGGTTCTGGGTGTGAGACATATAAGATGACCAACAACGCATCATCCACGGTCTCGGCTCTGCGTCGAGTCACAGGCGACTATATCAGCTACCTCAAGGAGCAGGGCGACACCGCGTTGTCCAAATGGAATCAGATCTACAGCCGTATCCCCGATGTGCCGTTGAGGGTGGTGGATGGTCACACAATGATAGCTCCTGCCAAAAGTTGGGAGCGCATCAACAATGTCGAGACCCCCCAGCTTTATCCCGTATGGCCATGGCGGTTCTATGGAGCTGTCTTAAGCGACAGCACAGATCTCGACATAGCACGCAACACCTACCTCTATGACCCCGATGCACTGAGGTTCCGCTCCACCACCGGATGGAAGCAGGACAATATCTGGGCTGCATGCCTTGGACTTACCGAAGAAGCATTTACGCTCAATGCTGAAAAATGGGCCGACGGTGCCCATCGTTTTCCCGCTTTCCTCGGTCCGGGTTTCGACTGGACTCCCGACCATAACTGGGGAGGAAGCGCCATGATAGGTCTTCAGGAAATGTTGTTGCAGACTGCTGATGATAGGATTTACCTCTTTCCGGCGTGGCCCCTTGACCGCGATATCAGTTTCCGTCTTCACGCTCCGGGCAATACTGTCGTGGATGCCACCCTTGAGAATGGTACAATCACTGCTCTGCACGTGTCGCCCGAATCCCGTGCATCCGACATCGTGCTTCCCCAATCACTCACCTATAAAATCAAGTGACTTATGAAAATCTTTCCAATCATCATATCTCTTCTTGCCTGTCCGCTGATTGCTTCTTCTGCCGCTACAGCCACCGTCACACCGCAGGAAATATCTGTGGCCGGTTTCTTCCCGGTAGAAAATTCCGGCCGTCAGGTGTACAATTTCAACAATGGCTGGCGTTACCACCTCGGAGATGTCAACGACGGCGAGTCCACACTTCTCGATGATTCAGCGTGGGAGGTAGTGTCCACACCCCACACTGTCGAGCTTCTTCCCGCCGAAGGTAGCGGGTGTCGCAACTATCAGGGAAAAGCCTGGTACCGGAAACATTTCGTGGTGCCTGCAGAGACTGATGGCAAGGATGTGACGCTGCATTTCGAGGCTGTGATGGGCAAGCAGAAATTCTATGTCAACGGCAAGGAGGTGAAGGACCATCTTGGAGGCTATCTTCCTGTCACTGTCAATCTCACTGAATTGGGGGTCGCCCCCGGCGATTCATGCCTCATAGCCGTTATGGCGGACAATAGCGATGATAAAACGTATCCTCCGGGCAAACCCCAGAATTCGCTTGATTTCACCTACCACGGTGGGATTTACCGCGATGTGTGGATGATTGCTAAATCTCCTGTTGCCATCACCGATCCCATTGAGGCCGGCAAGGTGGCCGGCGGAGGTGTATTCGTGCATTTTGATAATATTTCTGATAAAGGTGCAGACGTGATGGTCGAGACTGAGGTGGCCAACAATGATGATAAATCACGCAAGGTGTCGGTAAGGACATCGCTCATTGCTCCCGACGGCAGGGTTGTGAAGACGCTGAGCTCTCCGGCCATTTCCATAGCTTCCGGTAAAGACCATACGTTCAGTCAGACATTCCATGTCGCAAATCCCGAGTTGTGGTCGCCTGATTCTCCGAGTCTATATCGTGTTGAATCCCGCATCATGGATGGTAAGACTGCGATAGATGGCGGTGCCACGCGTATAGGTATCCGCTCTTTCGCTTTCGATAGTGAGAAAGGTTTCATGCTCAACGGCGAGTCATTCGGAAAACTTGTGGGAGCCAATCGCCATCAGGATTTCGCCTACGTGGGCAATGCTGTGCCCAATTCCCAGCAGTGGCGCGATGCCAAGCGTCTGCGCGATGCCGGATGCCGCATTATCCGCGTGGCCCACTATCCTCAGGATCCGTCTTTCATGGATGCCTGCGACGAGCTTGGTATGTTTGTCATCGTCGCCACCCCCGGTTGGCAGTATTGGAATAAGAATCCGCAGTTTGCCGAACGTGTCCACGAAAACACCCGCAATATCATTCGCCGTGACCGCAACCATCCATCTGTGCTGATGTGGGAACCAATCCTCAACGAGACCCGCTATCCAAATGATTTCTCGCTTCAGGCACTTCAGATCACCAAGGATGAATATCCTTATCCGGGGCGGCCCGTTGCCGCTGCCGATATGCATTCGGCGGGGGTGAAGGAGAATTATGATGTGGTCTACGGATGGCCCGGCGACGAGAAGAAGGACGATGCTCCGCAGCAGAATATCTTCACTCGCGAGTTTGGCGAGAATGTCGATGACTGGTATGCCCACAACAACGACAACCGCGCCTCGCGCAGTTGGGGTGAACGTCCCATGAAGGTGCAGGCTCTGTCGCTCGCCAAGACTTATGACGGGCTTTACGACACAGGCGACAATTTTATCGGTGGTGCGCAATGGCATCCGTTCGACCATCAGCGCGGATACCATCCCGACCCGTACTGGGGAGGCATCTTCGACGCTTTCCGTCAGCCCAAGTATGCCTATCATATGTTCCGTAGCCAGACAGCCCATGATCTCGATCACCCCGTTGCCGAATCGGGTCCAATGGTGTATATCATGCACGAGATGACACAGTTCTCCGACCCCGATGTTGTGGTGTTCAGCAACTGCGACTCCGTGCGTCTGTCGATTTACGACGGCGCCAGATCATGGACTCTCCCCGTCGGGCACCGCGAAAATGGTATGCCGTCAGATCCCGTGGTGTTCGAGAATGTTTGGGATTTCTGGGAGGCGCGCGACCATAGCTATACGCAGAAGAACTGGCAGGCTGTCAATATGGTAGCCGAAGGCATTGTCAATGGCGAGGTCGTGGTCACTGAGAAAAAAATGCCCTCGCGTCGCTCCACCAAGCTGCGCCTTTACGCCGACTGGCAGGGCAAGCCGCTTGTGGCCGACGGTTCCGATTTCATCGTGGTAGTGGCAGAAGTGACTGATGACAACGGCAATGTGCGCCGCCTTGCCAAGGAAAATATTGTGTTCGAGGTAGAGGGCGAAGGCGAGATTATCGGGGATGCTTCCATCGGGGCCAATCCAAGGGCTGTGGAGTGGGGATCAGCTCCTGTGCTAATCCGCTCCACCCGCACTGCCGGACCAATCAAAATTAAGGCCCGTGTCGAGCATCCCGGCACCCACGCACCGACTCCTGCCGAACTCATTATCGAAAGCGTTCCGGCTTCAATCCCGGCTCTATACAGCGACGAAATCAAGTCAGCCGGCCCCACAGTGTCCACCCACAGTGGGAAGCCTGCTGCTCCGACCCTCTCCGAAGAAGAGAAGCGTAAGATTCTCGAAGAGGTCGACCAGCAGCAGATGGAATTCGGCATCCAGAAATAATGTTTATGATTGAAGATACCAAATGCCACTTGCCCCATCATCGCATGACAACGGGATAATCCATCCATCAGCCGGATGCAACCATTAAACTGTAATTCGGTATTGCATATAAATTCTAAATGCAGTAATTTTGCGGTGAATAATTATAAACTACATAGACATGAAAAAATTTGGTTTGTTTTTATCTTCTTTGGTTATTATCATGGGTTGTCTTTTCCTGTCGGGCTGCGGTCACGATGACGAACCCACTGTTGAATATTATGTACGGTATACAGCTATATGTCAGCCGGATGTCAAGGTCAGGATGTATTTTTCTAATGAATCTGGTGAAAAAACGAATGTAAATACCTCAATGCCTGATGGAAAATTCCAATATTGTGTGGGACCTGTGAAAAAAGGTTTCAAAGCCGATTTATTTGTCAGCTACTACGATGAAGGTGGTTATGCTGATTTCCTAAGCATTGAGGTAGCCCAAGGGTTAGGACCATTCGTATTGAAAGAGCAAGCCTCAAATCTTTCAGGGCTACATTACATTATTGAATGATACTGACATCATTTCCAAGGACCGGTCATTCTTGAGTGCAAAGGGGCGAAAACGAATCCGTAGTGTTGAGATTGCAGTTTTTTGCAAACTGGGATTTTAATTATCTCTCTAATTTCGTTATTTATAACCCTTAATCCATGATACTGTTAATATAGGTTTGGTCAACTGAAAAATTATTCTTATTTTTGTTGACCAAATCATATATCATGAGAAAATTATACAAAAAACTTTGTTTCTACATACTGGGTGCGCTTCCATTGGGAGCCCATGCTGCCGGCGAACATATTCTGTGGTACGATGTTCCGGCACAAGTATGGACCGAAGCACTTCCGCTTGGCAACGGTCGTCTCGGTGCTATGGTGTTCGGTAATCCCGCAACAGAGCAGATTCAGCTCAACGAGGAGACTCTATGGGCCGGCCGTCCCAACAACAATGCCAATCCCGATGCAAAGGAGTGGATTCCGAAAATCCGTGAACTTATCAACGAGGGCAAATACCGTGAGGCGCAGGACATGTGTACCGCACATGTGAAGTCCGCCACTAACCAGGGTATGCCTTATCAGACGTTCGGCGACCTCCGCATCTCTTTTCCCGGACATTCACGCTACGATGATTATTACCGCGAGCTAAGCCTCGACTCCGCACGTGTCATTGTAAAGTACACTGTGGATGGGGTGGGGTACACACGTGAGACATTCACATCGTTCACCGACCAGGTGGTAATCACTCGTCTTACAGCCACCAAGCCAGGGCAGATCACTTTCAATGCATCCTTCACCTCGCCGCATCCCGATGTGATGATTGCTTCGCAAGGCGACGACATCACTCTCACAGGAGTCAGCTCCAATCACGAAGGGCTGAAAGGCAAGGTAGAGTTCCAGGGACGCGCTACAGCTACCCTGCATGGAGGAAAATTGACCTGCCGCGACGGCGTGCTTTCAGTCGAGAATGCCGATGAGGCGATAATCTACACCACCATCGCTACCAATTTCAACAACTATCAGGATATCACCGGTAATCCGGAGGAACGCACAAGGAAATATATCGCCGAGGCAATCAGGAGACAATATGCCGATGCGAAGAATGACCATGTGGCTTTCTATCAGAAAGAGGTGGGCACATCTGCTCTCGACCTTGGTCCCGACCTTTATCCCGATGTGCCGACAGATATCCGTATCGAGCGGTTCAAGGAGACCAACGACAAGCACCTTGTGGAGACATACTACAAGTTTGGCCGATATCTGCTCATAAGTTCATCGCAGCCGGGTGGACAGCCCGCCAACCTCCAGGGAATTTGGAACGACAAACTTTTCCCTTCGTGGGACAGCAAGTACACCTGCAACATCAATCTGGAGATGAACTACTGGCCTTCGGAAATCACAAATCTCTCGCATCTCAATGAGCCGCTCTTCCGTCTGATCAAGGAGGTGAGCACTACCGGTGCGGAGACGGCCAAGATAATGTACGACGCGCCGGGATGGGTGCTTCATCACAATACCGACATCTGGCGTGTGACGGGAGCGATCGACAACGCCCCCTCCGGAATGTGGATGGGCGGAGGCGCATGGCTGAGCCGTCATCTGTGGGAGCATTATCTCCACACGGGCGATATTGAATTTCTTAGGGAGGCTTATCCGATAATGAAGGGTGCTGGCGAGTTTTACGACGCGACCATGGTGTACGAGCCTAAGACCGGTCTGCTCGTGCTGAGTCCGAGCAATTCGCCCGAGAACACCCATGCCGACCACAATGCCACGACGGCAGCCGGAGTGACGATGGACAATCAATTAATCACCGAACTGTGGAACAATATTATTTCAACTGCCGAAATCCTCGATACCGACCGGGACTATGCCGAGCATCTGAAAGGTCGCCTGAAGGAAATGTCGCCCATGCGCATCGGTCGCTGGGGACAGCTTCAGGAGTGGATGGAGGATTGGGATAATCCCGACGATGTCCACCGTCACGTGTCGCATCTCTACGGCCTGTTCCCCTCCAATCAGATTTCGCCTTACCGCACGCCCGAACTTTTTGACGCTGCCCGCACGTCGCTCATCCATCGCGGCGACCCGTCGACAGGCTGGAGCATGGGTTGGAAGGTGTGCCTTTGGGCTCGTCTGCTCGACGGCGACCATGCGTATAAGCTGATCACCGACCAGCTCTCGCTCGTGCGCAACGAGAAGAAGAAGGGGGGCACATACCCCAATCTCTTCGATGCCCATCCGCCATTCCAGATCGACGGTAATTTCGGTTGTACCGCAGGAATAGCAGAAATGCTTGTGCAGAGCCACGATGGTTTTGTGTATCTGCTTCCCGCTCTACCCTCGGTATGGCCCGACGGGGAGGTGACAGGTCTCGTGACACGGGGCGGATTTGTGATGGACATCGCATGGAAGAATGGTAAGGTGGACGAGGTGATGATTCATTCCACAATCGGTGGCAATTGCCGTCTGCGTTCGCTCACCCCTCTTTCTGGAAAGGGACTGAAGAATGCAAGGGGGGAGAATCCCAACACACTCTTTACTGTGCATGAGGGCCTGGAACCGGTCATCAGCCCGGAGGCAAGTCTCAACGATGTGAAGCCTGCCAAGACATATCTCTACGATTTGCCCACCAAGCCCGGTGAGACCTACGTGCTCAGAGGTAAATGATGACAGGCGGACGTGCCATGGCACGTCCATGCAATAATTTCCTATTGATACTTAAAGCTCTATAATATGAAAAAATCAACTCTTTTTGCAGCACTGCTGCTGGCTGCATCGACCACAATGAATATGCTGGGTGCGGACAAGACGGCATACAAACCCTGGGACAACGGCAACCTGAAGGTGTCGGACAACGGCACTTATCTCCAGCACGAGAACGGCACTCCGTTCTTCTGGCTGGGCGAGACGGGCTGGCTTCTACCCGAACGTCTCGACCGCGCGGAGGCACAGTATTATCTCAATGGCTGCAAGGATGCAGGATACAACGTGGTGCAGGTACAGACCATCAACGATGTGCCGGCCATCAATGTCTACGGCCAGATGTCGCATCCCGATGGATGGGATTTCTCAAATATCAATAAGCCGGGAGTGTACGGATACTGGGATCACATGGACTATATAATCCGACAGGCTGAGAAAAATGGCATTTATATCGCCATGGTTCCTATCTGGGGAGGTCTTGTAAAGCAGGGACTGATGAGTGTCGACGATGCCAGAGCCTACGGTAAGTTCCTTGCGGAGAGATATAAGGATGCCCCCAATATAATCTGGGTGATGGGTGGTGATATTCAGGGTGACATCAATCCCGACCAGTGGAACGCAATGGCTTCCACAATCAAGTCGATCGACAAGAACCATCTGATGAGCTACCATCCTTTCGGACGCACTTCTTCCACTCGCTGGTTCCATGATGCCGAGTGGTTGGATTTCAATATGTTCCAGAGCGGTCACCGCCGCTACGACCAGGTGAAGGGTGATGGCGACGACCGAGCCCAGGCTTCGCAGGCTGAGGACAACTGGCGTTATGTCGAGGAAGGCCTTTCCCGTTCTCCCCGCAAGCCTATCTTTGATGCCGAGCCTTCCTACGAGGAGATTCCTCAGGGTCTCCACGATCCCTCGCAGCCCTGGTGGAAGGCTCCTGATGTGCGCCGCTATGCCTACTGGGATGTGTTCGCCGGTGCCATGGGTCACACCTACGGTCATAATTCGATCATGCAGATGCTGAAGCCTGGTTCGATGCCCGCCTACGGAGCTAAGAAGACATGGTACGATGCGATGGAAGATCCCGGATTCAACCAGATGAAATATCTCAAGAACCTCATCCTTGCCTTCCCATACATGGAGCGCGTGCCCGACCAGAGCATAATCGCAGGTGATAACGGCGACCGCTACGAGCGTCTAATCGCCACACGCGGCAACGACTATATCCTTGTTTACAACTACACCAACCGTCCGATGGAGATTGATCTGACGAAGATTTCCGGAAAGAAGAAAAATGCATGGTGGTTTGATCCTACTGACGGATCGCTTCAGTACATCGGCGAATTCGACAGCAAGGTGACTCCGTTCAAATACGACGGAGCCAATGGCGCAGGCAACGACCGTGTGCTCATAGCCGTGGATGCTGCCAAGAACTATATCGGTCGGGACTGGACACAACTCCCCGACAGAAACTGATTTTGATAATGAATGATAGTAAACAGATGTAGGGCCGTGCCCCCGGTATGTGCCTGCATCTGTTGAAGATAATTTTTTAGTAATAATGCAACTAAGAATTTCATTGATACTGTCCTTTCTCTTGATGTCGGTCGGCATGTACGCCGGCAACGTCGAGGTAGGTTCGCTTACTACCGAGGGACAGACATCGCCTCTGAGCATCGAGACACAGCATCCCCGCCTGAGCTGGATCATCACATCTACCGAACGTGATGTGATGCAGACCTCTTATCATATTCTCGTGGCATCATCGCCAGAATTGCTCGCTGCCGACAAGGGCGATCTCTGGGATTCGGGCGTGGTGGATTCCGAACAATCCGTATGGGTGGAATACAGGGGTGATGAACTGAAGGACAATACCCGCTGCTATTGGAAAGTAAAGGTCAACACCACACGGGGCACATCGCCATGGAGCCAGCCCGCGGAGTGGGGGATGGGCATCATCGGTGAGGGTCACTGGAAAGGTCAGTGGATCGGATGGGAAGGACCGTTCGATTGGGATGTCGAGGACTCGCACAGCCGCATGAGTTCGCGCTACGTGCGCAAGGAGTTCGACTCGGCCAACAAGGAAATCAAGCGTGCCACAGCCCATATCTCCGGCCTCGGTCTCTACGAACTATACATCAATGGCAGGAAAGTGAGCGATGATGTGCTTGCTCCCGCTCCCACCGACTACCGGCGCACCACACTCTACAATTCCTACGATGTGACTCCGATGCTCAAAGGCAACGGCGAAACCAACGCCGTAGGTGTGGCACTCGGCAACGGCCGCTTCTATACGATGCGGCAGAACTACAAGCCATATAAGATTCCCACTTTTGGATACCCTAAGGTGAGGATGAACCTCGTGATAGAGTACACCGACGGCACAAAGCAGACCATCAGCACCGACAATAAATGGAGTCTCACTGCGGAGGGGCCTATACGCAGCAACAACGAGTACGACGGCGAAATCTACGATGCCCGTCTCGAACTCGGCGACTGGACTCTTCCCGGCTACGACGACTCCAGATGGCTCAAGGCTCAGCGCGCAGAGCTCCCTTACGGCACTCTGCGCGGTGCGCAATCGCCTAACATGAAGGTGATGGAGACATTCTCCCCCAAATCTATCCGCAAGGTAGGCGACAAATACCTTGTGGATTTCGGTCAGAATATGGCCGGCTGGGTCAAGATCAATATTTCTGACGTTGCATGCGGCGACACTGTCACCATCCGCTACTCCGAGCGTATCTCCGCCGACAGCCTTCAGCTTGATGTGGAGAACCTGCGCCATGCCCAAAGCACCGACCGCTATATAGCCAATGGCACGGAAAATGGTATCAGCTGGAGTCCGAAATTCTCCTATCACGGATTCCAGTTTGTCGAGGTCGATGGTCTGAAATCGCTCAGTCCCGAGGATATCGTGGCTGAGTTCGTATATGACGCTCTTCCCGACAACGGTACGTTCCACAGCTCTGTGCCTGTGATGAACGCTATCCACCACAATGCCCGCTATGGCGTTGCTTCCCTCTATAAAGGAGTGCCTGTCGACTGTCCGCAGCGGGATGAGCGACAGCCCTGGACCGGCGACCACAATATGGGTACATGGGGCGAGAACTTCATGTTCGACAACGGCAATTTCTATGCCAAGTGGATGGACGATATGCGCGAGTCGCAGCGTGAGGACGGTTGTCTGCCAGATATCGCCCCTGCGTTCTACAACTATTATACGCCCGACATGACCTGGTCGTCGACCCTCCCTGTGGTCTGTGATATGCTCTATGAACAGACGGGAAACTTACAGCCGATCAAGCGCAATTATGAGGCGATGAAAAAGTGGCTCAATTTCATCCGAAAGGACTATACCAATGGTGAAGGGCTCATTACAGCCGACAAGTACGGCGACTGGTGTGTTCCTCCGGAAAAACCTGAGCTCATACACAGTGAGGATCCTGCGCGCAAGACCGACGGCACACTTATTGCTTCGGCATATTATTACAAGATGTGCATGCTTATGGCCAAGTTCGCGCGTCTGCAGGGTCTCGACTCCGAGGCTGAGGCATGGGTGAAGGATGCCGACATGATGAAGAGTGCGTTCAACGGCAAATTCCTTACTGTGAAACCAGGTACGTCTCCCGTAAAGACTCCTCATATCCTCTATCCCGACAGCATATTCTACGGCAACAACACCGCAACTGCCAATGTGCTCCCCCTGGCTTTCGACATGGTGCCCGAGGAGCATCGCCAGGCCGTGGCTGACAATCTTATTAAGACCATCATTCTCACCAACGACGGAAAGATTTCCACAGGTGTGATAGGTGTCAACTGGCTCATGCGCGAACTCTCACGCATCGGTCGGGGGGATGTAGCCGCCATGCTTGCCTCTAACACGAAATATCCCAGCTATGGCTATCAGATAGAGAAGGGTGCCACTACAATATGGGAGTTATGGAACGGTGACACGGCAAGCCGCAAGATGAACTCCAACAATCATGTGATGATGCTTGGCGATCACATCAACTGGTACTATCAGGATCTCGCCGGATTCAATCCAGCCGCTCCGGGCTACAAGAAAATTCTCATAAAGCCTGATTTCTCCATACAGCAGATGGACAGTGTCAGCGCCACATACCGCACTCCCTACGGACTCCTCGCATCCAAATGGGTGAAGACTCCCATGCACATCGACTTGCATGTGGAGATTCCCTGCAACACCACTGCCGAGATATGCCTTCCCACGCCTTACCGTAAGGATGTCAAGGTAAAGGATGCTAAGTATCTCCGCACCGAGGGCAATGATTCGTATTGGGGTGTAGGTTCCGGAAGCTACGATTTCAGCGTGGAGGTTGACCCTTCGCTCGGTGAGAAGCGAAAGGGCATCCTTAGTGATGAATTTCTTTACGAAAGCACCTCGTTCCCTGAATGTCATGGAGCCACTATCCTCGAACTCGACAACGGCGACCTCGTCGCCTCATTCTTCGGTGGCACCAAGGAGAAGAATCCCGACTGTGTGATCTGGGTATGCCGTAAGCCGAAAGGATCGGATACATGGACTGCCCCGGAGATCGCTGCCGACGGTGTGTTCGATCTAAAAGATCCTGCAATCTCGCTTGCCGGATTGTCAGGAATCAATGCTGAGACCACACCAGCCGACAAAGGCCCCGTCGGCCCCAATTTCAAGGGTGACATCGCCAATGCCCGCCGAAAGGCCTGCTGGAATCCCGTGCTGTTCCAGGTACCCGGATCGGATGAGATCTCGCTCTTCTTCAAGATAGGGTCGAGCGTGGGCGACTGGACTGGTTGGGTGACCCGCTCTTCCGACGGTGGAAAGACTTGGAGCCGGCGTGAACCGCTGCCCGAAGGTATACTCGGTCCCATCAAGAACAAGCCGGAGTACATCGACGGCAGAATCATCTCACCGAGCAGCCGCGAGGACAAGGGATGGCACGCATGGATAGAGATAAGTGATGACAATGGCCGCACATGGCGCACCACAGGTCCGCTGCCTTCTGACTCCGCCATTCGCACCGACCGCGACTATCTCGAACCTATCTATGCCATACAGCCGAGCATACTGCGGCATTCCGACGGACGGCTGCAGATACTCTGCCGCACCCGTAATTCCCAGCTTGCCACAAGCTGGAGCAGCGACAACGGCGATACATGGACTCCTCTGACCCTCATGGAAATGCCCAACAATAATTCCGGCACGGATGCCGTCACCCTCAAAGATGGCCGGCACGTGCTTATCTACAACGATTTCGCCACGATTCCGGGTACACCCAAGGGGGTGCGCAATCCGCTGTGCATTGCCGTGTCCGGCGATGGCCTCAATTGGGATAACATCATTACTCTGGAGGACAGTCCCGTAAGTCAATATTCCTATCCGAGCATCATTCAGGGAAAGGATGGAAAGCTTCACGCCGTGTACACATGGAGGCGTCAGAGAGTGAAATATGTGAAACTCGACATCTGAATTTTATCATAAAAATTATTTGTAATAAATGTAGGGACACGATTTATCGCTTCTGCCAATCCGAAGGTAATCAAATGATTATGGCATCGTGATGCGGATGCGATGAATCGCGTTCCTATAGATAAATGAAATTTAAAATAGACAATATGAAAACTATTCTTTCTGCCATAGTATCATTGGGCGCTGCCGCCTGCCTGTTTTCCTGCGGGTCGAAAGCACAGCTGCAGCCCGAAGAGGATATGTATATGTTCACCTCGTTTCACGAACCTGCCGATGAGGGTCTCCGGTTCCTCTACAGCGAGGATGGAATCCACTGGGACAGCATTGCCGGAACGTGGCTTAGTCCGGAGCTCGGCATGAATATCATGCGTGACCCGTCGATTGTAATGGGGCCCGACAGCACCTACCATCTTGTGTGGACCATAGCATGGAAGGGCGACACCGGATTTGGCTACTCCAGCTCAAAGGATCTCGTCAACTGGACTCCTCAGCGGCGTATCCCTGCAATGGATTCAGTGGCCTCAACTCAGAATGTATGGGCGCCGGAATTGTTCTACGACGACGAGAAGGATCAGTTCCTTATCGTCTATGCGTCGTGTGTGGTCGACGCAGGATTTGATGTCGGTATAGAGGATGAGAAGAACAACCATCGCCTTTATTATCTGACCACCAAGGATTTCGAGACGTTCTCCGAGCCTAAGCTGTTCTACGACCCCGGTTTCAGTTGCATCGATGCTGTGATTGTGAAGCGCGCTCCCAAGGATTATGTGATGGTGGTGAAGGACAATACGCGTCCCAACCGCAATATCAAGGTGGCTTTTGCCGAGTCGGCGGAGGGTCCTTACGGACCGGCGTCGGAGCCTTTTACCGAATCTTTCACCGAGGGACCCTCGGTGGTGAAGGTCGGTGACGATTATTATATCTACTACGACACCTACAGGAAGTTCATCTACAGTGCCCATAAGACAAAGGATTTTGTCAATTTCACCGAGGTGACTGACAGTGTAAGTGTACCGAAGGATCACAAGCACGGTACAATTTTCCGCGCACCTCACACGGTGGTCAATAACCTGATAGAATTATCCAAGCAGAAATGAAAGCTAAAAGTATAATGATGTTGTCGGCGGCCTGCTTGTCCGTGGCTGTCCTCAACGCCGAGGAGCTTGTGCATTATTCCGGCACGAAGCTGTCCAATCCCAACCGTCACGACGGTGGACTGTCCCCCGCTGTGGGTGTGCATAATATCCAGACCATGCGGGCCAACCGCCGCTATGACCTGTATCAGCCTAACGCCAACGGCTGGACCTACAACCACCAGCCCATGATTGCCTACTGGAACGGAAAATTCTATATGCATTATCTGTCGAACCCTGTCGATGAGCATGTGGGGGCCGGTCGCACTCTCCTCCAGACCTCCGAGGATGGCTACAACTGGACGGCCCCTGAGATTCTGTTCCCGGTCTATCCCGTGCCCGATGGATTCACTAAAGAAGGCAAGGATCAGGTGGCGAAGGGACTCGACGCCGTGATGCATCAGCGTGTGGGGTTCTATACATCGAAGTCCGGCAAGCTCCTTGCTATCGGCAACTATGGTATTGTACTCGATCCAAAGGACGACCCCAACGACGGCAACGGTATAGGCCGGGTGGTGCGCGAGATATATCCCGACGGCACATTCGGTCCCATATATTTCATCTATTACAACCATGATTTCAACAAGGGCAACACCCTATATCCCAATTATAAGAAAAGCAAGGACAAAGCTTTCCGCGTGGCTTGTGAGGAACTTATAGCCAATCCTCTCTACCGGATGCAGTGGGTGGAGGAAGCCGACCGCAACGACCCCATGATTCCGCTCCAGAAGCCTTACAAGGCCTTCTCATGGTATACGCTCCCGAACGGCGACATCGCAGCCCTGTGGAAACATGCGTTGACATCCATCAGCCACGACGGCGGCAACACATGGTACGAACCGGTGAACCGTGCAAAGGGATTCGTCAACAGCAACGCCAAGATCTGGGGTCAGCGTCTGAGCGACGGCACGTATGCCACTGTCTACAATCCTTCGGAATTCCGTTGGCCTCTAGCCATCTCACTCAGTCCGGATGGCCTCGACTATAAGACATTGAATCTTGTCCACGGCGAGGTACCGGTGAGCCGTTACGCCGGACAATTCAAGAATTTTGGTCCGCAATATGTGCGCGGCATCCAGGAAGGCAATGGTACTCCTCCCGACGGCGACCTGTGGGTGACGTACAGTGTAGGCAAGGAGGATATGTGGGTTGCGCGCATCCCTGTGCCTGTCGAGCTGGTGGCATCTGCCCATGCCGATGAGGATTTTGCCAATTTCTCAAAACTCGCCGACCTCACCATGTGGAATCTTTATTCTCCTGTCTGGGCTCCGGTGTCCCTCGATACCAAGGACGGCAGGACGTGGCTCACACTCTCCGACAAGGATCCGTTCGATGTGTCGAAGGTCGAGCGAAAGATACCACCTACACGCGAACTTTCGGTGGAATTCGACATCATGGCGGAACAGAACGACCACGGCACTCTGCTGATAGAGTTTGTCGATGATGAAGGCACTGCCTGTGCACGTCTCGACCTCACTCCCGATGGCGAATTTCGCTCGAAGGGCGGGGCTCGCTATGGCAAGATACTGAACTATGAGCCGGGCAAGCCCTATCATGTGAAGATGGATATCTCGCTTGACAACCGCAATTCCACCGTGTATGTCGATGGTCAGAAAAAGACCACGAGGATGCTTTTCGCTCCGGTCAAGGAGATTGAGCGTGTGGTGTTCCGCACGGGCGGTCACTCCGATTATCCGAACGTGGAATCCGAACCCGAACAGACCGTGGATCAACCTCGTGCCAATGAGATGGATCCGGAGGCTGTCTACCGCATCGCCAATTTCAAGACATCCTCAAAGGATGCCGGCTCCACAGCCGCCGTACTCAGATATGACGATTATGCCCACTATGTTGACTATTTCAACGGTATGGAGGATGAGAATGTGGTGAACGCTATCCCGAATGCACAGTCCTCAGGATGGATGAAGGAGAACATACCTCTCTTCGAGTGCCCTGACAAGGATATGGAGGAGTTGTTCTATTACCGCTGGTGGACCCTGCGCAAGCATATCATCGATACGCCCGTGGGTTACGGTATGACGGAATTTATCGTTCCCAGGAGTTATGCCGATAAGTATAATCTCATTGCCTGTGCCATTGGTCATCATATCTATGAGAGCCGCTGGCTGCGCGACCCGAAATATCTCGATGGAATCATCAACACCTGGTATCACGGTAACGAAGGTGAGCCTATGGCTAAGATGATGAAATTCAGTTCGTGGAATCCAGATGCAGTCTATGGCCGGTATCTTGTCACCGACGACCTCGATGCGCTCGCCAGAATGTATCCCGACCTAAAGGCTGAATATGCCCGCTGGGAAGAGCAGCACTCGTTGCCCAACGGTCTTTTCTGGCAGTCCGATGTTGCGGATGGTATGGAGGAAAGCATCAGCGGCGGACGCAAGAAGCAGTATGCACGTCCATCCATCAACTCCTACATGTATGGCAACGCCAAGGCTCTCGCTGAGATTGCAGGAACACTCGGCATCACCGACGAGCAGCAATATTATGAAAGGAAGGCAGCTGAACAGAAGGATCGCGTGCAGACTCAGCTGTGGAACTCCGATCACCGGTTCTTCGAGACCATGCGCGGCGACACCCTTGCCCAAGTGCGTGAGGCCATCGGTTTCATTCCGTGGTATTTCAATCTGCCCGACAAAGGTGTCTACGATGAAGCGTGGCTGCAGATCGAGGATGAAGACGGATTCTCCGCACCCTTTGGCCTGACCACAGCTGAGAGGCGTCATCCGCAGTTCCGGAAGACCACCGTGGGCAAATGCGAATGGGATGGCGCTGTATGGCCCTTCGCCACTTCGCAGACTCTGACGGGTCTCGCCAACTATCTCGCCTCGGAGGAGAACCCAGTGGTGGGCGACAGCACTTATTTCAAGCAGATGAAACGCTACGTGGAGTCGCAGCACTATCGCGGCCGTCCTTATATCGGTGAATACCTCGATGAGGTGACAGGCTATTGGCTCAAGGGCGACCAGGAGCGCAGCCGCTACTACAATCACTCCACGTTCAACGACCTCGTGATAACCGGTATCGCCGGTCTGCGTCCGCGTTCCGACAACGCCATAGAAATCAATCCGCTCGTACCTGATGGTGAATGGTCGTGGTTCTGTCTCGACAATGTGCCTTACCACGGACACAACCTCACCATCCTTTGGGACGAGGACGGCTCGCGCTACAACAAAGGCAAAGGGCTGCGTGTGCTTGTCGATGGCAATGAGGTGGGACATTCCGACAAGCTGTCGCACATAATCATCCCCGACGCTTTACCTTCAAATCATTGATTTCTGTAGGGACGCGCCATGGCGCGTCCGCTTTGCGCATCAAAGGCGATTTGACTACCGTCTGTCAGGTGGAGTTCGCCATGGCGCGTCCCTACAAACAAATCCTATGAAATTATATATGAATATGCGGAAGATAATATTTCTCGCTTTAATGCTCATATCTTACTTTTCGTGCGTGGCTCTTGATGTTACACGTATGACGTGTGAGATGTCTGATGCACCTTTGGCTGTACCAACTGCCTCTCCGCGTCTTGGATGGCAGCTTGCCGGAGATACCGGAGATATGCAATCGGCTTATCAGATAGAGGTCTATTCTGTCCAAGGTAAAAAGAAAGTCCTGGTGTGGGATTCAGGTAAGGTGCTGTCGACACAGAGTCAGCTTGTGAGGTATTCGGGTCCTGCGCTCAGTCCGCTTACACGCTACTTATGGCGTGTTAAGGTATGGGATGAGGCGGGAAAGCCAAGTAAATGGAGTCAATTTTCTGAATTTCGCTTAGCGCCCGATGAAAAGTTCTTGGATGGCCAATGGATTGGTGCCGTAAGTTATGAGGATGCACAGCTGCCTGAAGGACGCAACTTCACCTCCGACAAATGGAAAATCCCTGAGATAAAGGAGGCATGGGATAGGGTGGACACCCTGACCAACCGCAGTATCCTACTCCGATCCGATTTCCGGTTGCCGCGGAAGGTGGCGGATGCCATTGTCTATGTCTGCGGTCTCGGGCACTACGAGTTGTCAATCAACGGTCGAAAAGTGGGTGACGGTGAGTTCACTCCGCTTTGGAGCGACTACGACAGGACGGTGTATTACAACACCTACGATGTCACCGACTACGTGCGCGAAGGCGAAAATGCTGTGGGCGTCTTGCTCGGCAACGGTTTCTACAACGTGGTCAGGGGTCACCGCTACAGCAAGCTTCAGGTGGGATTCGGTCCGGAGACCTTGTGGCTGAAGATGGTGGTGAATTTCACCGACGGATCAAGCGAGATAATCTCCACCGGCGATGACTGGAAATATGAACTCAGTCCCATCACTTTCCACTCAATGTACGGCGGTGAGGATTATGATGCAAGGCTCGAACAGCCAGGTTGGGACGTAGTCGGATTCGATGATTCCGCATGGAATCCTGTTGTCGTGCAGCGGGCGCCTAAAGGCAAGCTTACTCCGCAGATGGCTCCGCCCGTGAAAATCATGGAGCGTTTTCCAATAAAGGACGTGCATAGACTATCACCAGAAGAGGTGGTGGGAGCGTCAAAATCAACCAAGCGTATAGTCGATCCTTCTGCCATGTTGCTCGACATGGGGCAGAATCTTTCAGGATTCCCGGAAATCACTTTGCAGGGTAAGCCGGGGCAGACGGTCGCAATGATTGTTGCCGAAAGCCTGACTGATGAACATGCCGCCAACCAGCGTCAGACGGGACGCCAACACTATTACACATATACTCTGCGCAGCGACAAGCCTGAGACATGGCATCCAAGGTTCTCCTACTATGGATTCCGCTATATCCAGCTCGAAGGAGCTGTGCTTGCCGGACAGGAGAATCCTGAGGGGCTGCCGGTGGTGGAAGATATAGCTTCATGCTTCGTTTATAATTCTGCCGAAGAGAGAGGTGCTTTTGAAAGCTCCAACGGGATTCTCAACGGTGCCCATCGTCTTATACGTAATGCCGTGCGGAGCAATATGCAGTCGGTGTTCACCGACTGTCCGCATCGTGAGAAGCTCGGCTGGCTCGAACAGGTTCACCTCAACGGCCCCGGCTTGCTGTATAACTACGACCTGACCTCATACTTGCCTAAAGTTCTCCGCGATATTGCCGACAGTCAGCATGCCGACGGTATGGTGCCGACGGTGGCTCCACAATATGTGGTGTTTGAGGGGCCTGGGGTGGATGTTTTCTCCAACTCTCCGGAATGGGGAGCCACGCTGTTCATCGCTCCATGGATGTATTATGAGACTTACGGCGACGACAGTCTTATCCGCGAGTATTACCCCAACATGGTTCGTTACGCCGACTATCTCGCTTCACGCGCTGAGGATAATCTGCTCGATTTCGGTCTGGGCGACTGGTACGACTATGGGGATTTCCGCGCCGGATTCTCACGCAATACTCCCGTAGGACTTGTGGCATCCGCACAGTACTATATGGATCTCATCCATCTCGCCAAGGCCGCGGCTCTTATCGGCGAGACGGAAGATGCGCAGAAATACAATGATCTTGCCGCAAAGGTCAGGGACTCCTTCAATGATAAATATCTTGATAAGACTACGGGCGACTACGGCACCGGAAGCCAGACATCTAATGCGATGCCTCTGTTCCTTGGCATGGTGCCCGATGAATATCGTGGCAAAGTTATCGGGAATCTTGTGGGCGACATCGGGGAGCACGGTACGCGCCTCACCACCGGTGATGTGGGCAACCGCTTCCTCTTCCGTGCGCTTGCCGACAATGGTCTTGACTCGCTGATGTACGCCATGCACAACCATTATGATGCTCCCGGATATGGCTTCCAGCAGAAATTCGGTGCGACTACGCTCACCGAGCAGTGGGATCCGCGTCAGGGTTCGTCGTGGAACCATTTTATGATGGGGCAGATCGATGAGTGGCTGTTCCGCTCGTTGATGGGCGTCAGGACCGATGAATCTACTCCGGGCATGCAGCACATAGTGATAAAGCCCTCAGTGGTAGGCGACCTTACCGGCGTAAGTGGACGGGTCCCCACTCTCTATGGTGATGTGGATGTAAAGTGGCAGCGCGATGGTGATGATTTCACGATGGATGTCGTTCTACCGGTCAATGTTTCGGCCGATGTCTATCTGCCCGGTCAGGTTAAGCCCGAGTTTGTCACTTCAGGTCGCCACACTCTCTCAACAAAGCTTTAATTTATGATGAAACGTATAGGTTTATTATCGGGAATTGTGATGCTTTCACTACCCGTTTTGGCTCAAAATACTTTTGAAAATCAATATCGTCGCCCGTTGGGCGATGTTCTCACCGATATAAGTCAGCGGTTCGGTGTAAAGCTCAAGTACGATGTCGATACCACTGGTCTGGTCCTGCCGTATGCCGATTCGAGGATCCGTCCGTACTCGCTGGAGGAATCGCTCACCAATGTCCTGTCACCCTTTGATTTCAAGTTTGTCAAGCAAAGCGACACAAAGTATAAGATCAAGCCTTATGAAGCCCACAGACGCACTGAAGCCGATGGGAAAAAACTCACTGCCTATCTCTCATCCTTGTATTCCGACAAAGCATCTTGGGAAAACCGGCGTGACTCGTTGAAACGTGAGGTACGCTCATTTCTTGAAATCGACGGGTATCTCGACAAGAGGGTAGGCGGCACTCCGGTGTTCTCGAAAGTGAGGAAATTCGATGGCTATACGGTGCAGAATTTCTATCTGGAGACGCTTCCTGGTCTCTACGTCTGCGGTTCGGTTTACGCACCCGCCGGGAAAGGACCGCATCCGCTGATAATATGTCCTAACGGACATTTCACTGACGGACGTTACAATGATGAACAGCAACGTCGTCTCGCCACTCTCGCCCGCATGGGTGCCATCTGTGTGGACTATGACCTCTATGGCTGGGGAGAATCGGCGCTCCAGGTGGGCGGCGAGGCGCATCATAGCTCCGACGCCCATGTGATTCAGGCTCTCAACGGTATCTCCATACTCGATTTCATGATCGACCGCAAGGATGTCGACAAGAGCCGTGTGGGTGTGAACGGTGGTTCGGGAGGAGGCACACAGACTGTCCTTCTGTCGGTGATCGATCCTCGCTACACGGCGGCCTGCCCCGTAGTGAGCCTGTCGTCGTATTTCGATGGCGGATGTCCGTGCGAGAGTGGAAAACCGGTCGTCCGGGCCGGTGGTGGCACATGCAATGCCGAACTCGCCGCGACTTTCGCCCCGCGTCCGCTATGTGTGGTATCCGACGGAAAGGATTGGACCAACATCGTCCCCGAAAACGAATATCCCTATCTGCAACGTATCTACGGATTCTATGATGCCGTTGACAATGTGAGCAACGTACACCTTCCGAAAGAGGGACACGATTTCGGATCCAACAAGCGTCAGGCTGTCTATGATTTCTTCATCAGGACTTTTGCCCTCGACAGTTCGCAGCTCGACGAATCAAAAGTGACCATCGAGCCGCACGATGCCCTCAAGAGCTTCGGTCCCGACGGATCGCTTCTTCCCGCCAACGCCATCCGTTTCTCCAAATAAAATAAAGAAGCACGGTGCCTGGACATCGTGCTTCTTTTATTCATAGTTCTAAAAAAGTTTCAGTGTGCTTTTTATTTTGTCGCCGGACTGGAGGGAAGGATCTCACCGTTGATGTAGCAGTTCTTGAAACTAATGTTGCGTGTGCGTCCGGTGATGGAGTTGCCTTCGGCTACATTGTTGAAACGGCAGTTGATGAGATTGATGTGGTAGACAGCGATGCTTTCATCGATACCTACGATATACACTCCATACTTGCTTTTCTCGCAGGTGACATTGTCGAGCGTCACATTGCGCACGATGGGCATGAATCCGCGGGCGCATATTTCCTTGGGGTCATAATTCATGTCGATTTCCAGGACGGCATCACGGCATTGTCCAACAGTGAGGTTGCGTACATTGATGTTCTCTATTACGCCACCGCGGCATGTGTTGCTCTTGATGCGCACCACGCGGTTGAGGTTAGGGCTGTCCATCTTGCAATTCTCGGCGTAGAGGTTGCGGCATCCGCCTGTGATCTCGCTACCCATTGTAATACCTCCGTGTCCATTCTGCATCTCGCAGTTGCGTATGATGATGTTCTGCGTCGGGAGGTTCCACCGTCGTCCGTCGTTGTTGCGTCCGCCCTTCACGGCTATGCAGTCGTCACCGGTGTTGAAAAAGCAGTTCTCAATCAGCACTCCGTCGCAGGATTCAGGATCGCATCCGTCGCCATTGGGAGCGTCATTGTTGATGTGCACACATCTAACTGTCACATTTTTCGATAGCAGGGGATGTATAGCCCAGAATGCCGGACGGAGCACGGTGATATCCTCCATCAGCACACCGTCGCACTGGTTGAAATTGATGAGCTGCGGACGCAGACCATCGTTGGCGGTGAAACGTCGCTCGTCCACAGGCACCTCTTCTTCTGCCATCTTCAGCAGACGTGGACGCCCGGTGAACTGCGTGATGTCGCCTTCTTTCCATCCCAAATGCGCATATCCGCACCATTTCCACCATGTGTCCGTGGAGCCCCCTCCATCTATCACACCTTCTCCGGTGATGGCAACGTCTGTAGCTTTGCAGGCATAGATCATGGGCGAGATGTTCCAGCAATCCACACCCTCCCATCGGGTTGGAACGATCGGATATAGGTCCGGATCGTAGGCGAATTGTAAGGTTGCCCCTTTTTCCAGTACAAGGTTGACATGGCTCAGCAATTCTATGGCTCCGGTGAGATATGTGCCGGCCGGTACTACCACCTTTCCTCCTCCGGCTTCGCTGCAAGCCTTGATGGCACTGTTGATGGCACGCTGATTTTCGGCAGCGGAGCCATTGACATTGGCTCCGTAAGCTGTGATATTGTACTCTCTGGTGGGAAATTCCGGTTGGCGGATGCTTTGCTCGATGCTCTTGTAGTCGGCGTCCGACCAGTCGGCACGGGCTATGAGAGGCATAAATACTAAGAGTAGGAATAGATTAAGGTACTTCATAATTTTAAGTGATAAGTTATAGTGAATAGTGAATAAGTTGGCTGATCAAGTGATATGTGATAGTGAATAAGTTGCTATATTGGGGTTTGACCTATTCACTATTCACTATCACCTATTACTTTTTCCCGTTTGTAGCAGAGTTTGAAATCGCATAGGCCGCAGGTGTAGTCGAGGTGGCGTACTTCAGTGCCTAATCCAATCACACCACTCACCGATTTTATCGGGAGCATCAGTGCTGAGGAGGTGAGTGTCACACCGCAAGGACGTCCGTCGGGGAATAGGGCGAAAAGGTCATGTTGACCGCTAACGTGCCATCCGCAGTAGCCCGGACTGAAGCGGTTTGTGTGCTTCCATCCCCGGGGTGCGAGAAGGGCTCCGAGGGCATCTTCCATGCGGTCGGCAGTCCTCTCGGCTATCACGCTGCCTATGCTGTCGATGATGAATGCACGGACCATGTCGCCGCCCTCTTCGGTGGTCTTTCGCAATTCCTCGAAAGCATGGCCTGCTGTGGCGACGAAGAAAGCAAAGCGTTGGGACTTCCGCAACTGTCGGGATATTATTTTCCCTATGGCGAAATCATGTCCCATGGATGATAGCACATGAGTGTCTGCGTCGAGATTTCCGTCGGTGATGAAGAAGCAGAAAGATGGCTGCGTCACGGCCTCAGCCTCTGCGAGCATCGCGTGGGTCTCCGCCTCTGTGGCACTGTCGGGCGTGGCGGTGCCATAGCCCATCTGAGTATAGATGTCCTCCGGATTTATTCCAAGCTGACTGTATGTGAGCTTCTGGCTGATCATTTGCTGTTGTGAGTGTGCAGCTCGTCGAAGAAAGCATCGATGTTTTCCATCGGTGTATGAGGCGGTGTGTCGCAGCCGCTCGACAGCACGAAATTAGGATATCGCTTCATCTTGTCCAGAAGGGCTGAGGTGGCTTCGCGCATCTCTTCGGGGGTGGAGTCCTTGAACACCGTCACCGGGTCGAGGTTGCCCATCGCAAGGGCAGTGGGGGGAACGTCACGGGTCACTTCCTCCATGTCGCATTTGTTGCCGAAATGGTAGCCTGCCGCTCCGGTAGCCACCATCGCTTCCGTGCAATGACCTGTGTTGCCGCAGTTGTGGAGGATCACCGAGAAATGATCGTCCTGCATATTGTCCACAATGTACTTCACATAGTCCGACGAGAAACGCTTGCAGTCGTCATTCGACATCAGCCCCGCTGCCGGTTCGGCAATCAGCACACCGTTCACGCCCGTCTCCTTAATAGCCTTGCAATATCGAAGGATGAACTCGGTGCACTTGCGTAGCAGCAGGTTGGCCGCATCAGGATCCTGGTAAATGAGCATCATTATCTCCGACATGTCGTAAAGACGGCCGGCAAGGGAGAACGGACCGATGCAACCGGCTATCACGGGTCGGTCGGTGATGGCGCGGGCAGCAAGAAGGTTGGCCTTGAGATACTGCGGCACACGTCCGGAGCGTAACGACGGCACTTTAAGTGTCCTTATATCATCGACAGAATTGAGCAGATGACCCACTACCGCCGGAACAGCATTTTCCGAGAAAGCGATTTCTGCGCCGAAAGCCTCAGCCTCGACCGTAAGGTCCATGATCACGGTGGCTGCTGCGGTGGGATATCTATTGGCGAGAGCCACGATTGCTTCACAGTGTGCAGCTCCGTCACTGACAGCCTTGCGCACCGTATCTCCCGTGATCTCAATGCCGGGATGGGTCATTACCGGGATGGCGGCGACATCTTGGCTTGCGATGATGTCCTGCACCCATTTTGCCATATTTATCTTCATGTTGAGCATGATTTGGAATTGCTGATGCAAAGTTACTCAAAAATAGCGGTTTTGAAAAGAAATCGTAACGATAGTACACATTTTTTAGTTGAAAAGATTCTTGTTTTATCAATGGCTTTTTGTAAATTTGCATACCGTTTCGAGTTCCTATTTTTTTTATTGTTGCCTCTAAATTGCTAAATTCCCGTGATATGCAGTAATTCATAATTCGGAACTTGAGTTATATGATGATACATAAACGATAAAAATTTAATTATGACACAAATTGTGGTTACATTGGAGGAAGGTTCTAATCCGAATATGATAAGGAGTGCAATCGACTTGATAAAAGGTGTAAAAGATACTGTGGTCGCTTACGTTGATACAAAGGCAACGTCAAAAAAAACCGATGTCAGACTGCAAGCAATTGATAGGTTGGCTGGAAGTATTTCAATGGATATGATTGACACCGACGATCCCCGGACTAAATATTTGCTCAGCAAATGAAGAGGATTTTTCTTGATACCAACATTATCCTTGATCTTTTGATTCGGGAAGAGTACAAATCACAAATCAGGGATTTGATCAGCCATTGTTCGGACAGCTCTTTATACATAAGTTATTTGACAGTTGCTAATGCTGCATATATAATGCGAAAATATCCTAAGCCGGAGGTTAGGGCAAATTTGAATCTTCTGTTGAGAATATTTGATGTAATTCCTAATGATAGGAATCAGATTGAGGAGGCTTTAAAGACAGAAGATCCTGACTTTGAAGACATCCTTCAATATCAATCGGCTAAGAGTGCAGGATGTGAGGTGATATTGACAAGAAACTATAAAGACTATACATTCTCGGATATTCCTGTAATGAATGTTAAAGAATATCTGAACTTGTATTAACTTTGGACGTCTTGCGGATCATAGTCTTGCTCCGATGCCGAGCATAAGGTTCTGCGGATCCTTGAAGTCGCCGAGACGATAGCCGACATTCAGGAAGAGATTCCTTGTGATGAATGTCTTCAGGGTCAGTGACTGATAGAATCTTTTCTCGCCTTTCGGATTCACGAAATCATACCCGATACCGGCATTTACGGAAAAAATCGGCATCGTCAGCTCTGCATGGGCTGATAATCCCAGGCTAAGCTGTTTTCCAAATGGAGGTCTTGCAAACTTTATGTTGCTGCCAGTCGTGCCTTCTATCCAGTATGGCTCGAGTCCGGCGCTTTCATCCCACTGCATGTCGAGAGCCGGCCCGACCGACACATAGCGGTTGAGTTTACGCAAAGGTGAAAGTTGCAATCCCACAACACCGAATTTGCCGGGGCAGAGCTGAGGCTCGTAGCTGACGTTGACACCCCTCTTGCGCCATGCGCCGTAAGCCACAATATCATAAAACCACCGACCTCTGTCGGCCTCTGTTCCCAACCATGACGGAGCATCCACTCTCCGGATTTGAGGATTCAGTGTATAGGCGACGCCTATGGTGGCTCCGATTGCATTGACCCCTCCGTTCGGCCATGACGTGTTGCCGTTGGAATAATGCGTACCGTTGATGCCGAAAGCGAGTTCCCAACGGTCGGAAAGGGTATAATGAAGCTTGAATCCGATGCCAAGCATAGCGGTGACTGACGTGCTTACAGCTGAGTTGTAGCCTGCCACCTCCTCATCGTAATGTCTCCATCCGAACGCGGCTCCGAAACGCCATTCATATCCCAGCCGGAGGCGGTCGGAAAAGCGGGCGATCGGCGCACCCTGATAGGCGTATGCCGATACAGGTGTGCCCAAAAGGGAATTGGAGAAAAATGAATTGACACCGATGCCCACGCCTTGGTACAGACCGGGGTAAAGCATCCCCTCCTTGGTGTCAGGAGCAAAACTGAAATCAGCCCGGATGTCGCCCGACAGTCCGGAATTGATTTTCTTGGATTCTTCGTTGGAGCCTCTCAGGAAACTGTTGGTGCCCGGCACCCATGAAGGATTGACATCAGCACCTGTACGCCAAATTAACGGGCGGGAGAATCCGGAAGCAATGCTGTCAGGAGAGGCCGCAGTTGACGATAAGCTCACACCAAGCAGAAGGAGTGGTAGAAATATACCTTTTTTCATTGCTGTTCAATATTATATGAAATGGGCTGCCTCAACTGGCATTTCCCTGTCAAATAAAACGTCGAGCCGGAACCCGGTTGCCTGAGTTCGGCCACATAGGTTACATCGAGTGTGGCGTATGTCATGGTAGTGATGGTGGTGACTTTAGAGTATGGGGCCACTTCCAATGTGTATTTCTCCTCTGAGTCAAGGTCGGGAGAATAGAATTGTGTCACATCTCCGATTCTCACCTCCGCTATGTTTGTGTCGCTGTCGTGCCATTCTCCGTCGGAATAGAATGGTATCTGCACAGTCCCTTCGGTTCCTTTGGCCCACCATTCATATTCCTCCATCGAAAGCTTGATTTTTGAGTTTGCCTCCTTATAGGGATAGATCACCATTCGTTGGGTACGGTCTGAATTATTGTTGAATGTATGGGGAATCCCTCTTTCGGTAGCGATGCCGCTTATTGGATTCATTATGTCATAGCCCAGATGTGCAATTTCCAAAGGTTTTCCTGGATTAATCTCAAAGTCAATGTATCTCGACGTGTATTCATAGTCAAGCCCTACCCAAATTTCTATGCGTTCTGTCGTAGTGTTGTCAAGTGCATAGGCCGTTATGCGGTCGCCGTCCACTTCAAATTCAATGCAGAAGAGGGGAGAGGCAAACACTACCTTTGAAACATCTTCCCAATTGAAGTTATACAGATATTCACCATTCTTGTCAAAACAGTCGACTCCGGCAAGCGTAGGATGGTCACAATCAAACCGCACGCCCTGCAATCCCTTTGTAGGAATTGTGAATGTTACAGCTTCCCCATCACATTTCAGATAATATATATTTTCTTCAATATCCGGCGCGGGTTCCACGAATATGTCGCTGTTGCAGGCGCAACATAATACTGCCAATAGCCCTGTCAATGAATATGATATCCATTTTCTCATGGTCAGTTTCCTGCTAAATGATTGATAATAATGGTTGAGTGTTGATTTATGCATTCTTGTCGATCCTATTTCTCACACATGCAGCCTAATTTTGGAAAATATTTAAGCGGCGTGTTGGAATATTCCTGATTCAGTGCAAATTTACAAACAATAAAAGTATTAATCATCAACATTTGTTGATGATTAATACTTTTTATGCTATTTGACGTTTTTTTGTGGCGACATTTCGCCTTATAACCTTATAAGCTCATAACCAGCGAAGCGATAACCTTCAAGTGGAGCTTGCGAAGCTTGAATAAACATACTCAAAATTGTAGGGTTTTTGTCACAAATCGTGAGGTTTCGGGTCATGTATATAGAAATCCTTCTTCACATCCCATAACAAACAAATCTTATATGGATATGTATTCATCATTGGCAAGACTCTTTTTCATTCTGTCGGTAATATATGTCGCTGATCACGCATTAGCCCAAAAAACGGAAGCCTCTGCCGACAGCATTCCTGTGGTCACTCTTGGCGAAGTGACAGTGAAGTCTCCGAGAGTTATACATAAGGCTGATATGGATGTCTATATCCCTCCGAAAGAGACAGTCGAGGCATCGCAGAATGGTATGGCGCTCCTGCGTAATCTCATGATTCCGACGCTTAATGTTAACGAAATCATCGGAACAGTCAGGACAGGCAGCGAAAATGTCGAAATCCGTATAAATGGCCGTCAGGCATCAGTAGAGCAGCTCACGATGCTGTCGCCATCATCAGTGAAAAGGATCGAATGGATGGACAATCCCGGTCTGCGTTACGGCGATGCAGTGGCTGTGGTCAATATTGTGATTTCCAATCCTTCGGCCGGCGGCTCATTCATGGCGCAGGGCATGCAGGCGTGTGACGAACCGTGGGGTAACGGCTATATCAATCTAAAGCTCAACCGGGGACATTCGCAATGGGAGATGGGACTGTTCGGAAGATATACCAATAAAATAGGATCATACCGGGAGTACAGCGAGACATTCACGCTTCCTGATGGTTCTTCGGTCACAAGAACAGAGACTCCGGTGAGGGGGTATTTGTCGATGTCGAACATCAATCCCGAACTTACGTACAGTTATACGAAACAGGATAAAACTACAGTGTGGATGGCTTTTTCATTCAACAAGGACTGGCCAACAGAACGCTACAGCGAAGGAAAAATGGAAAGTACGGCTGGCGGCGAACCTCTCACTCTCCGTGAATGCGAAAGATCATCCGGCATCAGGCCCAAATTTAATGTCTATGTCGAACAGCGGTTACCACACAGGCAGGTCCTGGCTCTGGAGGCAAGCGGATCCATATTCAGCGGAAACTCCCTACATTCCTACTCTGAGCAATCGCTTGCCAGCAATGACTTTATTTCAGATGTGCAGACCTTGATTTCCGACCTCAGGCAGACACTCCGGGTAGAGGGATATCATGTGAAGAATTGGTCAGGCAGCAGCCTTACGTCAGGCATACAATACAATCTCACACACGGCCGTTCCACACGTGAGAACGCACACAAATATCATCAGCAACGCGATCAGATTTATTGGTTCTGCGAGTATTTCAGGAAAATGGGGGCCGTGAACCTTACCGGTGGTCTTGGGGTGCAGTACACCGGTCTTTCCTCGTCCGGCAGTAAGAAAAAGAATTCCACGTGGTCGATGCGCCCACGTTTGTCAGCCGCTTACCGTCTGGACCGTACCTCGCAGTTCCGTCTCAATTTCTCCACATGGCAGACTGCGCCAAGCCTGTCGCAGACCGACGGCGAGCCACAGCAGATCGACGGCTTCCAATATCAGATTGGAAATCCTGATCTCCATACATATAATACCTATCGGATCTCGCTTCAATATAATTTGACGCTAAACCGTATGAACGCAAAACTTGAAGGACGCTGGACAAGAAGACCCGGAGCCATAGCCCCTTGGCTGGAATGGGATGGCGACCGGCTGATCACATCGTTCGAAAACAGCAGAGGTCAGACCGACTGGCAGGTGTGCCTGTCTCCGCAGGTGGAGGTGATACCGAAGATAGTCACTATTTCAGGATCCCTGAGATATATCCATAGTGTAAGCACTGGCACAGGTTACCGGAATATGATCAATGATTGGAGCGGGAACGTGTCACTTGCGGGAATGTATCGCAATTTCTCGCTCATGGTGTCGTTCGACCGTAATCCGGCCACATTGACCGGTGAGATCATCAACACAGGTGAGAAAACCTCCGACATTTCATTGAGCTATCGCATCAACGGATTTCAGGCGGCTGCGGGAATGTTCATGCCGTTCAACAGCTACAGCCAGTCGAGCGAGTCGCTCAACCGTTACAACAAGAACCGCAACGTCCTGCGAAGCAAGAATTTCGACAAGATGCCCTTCATACGTCTTTCTTATAATATTGCATGGGGCAAACAGAAGAAAGGAGTCAGGAAGCTCATTAATACAGAGGATGAGATAGAGCAGTCAAAAGCTGCAGGTCGGTAAGCGTGCGTCATAATGATGGAAGCCGAAGAATTTAAGGCAGTTTTCTTACCCCATGCACGGGTGATGTATGTGGAGGCTCTCAGGATCTTACGGTCGCAGTCCGATGCGGAAGATGCGGTGCAGGATGTCTACACGCGACTTTGGGAGCATCGGGGTGAGCTTGAGCTGATCGACAATCCGATAGCATATTCTATGACCGTGCTACGGAATCACTGCCTGCATATCGTCAATGCCGCCATGTATCGCCGAACTGAAACTGCCGGACCTTTTGACGGAATAACCTCCTTGGCGGGCGCTGATCCTCATGATGATATCGAAAGCCGTGACCGTATAGGTAAAGTGTTTGAGCTGATTGAGACGCTGCCGGAGAATCAGCGTAAGGTCTTGACACTGCATGATGTCGAGGGACTGCCGAATCAGGAGATAGGACAAATCACTGGACTGTCACCCGACAACATACGCAAGCTCCTGAGCAGGGCAAGAAAAGCCATCAGAAGCCATTTTTCATAATTTCAAAATCATTGGAACAATGAACACAGATTTAAACAAGCTCCGTGAGCTGTTAGATAGATATTATGCTGCTGATCTCACTCCTGAAGAGGAAAGAAGTCTATTGGATCTGCTTTCTCATCACGATCTGCCGGAAGAATTCCTGCCTGACCGCAAGATGATTGAGGCAATGTCGTTGCTCATCCCGCGCGAGTGTTTTGAGACACGACTATCGGATAGGATTGATTTCCTTGTCTTGAATGACGGAGGTGAGAGGCATGACTCTACCTTGTTTCGTTTTCCTGCACTCCTGCGGTGGTGCGTGGCAGCTTCAGTGGCTGCGGTAATAGCTTTAGCGTCACTTACCAGGCTAACATCTCCAACTCCTGAAGGTAGCCAACTGACGCCTGAACAGACATACGAACAGGCAACGATGGCACTTCTGATTTTCGCGGATGCCCTTGACAGGGGTTGTAACGCCATCGAAATCGCTGATTCCGTTACGGCTGACGCCACTGGAAAGGCTGTCAGGTCCTTGACAACCTTAGGATACTATATGTCAGACAACTGAAAAATTAAATTTTTTATCGTAGTATATAACTCTACCGGTCAAATTTCAACCAAATAATTATCAATAATTTTGCATGACATGAGAAGATTTCTATCATTCTTATTACTCTTATCCGCATTTCATGCCACAGTCCTCGCGCAGGCCGACCTCTACAAAAGGTGCGAAAGAGAAAAGAGCATCACATCTGTGTACATATCCAAAGCCATGCTCCAGCTCGTTGGCGATGCCGAGATGGGCAATATCGACAATGGAGCGATGGTACTGCTCAAGGATAAGGTTGATAATGTGCTTATTCTCAACTCTGATAATGCCGCCGGGGTGAAATTCCTGACTGGCCTACGCACGGAATTCATGAACAATAAGAACCGTGATATCCTTATGCAGATCAACGATCCTGCATCCGATGTCGTCATGTTCCGCCTTCCGTTGGGTAAGGATAAGAACCAATATGCAATCTCGGTGCTTGGCAAGGGCTATGCCACCATGATTGTGATCGAAGGAATTCTTACGCTTGAGGATATAGCAAGGGTAACAAGAGGATTGGGGGAGAAAGTCGGTCGCCCATAAACTTTATATTTGTGCCGGAATCATGGTGGCTCGTGAAAGGTAGTGGAAGATTGTCTTGACTTTTTGTTCTGCAGATGCGAAAATACAAAAAAAATTGCGTACTTTTGCAAGCATCAACTCTGATGAACAAAGAGAAATCATGATGAAAAAGACATCGATTCTGATCGCAATGATATTGGCTGCTGCCACTGGTGCGAGCGCGGGTGATATTTATGTATCGCCATCCGGAAGCGACAAGGCTGCCGGCACCGCCGAACAGCCGCTGCTTACAGTTGGGGAGGCTTTGAAACGCGCCCGTGAATGGCGACGACTTGGTGCTCCCGAGGCTGCGGAGAACATACGCATCACTCTTGCCGACGGCACATATTCCCTGACTAAACCTCTGTTCGTAAGGCCTGAGGACAGCGGACACTCCGGTTCGGCCACCATCATCTGTGCCGCGCCGGGAGCAAGACCGGTAATCAGCGGAGGAATGGAAGTCACGGGGTGGACACGCGGAACGGATGACATGCGCGTCGCTGCAGGGCTCCGCGACAAGATATGGGTTGCGCCGGCTCCGCGGGTAGGCAACCGCATCATCGAGACGCGCCAGCTGTATGTAGGCGGCCTGAAAGCTGTGCGGGCCTCACAATTCGAGCCTGGAGTGATGGAACGCATGGTGGATTTCAATCCGGAGCGTCTATCCATCACAGTCCCCGCCCCCGATATCGATCTCAGCGATGCCGGGCAGCTGGAGATGTACGTCCATCAGCGTTGGGCGATGGCTATCTTAAGGGTAAATAAAATCACGCCCTTGGCAAATGGTCTTGTGGAGGTCACATTCCACGACCCTGAGAGTCAGCTCGAATTTGCCCATCCGTGGCCTCAGCCCGTGATAGGTGGAGAGAAGGGCAACTCGTCATATTTCTTCGCCAATGCCCTCGAACTGCTCGATCACCCGGGCGAATGGTATCAGGACTATCCTTCTGGCACCATCTACTATTATCCACGCGAAGATGAGGATATGTCGGCGGTCAATGTTGTGGTGCCTGTGCTGGAGATGCTGCTCACCATCGACGGCAGCCGCGAACGTCCCGTGAGCGATATACGTTTCGACGGCATAGGATTCGAATACGCGTCATGGCTGCGACCTTCGTATGAGGGACATGTCACGTTGCAGGGTGGTTTCCGTCTTCTCGATGCTTACAAGCTGCCGATCCCGGGACTGCCTGAGAAAGCCGAACTCGAAAACCAGGCATGGATAGCACGCCCGGAGGCGGCCGTTACCGTAAGCCATGCCTCCGGTATCGGATTCAATGGCTGTACGTTCAGCCATCTCGGAGCCACGGGACTTGATTTCATGGTGGGTGTGTCACAATCGGAGGTCACCGACTGTCGCTTCACCGATATAGGCGGTACGGCGTTGCAGATAGGCATTTTCCCCGATGGCGGCTTTGAGACACACGTGCCGTACAAGCCTGCTGTGGATGGCGATATCTGTTCCGACATCACCGTGAGCGGCAACACCATCACCGATGCCACAAACGAGGACTGGGGATGTGTGGGCATAGGCGCAGGATATGTACGCGACCTCACCATTAGCGACAACGAAGTGTCGCATCTCAACTATTCAGGCATCTGTGTAGGGTGGGGATGGACACCACTCGAAAGCGGTATGCGCAACAATCGTATAACAGGCAACTATGTGCACCATTTCGCCTCGAAGCTCTATGATGCCGGAGGTATCTACACCCTATCGAACCAGCCTGGCTCTGTCATTTCTGGCAACCGTATCGAAGATAAGATTGATGCCCCTTACGCTACAAACGACCGTGGATTCTATATTTATTTCGATGAGGCCACCGACGGCTTCACCGTCGAGGGCAATCTCTGCCCCGATGCAGATTTCGGATACAATCGTCCGGGTCCGGCACTCATCGTGAAGGACAACGGACCCCACGTCAAACTAAGTGATAGTGAATAGTGAATAGGTTATAAGTTATTTTGAACAATATGAGTTATAGGCAATAGCGAAATGTGGATAAGTTGACCGACCAGATGGCACTTATTCACTATTCACTATAACCTATTACCTATAAAAGTATGAGACCAACCAATTATCATCTTTTCGATTTCCTCGATTTCGACACTGACTTGGCAAAACCGGAGTCGCTGTGGAAATCATGCCGTCCGACCGATGTAAAGGCTGTCGACGGCGATATACATATAGAGGTGCTCTTCCAGAAGCAACGCCTTGACAACGATATGGCTGCTGACCTATCGGTGCCGAAAGTTGCCCATACATTGGTGCTCCGCCAGTACGGCTCCAAAATACTGCGCCTCTTCATGGGATTTGGAGAAATACCCATCTCCGACCATTCGGAGATGCTTATGCTCGACAAGAGAGTGGACAAAATGTCGCTCGCAGTGAAATCCGATGCCGGAATCTACACCATCTTCACTGTTGCCGATGGCGTGACTCGCGCCGTAATCGACACGCGCGATCCGGAGGTGGAGCGCTGGAGCGACCTTCAGCCCGACCCTCAGGAGACTCTCGACCTTACTCTTTATCCCGATGGCAAGCGTCGGGTAAGGTTGGCGGCCTACGACCATTTCTCGCCGCCGCGCTACGATGCCCTCCCGCTTGCCTACTGTGAGATGTCGGCAAAGCGTGAGCGCGCCACCATATCATTCGAGTGCGCGCATGATGAATGTTTCGGCGGCACGGGCGAACGTTTCGCCAAGATGGATCTTAGCGGACGCTGCTTCCTGCTGAAGAATCAGGATGGTCAGGGCGTGAACAACACACGCACCTACAAGAACATCCCCTTCTATGTATCGAGCCGTATGTATGGTGCGTTTTTCCACACCACTTCCCACGCCAAGCTCGACCTCGCCTGCCATTCATCGCGGTCGGTGCAGTTTCTCAGCTACCAGCCGCTCGTGGATGTCTTTGTCATAGGTGGTGATTCCGTCGAGGAGATCATCCGTGGCTACCGTGACCTAACGGGCTACCCGTCGATGCCTCCGCTGTGGAGTTTCGGTGTGTGGATGAGCCGAATGACGTATTTCAGTGCCGACGAGGTCAACGGTATCTGCGACCGTCTGCGCCGGGAGCATTATCCCTGCGATGTGATCCACCTCGACACAGGATGGTTCCGTACCGACTGGCTTTGCGAATGGAAATTCAACGAGGAACGATTTCCCGATCCGGAGAAATTCATCCGTGACCTCAACAGTCGGGGATTTCGTGTATCGCTATGGCAGTTGCCTTACGTAGCCGAAGATGCCGAGCAGATCGACGAAGCCCGTGCCAACGATTATATCGGTCCGCTCACCAAAAAGCAGGCATCGGAAGGTTCAAATTTCTCCGCACTCGACTATGCGGGCACCATCGATTTCACTTATCCGGCGGCCACTGAATGGTACAAGGGTCTGCTCAGGAGGCTTCTCGATATGGGGGTGTCATGCATAAAGACCGATTTCGGTGAGAATATCCACATGGATGCCGTCTATAAGGGCATGAAGCCCGAACTGCTCAACAACCTCTACGCACTTCTCTATCAGAAAGCCGCCTACGAGGTGACGAAAGAGGTGACGGGCGATGGTATCGTGTGGGCACGCTCGGCCTGGGCCGGTTGTCAGCGTTACCCGCTGCACTGGGGCGGCGACTCATGCAGTTCGTGGGACGGCCTGGCCGGTTCGCTCAAGGGAGGTCTGCATTTCGGTCTCTCCGGATTCGCTTTCTGGAGCCACGATGTGCCGGGATTTCATACCCTCCCCAATTTCATGAACTCGCCGGTGGATGACACCGTGTATCTGCGCTGGACACAATTCGGGGTGTTCACCTCGCATATCCGTTATCATGGCACCAATAAGCGTGAGCCATGGCATTATCCTGCCATCGCAACCTTGGTGAAACGCTGGTGGAGACTGCGTTACTGTCTTATCCCCTATATCGTGAGGGAGAGCGAGAAGGCGATCCATTCGGGTCACTCGCTGGTGGAGGCGATGATATTCCGCAATCCCGACGACATCACCTGCCGACATATCGACGACCAGTATTATTTCGGCGAGGATTTCCTGGTGGCACCCGTGATGAACTCCGACGGACGGCGTGATATCTACCTCCCGGAAGGGCAATGGATAGATTTCTTCTCAGGTGCTCTCTATAAAGGTCCGATATGGCTGAAAAACCGGAATGTGGCTCCTGAAAATATGCCTGTCTTCGCCAGACTCAACGCAGATATTCCACTCTATCCCCACCGCGTGGACTGCACCGACCAGATGGACCTCTCTAAAGCGGAACTGGTAAAGATGGGATATTATTTCGATGGAATCTGGGCCAAATATCCCGATCTCTTTGCCGACGACTGATAATATTTTTTCATTTTTCATTCTTCATTTTTCATTGTGAACAGTACTTGGAAAAAAAATCTTGAAGAGACTAAACAACACTATATCGACTGGTGGAACCACAAAGGCATAGTGCTGAATATGTGGGAGCATTTCCAGCAGGGAGTAGAGCCCCATGCCGATGTGGCGATGCCTGCCCCGCCGGCCGACCTGCATCAGAAATGGTTCGACCCCGAATGGCGGGCGCAGTATCTCGACTGGTATGTGGCGCATAGTTCGCTTATGGCCGACATGCTGCCTGTGGCCAACACGCAGCTCGGCCCGGGTTCGCTTGCCGCCATTCTCGGGGGTGTGTTCGAGGGTGGCGAGGACACGATCTGGATTCACCCCGACCCCGATTTCACCGATGATTTCAAATTTGACGAGAATCATCCCAACTGGTTGCTGCACAAGGAGCTGCTGCAGGCTTGCAAACGCAAGGCCGATGGCCACTACTATGTGGGTATGCCCGACCTGATGGAAGGTCTTGACGTTTTGGCAGCCATGAAGGGTACCGATAAGGTCCTTCTCGACACTGTGATACAGCCCGATGTGGTGGAGGAACAGATGCGACGTATCAATGAAATCTATTTCAAGGTGTTCGATCAGCTCTACGACATCATCCGCGAGGGCGATGAGATGGCTTTCTGCTATTTCTCGTCGTGGGCGCCCGGCAAGATGACAAAGATACAGAGTGATATCTCCACGATGATAAGTGTGGAGGATTACCGCCGGTTCGTTCAGCCTTTCATTCACGAACAATGCCGCCGCATCGACTACACTCTCTATCATCTCGACGGCGTAGGAGCCCTGCATCATCTTCCTGCACTCCTGGAGATTGACGAGCTCAACGCTATCCAATGGACTCCCGGAGTAGGGCAGCCGCAGGGCGGTTCACCAAAATGGTACGGTCTCTACCGCCGTATCCTCGATTCTGGCAAGAGCATAATGGCTTGCTGGGTGACTCTCGACGAGCTGCGTCCGCTGCTCGACAACATCGGCGGCGACGGAGTGCATCTTGAGATGGATTTCCATAACGAGCACGAGGTGGAGGAGGCCATGAAGATTGTGGAGGAATATCGTGGGCGAGCCCCGATTGCCCGAAAAGATGAGGGGGATGTGATAAGGCTTGCGGCTGAGGATGCTGATGCCGAGGTGGATCGTATCATCTCAAAGGTGGAAAGCGAGGACGCATTCGCCCTTCCTGTACAGGAGAATATGGAAACGGCTCATGTAGAGATTCCGGCTGATGCGCCGGTCATCAATATTTCAGTCCCAGCCGGCATTTCTGAACTGCATATACATGTGCATATCCACAGCGAGGGTGGGGCGGCCGCGGCTGTTCCGGCTATTAATGTCACGGAATCCATGTCGAAGCCCTCAGAGGGTTTAAACTCATCAAGGCCGGCGGTTGCAGTTGCCCCGACTGCAACCCCGGCCGCTACCGTCGCCGACGTTAGGGCGGTGTCGAAGCGAGTGTTCGATGCCATCGTCGCCGGCAATGCTGATGCCGCCGCTGATGCCACCGGTAAGGCTATCGATGCAGGTATCGCTCCACAGGATATAATCAACGACAGCATGATAGCCGCAATGAGCGAGGTGGGACAGCGTTTCCAGGATGGCAAGGCTTTTGTGCCGCAGCTCCTGATGGCCGGACGAGCCATGAAGGCTGCCCTCGAACTGCTCAAGCCATTGATGACCGGGTCAGCCTCTATGTCAAAGGGCAAGGTGGTGATCGGCACCGTGAAAGGTGATCTTCACGATATCGGCAAGAATCTTGTGGCTTCGATGCTTGAAGGCTGTGGCTTCGAGGTGGTCAACATCGGCATAGACGTACCCGCTGATGCTTTTGTCGAAGAGGTACGACGTTCACACCCCGATATATTGTGCATGAGTGCGTTGCTCACCACCACCATGACCTACATGAAGGATGTGATAGAGGCTCTCGAAGATGCCGGGCTCCGCGACAAGGTGAAGATAATGGTGGGTGGTGCACCTGTCACCCAGCATTTCGCTGATGAGATCGGAGCCGACGCCTACAGCGACAACGCCAACTCTGCCGTAGCCGTAGCCACCCGCCTCATGCAAAAATAGATTCTATGTCATATAAGCGGATTTCAGTCTGAAATCCACTTATTCACTATTCACTATAACTTATAACTTAGTAAATCTTTCCATGAATGACTTATCAATGCGTCCTACCGACTGGATAGTCCTGGTCGCTTATTTCGTGATTCTCTTGGCTGTCGGCCTTTGGGCAAGTGCCAGGAGCAACAAGGGTGGTGGCCACAAGTTCCTTGCCGGCCGCTCGCTCCGCTGGCACCATATCGGTTTTTCGATGTGGGGCACCAACGTCGGCCCCTCGATGCTTATTGCCTCGGCGAGTGCCGGTTTCGCCGCCGGAGTAGTCTCCGGCAACTATGCCTGGTACGCCTTCGTGTTCATCGCGCTCCTCGCCTTCGTTTTCGCTCCCCGCTATCTGGGTGAGAACATCACCACTCTGCCCGAGTTTATGGGAAAGCGCTTCGGCGATTCCACGCGCCAGATCCTTGCGTGGTACACTATCGTCACCGTGCTCATCTCGTGGCTTGCCCTTACCCTTTTCGCCGGCGGCATCATCATCCGTCAGGTATTCGGATTGCCCATGTGGGCGTCGGCCCTGCTTCTGCTCGGGATATCGGCGTTCTTCACTATCCTCGGCGGTCTCAAGGCCATAGCCTATACCAATGTATATCAGATGGTGCTTCTGATTGTCGTCTCGGCTGTACTGACCATCGTAGGCATATTCTACCTCGGTTCCGGCTCTGTGGTTGACGGTATCTCCACCCTTGCCAACCCCGATGTGGTGCCTTCCAGCTATTGGAACCTTTTCCAGCCCAATTCCGACAAGGAGTTCCCCTGGCTTCCGATTCTTCTGGGCTATCCCATCTCGGGTCTGTGGTTCTGGTGTACCGACCAGTCGATGGTGCAGCCTGTTCTCGCTGCCCGCGACCTCAAGGAAGGGCAGAAGGGTGCCAATTTCACCGGCTGGCTCAAGATTCTCGATGTGGCGATCTACATAATCCCCGGTATCGTGTGCTTCGCCCTGTGGAAGACCGGATTCTTCGGCGAAACAAATGTCGAGGCCGACAACGCCTATCTCTTGCTCGTCACCCATCTCTTCCCGTCGGGTATGGTAGGTCTCGTGGTGGCTGTTCTCACGGCCGCGCTCATCAGCACGATAGGCTCGGCGCTCAATGCCCTGAGCACTGTCTTCACAATGGATATCTACGTCAAGACCATCAACACCGGAGCCTCGCAGAAGGAGATTGTACGCATGGGACACATCGTCACCATTGTAGGTGCGCTCGTGTCCGTGCTCATCACCCTCGCCATTGACAATATCCAGGGTATGGATCTCTTCAACGTGTTCCAGTCGGTGCTCAGCTTCATTGCTCCGCCCATGGCCGCTGTCTTCGTGATGGGCGTGTTCTGGAAGCGTTGCACCAAGCTTGCAGCCAACGTTGTCCTTTCGATCGGCACACTCTTCAGCATCGGCTGCGGTGTGCTCTATCTATGGATCATCCCGGAAGCTGCCGAACATGTGCATTTCATGATGCTATCGTTCCTCATCTTCGTGGTCCTTATCCTCAGCATGTTTGCCATCAGTCTATTAAGCAAGGCTGAGGATACGCGCACACCGATGAAAGTGGCGAAGGTAGACAGGAACCGCGGCGTGAAGATCGCCTGGATAGCCCTCGCCATCGTAATGGTAGCCCTCTACATCTTCTTCAACGGCCACTGATCCTCTTAAATGAAAGGTGATAGTGAATAATGCATAAGCAAAATTGCAGCGCTTGCACCTCATTGCTGTTGTTTAATGGTAACCGGCTAAAAGACAATTGTATAGGCGTAATGAATTGCGTCCATACAATTGTCTTTTAGCCCGACATGGACATAATCTAACGGGAGTAAGTCCCAGAATGCGCCCTGATAGTGGGAAGCATATAGCCAAAGACAAGGGTGTCGGTCGTGAGGCCGAATTTGAAGGAAATCAGAGGCAAAAGTCTGGCTCTACGCACAGAAATTTGATACAAGATTCAAATTCATGGGTAAGATTGCTGAACAAACTAAAGCCCGATAACTATCCGGACTGATAATAGTAAATCAAGAGGGTATAAGACTGAAAGATTATGTTCTTAATCGGGGAGGTCTGAGGGGAGCCGAGCGGCAAGTAGTAACAACGAACCCACAGAAGTAAGCAGATGCCGAATCAGACTGCATAAAAAGTTAGCAAACAGCGAATTAACGCCTTGTAATATACAAATTACAAAACTCTTAACTTGCTTATTTCAACGCATTTACTATAATTTGAGGCTCGCGAGTATAAGTGGCTTCCTTTCAGTGTTTTCGTATATCGTATTTGTACCAGTAGGTTCGTGTTTACCATAGACAAATCCGTAAGGATTCGCGAGTGAGCTTGATGCGCATGTCGGGGAAGCCGGTGCGCGATGCACGAAATGCATCAAGACCCACCGCAAAATTAAAAAAATCCCACAATCTGCAAAAATTAACCGAAGGACTTGTATCAGTTTATTCAGGAGGAAAGAGGGTCTCGACTAATCGTATTTTGTCTTTGAGCGGAAGGTTGAAGATGTCTTGTTTTATCAACTCAGAATAGATCTCCATATTCGGTCGTATGAATTTTCTGTGACGCTTACTGTTGATAAGTGTTGAGACCTCAATATGTCCTTTGGAATTTACTGAGAGGGAGAGATTGTCAAAATTTCTTCCGAGTGTGTCGCTGAACGATGAGTCCGTTTCATCTTCTTTATCAAGATAACCGAAGGTTGTTAGATTTTCATCCAATGTTTTCTGGATAATGCTGCGCCACGGTTGGGTAATGCCATATTCTGTTGCGTACCGGTTGAAATCCTTGATGGCATTTGCAACACGGTTTATCATCGCGTTGGCATTCTTTATATCGTTTTGTTTTGCGAAATCAAGTAGGTCGGCTTTCGTAATCTCGCTTGTTTTACCTCCGATGCTCAATCTTCGTTCGATGTTAGGGCCGGTACCGTTTGTGTTGAAGATGAAAGTCATATCGTATGCCGGAGCCAGCCGCCATTTGCCATTCTGTTCAAGAATGAAGGCGAAATTCTTATTATGGTCGTCGGTGTTGTTAGCCATCACATTAAAAGCCATCCTACAGAAAAGCTGCTCTATCTCCGACTCAGAAATTGAAAGTTCACGGCAAGTAGCTACGAGGTCTTCGTAACTGCGAGCTTCAGGGTTCATTGCTGCCAAAGTCTGCATGTGGATCTTCTTTCCGTTGACTCTATCAAACC
>CAYZPI010000002.1:65425-78806 GCA_964480085.1 uncultured Bacteroides sp. | reverse complement strand
ATGTACAACTTTTTCATTATAAATATTTTAGAAATTTAATTCAACCAACGGGTTTGATATATAGATGGTGGGCTAACTTTGCGGTAGAAAATCGTAAAACTAACCCAATATGATGAAAAGAACAATTCTCAGTGCGCTATGGCTGTTGATAATGGCAATAGCGGTGCAGGCACAGAACTTGACTGTGCACGGGACAGTGCTCTCCAAGTCGGATGATGAACCGCTGATAGGCGTTTCGGTCAACTGTGAGCAGACCAATATGGGTACCGTCACCGACATCGATGGTAATTTTATCCTTTCAGTACCCGAAGGAGCCGAGTTGAAATTCACCTATGTCGGCTATACCCCTGTGGTGATGAACGCAGCATTCGAGATGACTGTGTATCTTGAAGAGGACTCGAAGATGCTTGATGAGGTGGTGGTCGTAGGTTACCAGACGATGAGAAAGGCCGACCTTACCGGTTCGGTCTCGGTGGTCAACACAAAATCACTCGAAACGTCTTCCGACACCGACCCGATGCGTGCCCTGCAAGGAAAGATTCCGGGCATGACGGTCACCGCCAACGGCTCGCCGAGTGGCACGGGATCTGTCCGAATCCGTGGTATCGGTTCGTTCAACGCTTCGCAGGATCCCTTGTTCATCATCGATGGTGTGCCTACCACTGCTTCTCTGAATTCATTGAATATGAACGATATCGAGAGTATGCAGGTGCTGAAGGACGCCGCATCGGCCTCAATCTACGGTTCGCGTGCTGCCAACGGTGTGATCATCATCACGACGAAGAACGGCAAGGCAAACGGCGACAAGGTCAACGTGAGCTTCTCCACCAATCTGTCGGCTCAGTTCTATTCCGGACAATCGAAAATGAAGCTCCTCAACTCCCCCGGCTACGCCACTGCTATGGCACAGGCCGCCCTCAATGACGGCCTCGACCCCGTGGCATACGCTTCAAGCTACGGCCTGAACCTCAACGCACAGTCAGGTTATCCCATATCGGTATATGATATCGCTACCGGGAAATATAACAACTACACCGTGGGTGGACGCTATGACGGCTATATCAACGCCAAAAAGACAATGCTGATGTCGGATACCGACTGGCTTGATGAAATATCACGTACAGGTTTCTCGCAAAGCTATGACGCATCCGTTTCGAAAGCCACGGAAAATTCCACTGCTCTTTTCTCACTCGGATACAAGAAGAACGAGGGTATCCTGAAATATACGAGCTTCGAGAATATTTCAGCCCGTGTCAATACATCGTTCACAATATCCCCGGTGGTGACCGTCGGTGAGAACTTCACCCTGACATATACCGACCAGGTCGACTGCCAGCCTTTGGAAAATGCACTCAAGATGCCGTCGATTGTGCCGGTGTACGAGACCGACGGTGTGACCTACGCAGGCCCCGTGGGAAGTATGGCCGACCGCCAGAATCCGCTCAGGGAACTTGCATTCAACCGCGACAACGCCTTGAAGATATGGCGCCTCTTCGGTAATGCCTATATCGACATCAAACCCATCAAGAATCTTGTGCTGCGCTCCAATTTCGGTCTTGACTACGATGGAGCTTTCATACACTCCTACAACTATACTTTCCACAGCGATATCGTAAACAACGACACCAATTCCACCACACTCTCCCAGGCCAATGACTCGAAATGGACATGGTCGAACACCGCCAATTATAATTTCACCCTGAAGAAAGATCATTTCTTCACCGTGCTCGCCGGTATGGAGATGTTCAAGCAGAACCGGATTGATTTCTCGGCCTACAACGAGAATTACGATATCGAGACACCCAACTACATGTATCCCGATGCTTCATCGGGTGTGGAGAGAGCTACGGGTAACAAATCGGCATACGCTCTCGTATCATTCTTCGGAAAGGTTGACTACAACTGGAAGGACCGTCTGCTCGCTTCGTTCACTATCCGTCATGACGGTTCATCGCGTTTCGGCAGCAACAACCGTTACGGTACATTCCCCGCTGCCACACTCGGTTACCGCATCTCCGAGGATCTGAAGAAGAATTGGCTCAACGACCTGAAGCTGCGCCTGTCATGGGGCAAGACCGGTAACCAGGCCATCTCGAACACTGCCCGCTACGCCCTCTATATAGCCGACTATGGAAACGACCGCGTGACATCCACAGCCTACGACCTCCTGCTCCAGCAGAGCGGAATCTTCCCGTCAGGCTACTATGCCTCGCAGACCGCAAATCCCAATCTGAAATGGGAGTCGACCATACAGTACAATGCCGGTGTGGATTTCGGCTTCCTGGGCAATCGCCTCACGGGTTCGGTCGATGCCTATATAAAGGACGTGAAGGACATGCTCATCACTCCGGCTTATCTCGGATCGATGGGTGAGGGTGGCGCTTCTTGGCTCAACGGTCCGTCGCTCCGCAACTGGGGTATGGAATTTCAGGCCAGTTGGCGCGATGAGCTTGCCTGCGGTCTCGGTTACCGTGCGTCGCTCAATGTCGATTTCTTCCGCAATAAAGTCACCTATCTTCCTTCCACCACTACCGGCTCGTATGCCCATACCACCACGGAGAATCTCGTTGAGGCAAAGCAGCCTTACGGTTCGATCGTAGGTTACGTGTTCGATGGTCTGTTCCAGACCCAGGAGGAGGTCGCATCCTACGGTCAGGACAATGCACGTCTGGGTGGCATGAAATATGCCGACCTGAATGGTGATGGAAAAATCACCCCCGACGACCAGACCTGGATCTTTAATCCCGTTCCCGACTTGTCGTTCGGTCTGAATCTGGAGCTGACATACAAGAATTTCGACCTGCAGATGTTCTGGCAGGGTGTGCTCGGACAGGATGTTTACAACAACCAGAAATTCCAGAACGACTTCTGGAGCGTGACAGATGCCGGCAGCAACAAGGGTGTCAGGGTGCTCGACGCATGGTTGCCTAATGTTAACACTTCATCGACAATCCCGATGCTCACCACTAACAACCGTGGCGACGAGGGACGCACGTCATCCTATTTCGTGGAGAATGGTTCTTACGCCAAGCTCCGCACACTGCAGCTCGGTTATAATCTTCCGAAAAATGTGCTGTCCTCGCTGCACATGAGCAGGGCGCGTGTGTATGTCTCGGGGCAGAACCTACTGACGATCAAGAGCAGCAGCCTCACCTGCACCGATCCGGAGAATCCCAACTGGGCTTATCCTATCCCCACATCATTCTCCTTCGGACTTCAGCTTGATTTCTAACCTATAAAATCCTTACGATGATGAAATCTATCAAAATATATATGCTCGCACTCCTTAGTGCCGGAATGGTGGCCTGCGACGATTTTATTGATGTACCTCCGACAGGTGTCATTGATGGCGACCTCGCCTATTCCGAACCCGACAAAATGGTAAATGCCGCATACGCCTCGCTTGGCGACTGCTGGTTCTCATATCCCTTCAATCTATGGCCCTACGGCGACCTCTCGTCGGATGATTGTGTGAAAGGTGGTGGTGGCACTACCGATACAGGGTATCACCCTATGGAAATCTGGTCAACCCTTACTTCCACTCCCGGTGAACTCGATGAGCTGTGGTATCGTCTGTACTGCAATATCTCGCGCTGCAACCGTGCGTTGGTGGCCCTCGACCAGTACGGAGTGGAGAAACTCGGCGAGAAAACTGCTGCCCAGCGCGAGGGAGAGGTGCATTTCCTCCGTGGACACAGTTATTTCAAGCTCCTTACCATGTTCCGCCAGATTCCCTGGATTGATGTGGAGGTGTTCAATAAAAATCTGCAGGAGAAGACTCCCAACGACCAGTTCTCCTATGAAGAGTTGTTCGGTAAGGTGATTCATGAATTCGAGCTTGCTTACGAGGCACTCCCTATGGAGACCACCGACGGAGGAGGACGCGCCAACAAGGTGGCAGCAGCGGCATATCTGGCAAAGTGCTACCTGACACTCGCATGGGGCGACGGATATGAAGCCACCGACGGTGTGAACTTTATCAACAACGACTATATGAAGAAGGTGGTGGAATACACTGATGTAGTTGCAAAATCACGTTACACCTATCTTGCCGACTTCGGGGATATTTTCCTGCCTGAATACAAGAACAGCTCCGAATCGGTCTTTGCAGTGCAGACCTCACAGTACACTGAGGACAACACCCGTTTCGGCCGTGCCAACTGGTCGAACCTGCTCAACGGTTGCTGGGGCATGTGGTCATGCGGATGGGATTTCCATAAGCCTTCGCAGGATCTTGTGAACGCCTACAAGACCAAGGATGGTCTGCCTATGTTCGATGAATATGACGATACCGATGCTTATCCTCTCAACGGAGTGGCTTCATCGCAGAAGTGGGATCCGAGATTGTTCCATACGGTGGGTATGCCTACATTCCCTTACAAGTACGAGGCAGAGTACACTATGACGACCGAGAACTCGCGCACTCCTAATACCTACGGGTTCTATACCTCGCTTAAAGATGTGCCTCAGCGCAGCGGAGGCGAGACATTCGAAGGCTCATGGCAGGCATTCGCCATGAACGACTATGTGTTCCGCTACACCGATGTGATGCTTATGAGGGCTGAGGCCCTTGTCGAACTGGGCAGCCTTGAGGAAGCACGCAGTATCATCAATGATATCCGCAACCGTGCCGCCAATTCCATCGACAAGCATATTGCTTACGCCAAGGATTTCTGTGATATAGCCCTGTATCCTGCCTCCGATTTCGACACCAAGGAGAAAGCCCGCGCACGTCTGCGCTGGGAGCGCCGTCTTGAGATGGCTATGGAGAGCAGCCGCTATTTCGACCTGCGTCGTTGGGGTATCGCATCCGAGGTGCTCAACGCCTATTTCGCGAAGGCCAAGGATTCAAGCTATGAAGGTGTGAAATATGGTCAGTATTATCAGGATGCCCACTACACCGCCGGAAAGAACGAGTTCTATCCTATCCCCTACAACCAGCTCTACTACGTACCCGGCCTCTACGTCCAGAACAAGGGCTACAACTGATCCGTAGCTCTTGACAATAATATCTTGATCTGGGGCTGTGTCATCTCATCATGGCACAGCCCCATGATATTTTACTCCCCGAATCGATGCTGAAATACAACGGGTGCCTTTTTGCGTAGAGTGTCGGCTTGCAACATTGCATCGGAATGATTATAATTCAGTGGACGCATGATTGAAATGTTTTGATGATTTGGTGGTTCTGTAATCCATGTCGTATCTTTGCATCATAATAAATAATTAAACGTAAAGAGATATGTACAACAATTCAAACAACAACATTTCACCAAAACAGCTCACCAAGGCTGTTGTCTGGGGAGTCGGTGGCATAGTACTGATCATTGTAGCCATGTCATTCATCCGCCCGTGGTACAACGTGTGGTCGCAGGAGATGGAGGGAAAGGCGGAGTTCGCCAAGGCTGAGCAGAACCGAAAGATCAAGATTGAGGAAGCAAAGGCCAATCTTGAGGCCGAAAAGCTGAATGCCCAGGCCGAAATCGAACGTGCCAAAGGCGCTGCCGAGGCCATCCGCATCGAGAACGGTAGCCTCACTCCCACCTACATCCAATATCTATGGGTGCGCCAGCAGTCTGAACTGAACAACAAGACCGTGATCTATATCCCCACAGAGACCAACCTGCCTATCCTTGAGGCAGCGCGTCCCGTGGTGCAGCAACAGCAAGATTAGATTAATGGTGACAACTGAAGAATGGTATGTTTTAGACCTATGATTCACCCCTGAGTGGCGGCAACCAGATGCCGCCACTTTTTTTGCATTGGTAGGCGAACCGTCGAGAATGTTGGAATGTTTATAATGGTAAACACATTAAAAACTATAGATTATGTTCAAAGCTACAATGATTGCAGGCGCAGGAGGCTTCATAGGCACCTGCATGAGATTCCTTTCCGAGAAGCTTGGAGCCTTCTGCTACCCGGCGCTTTTCCGCTGGGCACGTTCATGGCTAATGTTTTGGGATGTCTTTTGATTGGCGTTTTCTACGGTTGGGCCACCAGAAGGCAATGGTTCACCGAAAAGTACAATTTGTTCTTGATCACGGGTCTTTGCGGCGGTTTCACCACATTCTCGTCGTTCAGCGACGAAATGGTATCGTTGATTCAGGCTGGCAATATATCTATGTTCGTGTTCTATCTTGCAATTAGCCTTATCGTAGGTCTGCTTGCCGTTGTGGCAGGTATCGCCATGGTAAGACCTGGCAAGACTGCTTCGGCAAAGGCCACTTGATCGCGGATATGACAATCAACTAAATTTCTCAAATCCAAAATTCAGATTACTATGCTTTTCGAATCAATGATAATAGCCGGAGTAGGCGGTTTCTTCGGCACCTGCGGCAGATATCTCACAGGCGTTGCAGCAAAAAAGATATTTAAGTCATCGTATCCTTTCGGCACATTCTGTGCCAATTTCATAGGCTGTTTTATCATAGGTCTGCTTTTCGGTCTGTGGAACAGCCATGAGATGGACACCACGATGAAGGTTCTCCTCATATCAGGATTTTGCGGGGGATACACCACATTCTCCTCTTTCTCCCACGACATGTACTCCCTCATCCAGAAGGGAAAGTACGTGCAGTTTGCCACTTACCTCATCACCAGCGTAGGTTTCGGCCTTCTGATGGTATGGGCCGGTATGTCGATCACTAGCCACTGATCCGGTTTTCACACCATATAATCAAGCGCATCCGCCAACTGGCGGATGCGCTTGATTAATCTTCTTGAGGCTTGGTATCTAGTTCGGCTGGTAGTGGCGTCCTCTTGCCGTAGCGGCGGAGGGTGTCGGCTATGATCCACTGGATCTGGTCGTTGACGGAACGGAATTCCTGAGCGGCCCATCGCTCCACCAGCTCCATGGTGGCTGGGTCGAGCCGAAGCAGGAATCCTTTGCTTGGTTGCTTTGCCGGCATGGTTATTGATACAGTGTGCCGGTATTCACCACGGGCTGGGCGGGTTCGTCGCCGCAGAGCACCACCAGGAGGTTGCTCACCATAGCAGCCTTGCGCTCCTCATCGAGTTCCACGACATTCTCTTCCTTCAGTTGCTGGAGCGCCATCTTTACCATCGACACAGCGCCTTCCACAATCTTCTCTCTCGCCGAGATAATGGCCGATGCCTGTTGACGACGGAGCATAACTGCCGCTATCTCTGGTGCGTATGCGAGATAGTTGATGCGTGCCTCGACCACCTCGATGCCTGCCATCGACAGGCGCTCGTTGAGTTTGGTCTCCAGCTGCTCGTTCACCTCGTGGCTGTCGCTGCGCAGGGTTATCTCGCCCGGCTTGCCGTTCTCCTCATCGTAGGCGTACCGTCCAGTCACCTCGCGAAGGGCTGCATCGCTCTGTATGCCCACGAAGGCATCGAGGGCCTTAGCCACATTGGCTGTCGAGGAACCGATTGTCACTGCCGATGTGCCATGGCCGCTCTGCACGTCGCCGGCGTCGATGTCGAAGATCGCGCGGTAGGTGTCACGTACCTTCCACACCAGCACCATGCCGATCATCACCGGGTTGCCCACCTTGTCGTTGACCTTAATGGGAGGGATGTCCATGTTGCGGATGCGCAGTGATATTTTTTTCTTGTTCATGAAGGGATTCACCCAGAAGAACCCTGTGTCGGTGAACGATCCGCAGTATTTGCCGAAGAAAATCATCACGCTCGCCTGGTTGGGCTGCAGGATGAAGAAGCCGCACGACAGGATGATCATGCCGACGAGGCCCACAGGGATTAAGGTATCGGCAATCCATAAGAAGGGCTCGGGAAGCAATAGGAACTGTGCGACTACAATGGCCGGAATGAGCAGGATGGTGACTGCGAGCATCGTGAATCCGCTCATGACTTTGCCCTGATAGGGGAACTCGTGATTCTTCTCTTCTTTCATAGTGATATTGTTTTGATATTATTTTGATGCAAAGGTAAGCCATATTATTGAATTCTCCAAATTTTTGATTTATAGTTTGGCTTCGGTTTTGTCGGGATCCTGTCGTCATTCTGAATTAGGCTTGTACCGGTCACCTCATTCTTGGAAAGGAAAAAATGAAAATATTTGTTGTTTGATTTGCAAGAACCAGAAAAGTTTGTTAATTTAGCGTTGAAATTGCAAGAATAATGAAGATAGATACCACTTTCCTGAATCTACAGACCGACTACGGCTTCAAGTTGTTGTTCGGCACACCGGAAAACAAGCATATACTTATCCGTTTCCTTAACGCGCTGCTTGGTGACTGGCTAATTGTTGACGATGTGGTATACCATGACAAGGAGGTGCTCCCCGGTGGCAGGGGAGGCAAACGGATTGTATATGATATTTACTGCTCCTCAGTGATAAAGGATTCGTTGATGGTTGTAGACAGGAGTGGAAAAGATCTGGATGCAAGGGCGCTATCCAGAGGAATGGAACATCATTTTATAGTGGAGATGCAGAATGCCTATGCTCCTCCATTTGAGGAAAGGATGGTCTATTATGCATCAAAGGCGATAAGTGGGCAGGGAAAGGCCGGCTGGAACTATGATCTCGATCCCGTGATAGCAATAGCTGTCATTGATTTTGATCTTGGAAGAATGAATGGGTGCTTGGTACAGGACGTGGTGCTTGCTGAAAAAAACAGTGGGGAGATTCTCACAGAAAAGCTTCACATGTTTTTCGTTTCTTTAAAGCAGCTTCCAAAAGAGTGGTGCGAGTGTAAAACCGAACTCGAACAAATGGCGTTTCTAATAAAAAACATACAAGATATGAAGACAGATTCGTTGGCATACGTCGAAGGTAGATTTGCGGAGGTGTTTGAAGCGGCACGTAGCAGTCGGCTTGACAATTCGGATTCAATCGCTTACAGCCAGTCGCTTGAGAAACTAAGGGAGACTCAAGCCGGTTTTAGGTATGCTGCCTCAAAAGCTCGGGCAGAAGGCCGGGCAGAAGGTCGAGCAGAAGGATTGGAGACGGTTGCCATAAATCTTCTGCGTCAGGGAATGGATCCGGAGTTTGTGGCAAAAGTTACAGGCTTGTCTATGGAGCATATTTCTGCTTTAGTCATGCCCTGAGGTTCCCATTCTGAAAATCGCGTTTGGAGAAGACGCTGAAAAATGCAAGAGAAATAGGATTGTCCAAAAAACATTTTCCGATTGAAATTGTTACTACAAATAGTTATCATATATCAACCTTAAAACGAACTATTATGCATCTGACGCCTAAAGAAGAAGACAAGCTGAAACTTCTCACCCTCGGCCTCATCGCCGAGCGACGTTTGAACAAGGGCTTGAAACTCAATTATCCCGAAGCGGTAGCCTATATCACATCCGCCGCTCTTGAGGGTGCCCGTGAAGGCAAAACAGTAGAAGAAGTGATGCACGACGCCGCCAATGTCCTCACAAAAGAGCAGGTGATGGACGGTGTTGCCGACATGATCGGCTTGCTTCAGGTAGAAGCGGTCTTCACCGACGGCTCGCGCCTCGTTTCAATCCACCAACCTATTAAATAAGTCAAGGCCATGGCAAACAATGACAACACATACACCACTCCTAACGGTGTATATCAGGGCACTCCTGATATAGATTTTCCCAAGACTCCCGGTTTCACTCCCGCCGAGGCTGTGCCTGTGGGAGGTGTTATCCTTTCTGACGGCGAAATCACCTACAATGCCAACCGTCGCACCGTGAAGCTCACGGTACGCAACACCGGCGACCGTCCCGTGCAGATTGGCAGCCACTACCATTTCTTCGAATGCAACAGATACATGGAGTTCGACCGTCATGCTGCTTTCGGTATGCACCTCAACATTCCCGCTACCACAGCCGTGCGTTTCGAGCCGGGCGAGGAGAAGGAGGTTGAGCTTGTGTCCTACGCCGGCAAGCGTCGTGTGATAGGTTTCGCAGGTATGACTCAAGGCTATACCGGTCTCGAAGACACACCTTCCTACTACCCCACAAAGATTCATGCTTTCCGCAATATCGACGAATACGGATTTAAAAACATATCGGAAGAAGAGGCTGAGGCCGAATTCACCACTCCCGACAAAAAATAAACTACCATGGCAACAATCTCCAGACAGGAATATAACAACCTCTTCGGCCCGACCGTAGGCGACAAGATCCGCCTCGGCGACACCAACCTATATGTTGAGATAGAAAAAGACCTTCGCGTATATGGCGACGAAGTCGTATATGGCGGTGGCAAGACCATCCGCGACGGTATGGGCACTGCCAACGAAGTTACCTGGCAGGCCGGCTCGCTCGACATCGTGATCACCAACGTCACAATCCTCGATCCGCTGTTGGGCGTTGTGAAGGCCGACGTAGGTATCCGCGACGGCAAGATTGCCGGAATCGGCAAAGCCGGTAACCCCAACATCATGGAGGGCGTTACCCCAGGTCTGTGCACTGGCCCGTCCACTGATGCAATTTCCGGTGAGCACCTGATCCTCACTGCCGCCGGTATCGACGGCCACGTACATTTCATCTCACCCCAGCAGGCCTACAACTGCCTCAGCAACGGTATCACCACCCTCATCGGCGGTGGCGTGGGACCGACTGACGGTACCAACGGTACGACAATCACCCCCGGACCGTGGAACATGCGCCGTATGCTCGAAGCATCCGAAGGCCTACCCATCAACATGGGTTTCCTCGGCAAGGGTAACTCTTCGGTGAAGGAGACTCTTGCAGAGCCGATTCTCGCCGGTGGTATGGGCTTCAAGATCCACGAGGACTGGGGCTCGACTCCTGAGGCTATCCGCCAGTGCCTCGACGTGGCCGACTACTACGACACACAGGTAGCAATCCACACCGACACGCTTAACGAGGGCGGCTTCGTTGAGGACACCATCGCGGCATTCAACGGACGCACCATCCACACCTACCACACCGAAGGTGCAGGCGGTGGTCATGCTCCCGACCTTCTGAAGGTGGCTTCGATGGCCAATGTGCTTCCCTCTTCCACCAACCCGACACTTCCCTTCGGTATCAACTCCGAGGCTGAGCTGTTCGACATGATCATGGTATGTCACAACCTCAACCCGAAGATTCCTTCGGATGTGGCGTTCGCAGAGAGCCGTGTGCGCCCCGAGACACAGAGTGCCGAGAATATCCTCCACGACCTTGGCGTGCTCTCGATGGTATCGTCCGACTCGCAGGCCATGGGTCGTGTGGGCGAATCGTTCATGCGCACATTCCAGATGGCATCTTACATGAAGGACGTGCGCGGACGTCTGCCCGAGGATTCCGACTCCAACGACAATTTCCGTGTGCTCCGTTATCTGGCAAAGATCACTCTCAATCCCGCCATTACCTACGGTGTGAGCGATATCCTTGGCAGCATCGCTACCGGCAAGATGGCCGACCTCGTGCTCTGGGAGCCCGCCTTCTTCGGCGCGAAGCCCAAGCTCGTCATCAAGGGCGGTATGATCAACTGGGCACAGATGGGCGATCCCAATGCCTCGCTGCCCACTCCGCAGCCTGTGTACATGCGTCCGATGTTCGGCGCGTTCGGCAAGGCAATGCCCCGCTCGTGCGTGCGCTTCGTGTCGCAGGCTTCGCTTGACAACGGTCTCGCCGACCGCATCCGCACCGAGAATGTACTCTATCCCGTGCATGGCACTCGCCAGATCGGCAAGGCCAACATGGTGCGGAACACCGCCACTCCGCAGATCGAGGTGGATCCCGAGACATTCAACGTATATGTTGATGGCAAGCTCGCCTATGTAGATCCAGCCAAGAAGCTGTCGCTCGGACAGCTCTATTGGTTCAGCTGATCCTTTAGATAATCACGGCAGCGGACAGCCTGGAACGACGGTGTCCGTTGCCGTTTTCATTCAATCCCTTCTGTATAAGCTCCGGGCTTATCGATCAGTCTTTTTTGTATAAGCCCCGAGCTTTCGCCGGGGGATAGTCCAAATCCAACACATTATGCAAGTTTTTACCGAAATCATAGGCAACACCCACGATGAGTCGTGGCATGAAAAACTTCACGAATGCCACGTGGAGACAATTTACCTTGACCAGTGGACAGCTCAGAAGAGCCGTTTCCTTGCCAAGAGCGACCATGGCAACGAATATCCGGTGGCGCTGAAACGCCAGTCGCAGATCGTCGATGGCGATATCCTGAGCTACGATCCTGATAAGAAGGAGGCAATAGTGCTCCGCCTCGAACTCAACCCCGTTATGGAGATTGACATGAGTCAGCTCGCCGGAAAATCACCCGAAGAAATCATACGTATCTCTGTGGAACTCGGACATGCCATCGGCAACCAGCACTGGCCGGCTGTAGTGAAAGGTACCAAGGTGTATGTGCCTCTGACAGTGGATAAAAAAGTGATGCTCAGTGTCATGGAGACTCACAATATCGATGGAATCACCTACGAGTTCCACCAGGGTCAGGAGGTGATCCCTTATATGGCTCCTCATGAGATACGCCGTCTGTTTGGTGGAGCGTCCCACGAGAGCCACTCCCACGTTCATTAAAGATTATATAAGAGGCTATAAGGATATTTGACCTGGAACCTGAAACCTGGAACCTGAAACCTGGAACCTGAAACCTGGAACCTGAAACCTGAAAGATATGCAGAATACAATGCGGTTGCTCCAATTCTCCGACGCAACATTCCCCGTAGGTACATTCTCATTTTCCAATGGTCTGGAGACTGCCTCTCACCTGGGAATAGTGCATGATGCCGTCACGCTGGAGCAATACACCCGTTCAGTGGCGCGACAATGTGCCTTTAGCGACGGCGTGGCTGCCCTGCTTGCCTACCGTGCGGTAAAGGCAGGAAATTATGACGATGTGGTGGCCATCGACCAACGTCTGATGCTCTTCAAGATGAATGATGAGGCACGTCTGATGCTGAAGCGCATGGGTAAGAAATTTGCAGAACTTGGAGTGAAACTGTTTTCCGACAGTATGTTCGGGCAGTGGCTTGCCGACATCAATGTAGATCGTACTCCAGGCACTTATCCTGTGGCGCAAGGTATTGCCTTTGCCGCAGCCGGACTTTCGGAGGAGGAGCTTTTCGAAAGCCACCAGTATGGTGTGATCAATATGGTGCTCAGTGCCGCGCTCCGTTGCGTGAGGGTATCGCATTACGATACACAGCAGATTCTGTTCCGGCTTTCGGAGGAGGTGCCCGCTCTTTTTGAGCGTGTTCGTACTCTGCGTTTTGAAGATATGAACTCATTTGTGCCCGAGATGGACATCTTCGCTTCCATGCACGAAAAGGGACAGATGCGTATGTTTATGAATTAAGGTATCAGGTATCAGGTATCAGGTATCAGGTATCAGGTGAATAGATAATCCTGAAGCCTGAAGCCTGAAACCTGAAGCCTGAAGCCTGATACCTGAAGCCTGAAGCCTGAAGCCTGAAGCCTGAAACCTGAAGCCTGAAGCCTGAAGCCTGAA
>CAYZPI010000002.1:0-65325 GCA_964480085.1 uncultured Bacteroides sp. | reverse complement strand
CCTGAAGCCTGAAGCCTGAAGCCTGAAACCTGAAGCCTGAAGCCTGAAGCCTGAAGCCTGAAACCTGAAGCCTGAAACCTGAAACCTAAAACTTAAAGAAATATGTCAACATGTAGAATAGGCGTTGGAGGTCCCGTAGGATCGGGAAAGACCGCCCTTATTGAGGCCATTACCCCTAAATTGCTTGAAAAGGGTCTCAACGTTCTCATTATCACTAACGATATAGTTACCACTGAAGATGCAAAGCATGTGCGCAAGACCCTGAAGGGTGTTCTTGCCGAGGACCGTATCATAGGTGTGGAGACAGGAGCCTGTCCGCATACGGCTGTGCGTGAGGATCCGTCGATGAATATCGCTGCTGTAGAGGAAATGGAGGCCAAGTTTCCCGAGGCGGACATCGTGCTCATCGAGTCAGGAGGCGACAATCTCACACTCACGTTCAGTCCCGCACTGGTGGATTTCTTTATCTATGTGATCGATGTGGCTGCCGGAGACAAAATTCCGCGCAAGGACGGCCCGGGGATCTCGCAGAGCGATATCCTGGTGATTAACAAGACTGACCTCGCTCCTTATGTCAATGCATCCCTTGAGGTGATGGATCATGATTCACGCCTGATGCGTCCCGGCAAACCGTTTGTATTCACCAATTCGATGAAAGGCGAAGGTATCGACGAACTCGTCGATCTCCTCTTCAAGATGGCCCTGTTCGACAAGGTAAAATAAAGCTATGCGATACTATTCCGACTCTCCGAAGGTCGATTTCGACTCCGCTCCCGAAATGAGGGACTACCTCCAGCAGCCCGATGCCATGTATGTGGGTTGTCCGGGAAAACATGGGTATCTCAACCTTGGATTCGAGCTCAACAGCGATGGTAAATCCATATTGCGGGAACTCGACCGCCGTGCGCCCCTGATCGTGCAGCAGGAGCTGTATTTCGATGAGGAACTGCCGGGAATACCTTGTGTATATATCCTTTCGTCGGGTGGCCCGAATGTCGACGGCGACCGCTATGTGCAGAATTTCACGGTGAGGAAGGATGCAATGGCGCATATCAGTACTGGTGCTGCCACCAAGATAGCCGAGATGAGGCGCAACTACTCAGGCATGACCCAGAAGATAGTGCTTGAGGAAGGTGCATATCTCGAATACTTGCCCGAACCTATCATCCCGTGCCGGCATACAAGATTCATATCGGACACCACCATCATCGCTGACCCGACGGCTTCGATGTTCTATTCCGAGATTTATATGCCCGGACGCAAGCACTATGGCGATGGCGAGATTTTCCAGTACGATGTGCTTTCGGTGTGCACCCACGCTGAGCGTCCCACCGGCGAACAGCTGTTCAGAGAGAAATTCATCATCACCCCCGGCGAGACTGATCTGCGCGACATAGGGCAGATGCACACCTACGATGTGTTTGCCAATGTAGTGGTGCTCACACCCCCTGATAAGGCAGCGGAAATTTACGACGCCACAGAGCCATTTATCGACCGCGACCGTAAGGTTGCTGCCGGAATCACACATCTGCCCAACGGTGCCGGGCTCCTCTACAAGGTGCTGGGTATGGAGGCTGGGCCGGTGAAGACTCAGGTGCGGTCATTCTGTTCGTCGGTGCGAATGGCTGTGAAAGGAAAGCCAATAGCCCCGGATTTTCCCTGGCGGTAGCGAAAAGGTAAAACAATCGCATGTTAAAATTGGTTATAAGAATATAATGACGGTTGGTTTATCTTACGATGACAGCCAGTAGAAAATTTCTTTATGTTCAAATCCCGAGCATCAGCGAGGGGATAGCCTAAAACTATGGAGATGGATAATACAGAGAAGATGACTCAGAAGCAGCAATGGATGCTGTCGGTGCGCACGGTGCTCAGAGGTGCCGGGCAGGTAATGTTTCAATGCAGTTCGTGGACAGGATTTTTCTTCCTTGCCGGAATTTTCTGGGGCTCCTACGAGTGTGGGATGCCACAGGTGGCATGGGGTGCTGTAGTTGGCCTCATAGCATCCACTATAGCGGGCTATCTGACCGGCGATGCCGATGCCGACGGCGACAGCGGCCTGTGGGGATTCAACGGTATCCTGATAGGCTGCGCTTTCCCCACATTCCTTGCCAACACATGGCTGATGTGGCTGGCCCTTATATTCTTCTCGATGCTCACCACATGGATGCGGCGCGGACTCAACAACGTGATGGCTCCTTTCAAGGTAAATTCCCTCACTTTCCCTTTCGTGCTTCTCACGTGGATGATGCTCCTCTCCGCGAGGATTTTTGCCGGATTTGATCCGGTGGGTATGTCACATCCGGCGCTTCCGGCGATCACCGCCGCCACCGGCACTCTTGATACAAGCTTTGTCAGTCTCGTGATATACTGGCTCAAAGGTATCGCGCAGGTGTTCCTGATTGATTCGTGGGTGACAGGTATTTTCTTCCTTGTAGGTCTGTTCGTCTGCAACCGTTGGGCCGCCATCTGGGCTGCCGTAGGCTCAGCCATCTCACTGGCGCTTGCCATCCTTTTCAAAGCGGATCCGTCGGATATTGCCAGCGGTCTGTTCGGCTTCAGCCCTGTGCTGACGGCCATAGCCTTGGGCATGACATTCTACTCCGTCAACTGGCGTACCGCCCTATGGACAGTGGTAGGCATTGTTGCTACAGTATTCATCCAAGGTGCGATGGACGTGATGATGGAACCCTGGGGACTGCCTACGCTCACCGGTCCGTTCTGTCTTGCCACATGGCTTTTCCTTCTCCCGCAATATAAGTTTACAGGAACATCGCCTTCCGATCATATCGAATGGCGTGCCAAGGTGCACTCCATCCAACAGGAAGTCGATGCCAAATTACGTGAAAAGTTATAGTGAATAGTGAATAAGTTCCATACGGAATGCATTTATTCACTATCACCTAACTTATTCACTATTCACTATCACATATTACTTATTTTAATTTGTAATGCTACTAAAGACAATGCCTTTGCGACGTGCCGACTACCGTATAGTGGCAGTCGCGTCGATGGAGCAGCTTATAGGCGGTGCCCTGTCCACGGTTATAGGTGTGATGCTTCCGATGATGCAGCTCACCCTTCATCCTGAACTCCCGTCGTGGCTTCAAGGAATCCTTGGAGCCATGGGGTTGATCGGTATAGGTATCGGTTCGCTCCTGATAGGCAGGATCAGCGACGACAAGGGCTATCTGCTCACATTTCGCCTCTGTCCCGTGGCTATCATGCTCGGTTCGCTTATATGTCTCTTCTTTCCTGATCTGGTTGGCCTTATAATCGGTCTGCTCACCATCGGTATCGGTGTAGGCGGAGGCTACAGCCTTGACTCAGCCTATATCTCCGAACTGCTGCCGGAAAAATGGCGTCTGTTCATGGTTGGCGTGGCCAAGGCCACGTGTTCGATAGGATTTATCGGTGCGGCGGTGGTGTGTGCCCTTCTGATTCATTGGCATCCGGATCCAAAGTACTGGAATACGATGATACTCGTCATATTCGCCTTAGGACTCATCACCTTGCTTTTGCGTATCCATTGGGCTGAGAGTCCCAAATGGTTGCTTGTCAAGGGACGCACAGCTGAAGCTCAGAAAGCTACTGAATATTTCCTCGGCAAGGATGTGCAGATAGCCACCACGGTAGAGGCTCAGCCCAAACCGGTGAGATTCTCGGTGAAGGATAATTTCAGCCGCATCATTTTCAGCGGTATTCCATGGGCTTGTGAGGGTCTTGCTGTGTATGGTTTCAGTGTGTTCCTTCCGGTGCTCGTGATGGCTCTCGGCATCGAGAGTGCCAACACTGTGGGTATCCACAAGATTGTCGATTCCGTATGGGTCACTGCCGCGGTTAACTTTTTCATCCTGCCCGGATTTATCATGGGCCTGATGATGATGCGCAAGGTCAACAATGTGAAGATGCTCTATACCGGTTTTCTCTTTGCAGCAGTGGGATTACTGCTGCTGTTGGCATCCTACCTGCTGAAATGGCATGTGGGATGGATGATCGTGGGATTCATTATTTTCGAGATAGCGCTTAATGCTGGTCCTCATCTCATTACGTTCATCATACCCTCGCGCATATATCCTGTGGCAGAACTGGGTGCCGGCAACGGCATTGCGGCGATGATAGGCAAGGTCGGAGCCGTGGGCGGTGTGATATTGATGCCTATATTGCTTGAACTCGGAGGAATGACGCTGGTGCTCGGTGTGTCGGCCGGAGTTATGCTGCTCGGAGCCGTGGTTGGCATGGTATATGGAAAGATATTGAAACTTGTCTAAAACCTCAAAAAGCAGAGAAGAACTATGCACATGGCCGATGCCTTGATATCGCCTCCCGTGGCGGTTGCTGCCGGAGCGGGAGCGGTGGCTCTGATAGCTGTTGCCGCCAACAAGGTGAAAAACAGCCCGCGGGAAGGACTCCCGTCTATGATGGGGATAATGGGGGCGTTCGTGTTCGCTGCCCAGATGATCAATTTCTCCATTCCCGGCACCGGCTCAAGCGGTCATATCATAGGAGGTGTGCTTTTGTCGGTGCTCCTTGGTCCGTGGGCGGCGTTCCTCACTCTCTGCTCGGTGCTGATAGTGCAGTGCCTGGTGTTCGCCGATGGCGGATTCATGGCCTTGGGTTGTAATATCCTAAATATGGCGGCCATGAGTTGTCTTGTGGCTTATCCTTTGGTATTTCGTCCGGTAATGTGCGCACGCATCACCTCCTTGCGGCTGATGTGGGCATCGGTTGTCACATCAGTGGCAGGGTTGTTGCTGGGAGCTTTCCTTGTGTCCGTAGAGACAGTGCTTTCAGGTGTTACGGCTCTTCCTTTCGGCTCATTCCTCTCGGTGATGATACCCATCCATCTTGTAATAGGCATTTGTGAGGGAGTGGCCACGGGTGTGGTGCTTGTCTTTGTGTACCGTAACAGTCCGTCGCTCATATATGGCGAATACGGGTCATCGGATGCTCTTGCAAGCCCTCGCCGGCGCTATACGCTCATGGCGTTTGGCGTGGGTGCGCTCGTCATGGCCGTTGCTTTCACATGGATAGCCTCGTCGAATCCCGACGGACTCGAATGGTCGATCGAACGCATCACGGGAAATACGGAGATCGCCCCTGCCTCTGCTCCTGCCACGGCTGTAATGCCCGATTATGAATCCTATTTTTCCGGTGTTGTCGGAGCCATCATCGTGATGGTGATGCTTTGGGCGCTTTCGGCGGTTATATTCCGTGGACGCCGTCGTTGAGAGGTCATGGCAGCCCTGGAGAAAGCTATCACCCGGCTCAATTCGCTTGAGGCATCCCGTGAGGGAGGCTGTCCTGTCGATGTGCGTGTACAGTTGTGGGTCACAGTGTTTTTTCTCGTGGCGTTGCTAAGTATTCCGGTCTACGATCCGGCTCATCTTTTATGGATGGCGTGTTATCCTATAATTGCGGGTGAGGTATGCGGCATAGGCTATTTCCGCATACTGCTCCGTTCGCTATGGATCCTGCCCCTTGTGATTGTCGTCGGCATGTTCAATCCGATATTTGACACCGCTGAGGTGTGGAGTATAGGTTCTGTGAGCATAAGCCGGGGATGGCTGTCGTTCATTTCTCTGGTTATAAGGGGTCTGCTGGCTTTCCAGGCCCTTATGGTGATTGTGGATTCCTGTGGTTTCCGGGATATTTGCCGGGCGTTGCAATATTTCAAGTGTCCCGGTGTACTTGTCACCCAGCTGTTGATGCTCTACCGATATCTTGGGGTGCTTATGCAGGAATCTCTGCTTATGAAGCGGGCTCGTGAAGCCAGGGGATATGGCCGCAAGAGCTATCCCATACGCCAGTGGGGTATTTTTGCCGGACAGCTTCTGCTGCGTTCAGTGGCGAGGGCCCGTAGGGTGCATGCGGCCATGATGGCGAGAGGATTTGACGGTGTGTTCCGTTTCAAGCCGTTTCAGCAGGGTCCGTCTGTAGGCAGCTGGGCGTACCTTGTCGTGTGGACCGGTATCTTCGTTGCAATCCGATTCCTGAATCTCACTGCCATCGTTGCCCGTCTAATCTTGTAATATCCAAAAAAGAATATGTCACATCATTATATAAGGTTCTCCGACGTAACGTATAAATATCCTTCCGGCACCTTGGCTCTCGACCATGTGAGCTTCCTGATTTCGCATGGCGAGAAGGTGGCTCTCCTTGGTCTCAACGGCGCGGGCAAATCCACGCTTATCCTGCATACCAACGGCATACTAATGCCCGACAGCGGTGAGGTGAATGTGGGCGATGTGCCTGTGTGCAAGAGGACTCTGCCGTTGGTGCGACAGAGTGTGGGCATGGTGTTCCAGAATTCCGATGACCAGCTGTTCATGCCTACTGTGGAGGAGGATGTGGCGTTCGGACCTCTCAACATGGGACTACCGGCCGAAGAGGTGTCTCACCGGGTCGACAAAGCTCTTGAGGCGGTGGGAGCACTTGACCTCAGACATCGCAGTTCTGCCAATCTGTCGGGAGGACAGAAGAAGGCGGTTGCCATTGCCACCGTACTGTCAATGGGTCCGTCGATACTTGTGCTCGATGAACCCACCTCTGATCTTGACTGTACGGCCCGACGTCGACTTATTGATTTGCTAAAGGGGTTTGACCATACGCTTCTTGTCGCCACTCACGATCTGGAGATGGCTCGTGAGCTGTGCCCAAGGTCATTGTTGATGTCAAGCGGACGGATAGTCGCCGATGGCCGCACATCTGATATATTGTCCGATGTCTCCCTACTTGCTTCTGCCGGAATGAAGATATAGATGTGTTATGATTCCTTCTCTTCTTTCCGCCTTGTATTGAACGCGCTCACCTGATTGGTGATATACACGGTGAAGAGCGGAAGCATCAGCATGCCCAATATCGGCAGAATCACTGAGATGATCTTTCCTACAGGAGTGACTGCTGCGAAATAGCAGCCAACGGTGGTCATGTTCATCGCAGCCCAATAGAGTGCGTCCCAGAATGATTTTACGTCCGGGTTGATTCCGTACTCCTGATAGTAGAAAATCAGTCCCAGTATATATGTGGCGGCAGCTAAGATGGCCACATACTGCGACAGCAGCGACACAGCTTTGTTGTTGGATATATATCCCATCACCATCGAAAGCGAGTAGGCTCCTCTGATGAGTGGCACGAATCGCAGATAATAGATCACATCTGCGGAGAAATTGAAATGGTACTGGTTGATGATATTGAGATATGGGATGGATATCAGGAAGAAGAACCAGCGGCGCTTGAGGTAGTCCTTCTTGTCATGCGAGAAACCAAGCTCGATGAAAAAATCGGCGAGGAACACAATGCACACCCAGAACTGGAACGTCATGTAATTGTGGTTGCTCAGGAACGGCAGGTTCTCGAAGGTGTCGTAGCTGATGTACACTATAAGTCCCAAAGAAAGCACGAGCACCAGGGTGTGTACGAAATTCTCAGTGTATCGTTTGAATTTTGAAGGCTTGTTCTCCGGAGCCGGAGCGGTAGTAACGTTATCTCCCATAAATAGTAAGTTTAGTTGGTTATGTCAATGGCCGCACTGACGTACGCTCCATTCAATATTACAACCACCGATCCCTGCATTTTGTTTTTTCCTTGTGTTCTGCCAAAAAAAAGATTTGTCGGTCAAGAAATACACCTGTTTATGTGTAGAGTGCTGCTTGATGCTCCAATCCAAGGATCTATTATACAAAAAAGAGGCTGCCCGCCGTGGGCAGCCTTCGCTATGATGATAGTGGTGGTTCGGGTTATTGCATCCACACGATAGCCTCGCCGTCACACACCTTGGTGGGATCGTAGCCGTTATTGGATTCGCCAAGTTCGAGATTGGGATTGCCCTGCCATGTCGTGCGCCGTCCGGCCACCCAATCGCGGAAACGCTCATATACCTCACCGATATTCGCGCGTTCCACCGGCCATTTCCAGCGATAGTGACACATAAGCATCTGTGGAGCCTCGTTTCCGTTTTCTGATGGAGGATTCACACGATAGGCGCCTTCTCCTAACTTTCCGTCGAAGTGTTTGAGTACATTCACAGTCTGTGAGAGGTTTCGCTTTATTTTCGTTCCGTCATTAGTGTATTCTGGATCCAGTGGAGTGCGGTCGAATTCATAATTGAACAACTGATCACGCATCGCATCTTTTTTATCCACCAGAACCCAGAAATTACGTAGTGTCTGATTCACGAGACCGACATCCTGCGGTGGATTCTGGATATCAAAATCGAGTCGGTCCGTGCCTATGATGGGAACACAGAAGCTTACTGCGCAGCCATCATATTCCTTGCCGCCGGGTGTGGTGTTGAGCATCTGTGTATGGTTAGGTTCACCCAACCACGCATGTAACTCTGTACCTACAACATAGGTGCCTTTCTTGAATGTACCATCAATGGCAGAGAGCATGGTTTCATCTGTAATATCATCAGCCACTTCGCCCTCATACATCAGGTAGATGGGGAAAGTACCACCGGCGGCACGAGGCACCACGGTGATACGCCGTCCTAATATTGTGGGTGTTGGTTGATCTCCACGGCTTGAGGTGTAGGGACGTGTGAAATCAGTGGTAAGGTCGTAGACATTCACCACTAAGTCGTTGAAATCCCAGTCGTCAGTACTGCCAAGATCTTCGGCTGCCAAAGTCCAGGGATAAGTGCCAAATGTTTCGCCTGGTGTTGGCATTGAGCTATGCCCTACAGTAGTACCGCCAAGTGTATTTACTGCGATTACAACATCACAGAAATCAAGGTCTGTATCTGCGGAAACACCTTTTGGCTGAGACATAAATCCTACAGGATAGTAAAGAGTGGGGTCAGTGCCCAAATCAGCAATTGTATTTGTAAGACCATCTAAACGATCCGGTTTATCTCTGTCAAGGTTGACCATATTGCGATTCCCTAACACACCTCCGGTATAAGATCTCTGTACATCAGACATGGGTCTGTCCCAATAGTTGTCACCCCATTCCATAGCATTATACTGTGTCGTTTGGAAAGAGATGTGGGTATAGTTACGTCCCTTTTCCGGGGTAGATCCTGGTTTCAAACCTGATTTGATGTAAAATCCGAAATTCGGCATGTTATTTTTATCCTGATTCTCAAATGTTATGTGGCATCCTTTCGAACTGAATTTGTGTGGATTTTTTATATTATTCACATCATAAGGAGCTTTGGTTCCTGCAACAACATATTCTCCATCCCCGTTTTTTTGAAATTTCACAGCCTGAGTCAGGTCGAATCCGTCGAGGTCGATCATCTTTAGTTTTGGCAATTCCTTATCCTCTTTTGCGGAATAATAGTAGATGCCGAGCAGATAGTCACTTTCGCCATGGACATTTTCACGCCAATATAGCGGATACACGGTAATTTCTGCAAAATCAGCATAATCTTCAGCCAGTTTGAAGCGGCTTGATTTGGTATGGATTATTGTTGAGATTTTTCCCCATTGATCTGTATATTCAGTTTCGTAGAAATTGAATTTACTATCGCATATTTTAAATGCCCAATCGTCATTAATCCATGTTTTTAATTTTGAACCAGAAAAACCTATCTCACGATTTATATTGTATTGTGGTGTAATCTTAAAATCACCGAAAATGGGCAGTTCTGTAAGATACTGGTTCTCGACATAGTAACGGCTTCCGTTGGTGAGGTCGAGTACCTTTCCGAGAGCCACGGTGTATTCCTGTCCATTGGCTTCCACGATTACTTCCTTCACTTCGCTGGGAAGATTCATCACGATAGGCTGGGCGCCGTTCACCGAACCCATCGAGGCGAAGATGAAGCGCTGGCCGTCGATGTCGGCAAACACATTTACCGGGGTTGGCTTTGATGTGCGCACTGTGATGGCTCCACCCACTGCCTCGCTCCAGGGTTTGCCCTTGAAAATGCCGAATTCCTTAATGAACGCGCGTGTGTATATCTCGAGAGCCTCGTTGTCGCCCTGACCCGAATTACCGCCCTCGGGGTAATCTTTCTCGGCGCAGGAAGTCAGCATACCCGAACTCGCTGCCACTGCTGCAGAGATTGCTGCCATCCGGCAGAAGGTACGTATTAGATTCATACAAAGTAAATGAGATTGTTAATTCAAGAATAAAATTTCGCTCAAAGGTAAGCATAATATTAATTTACCCCCCCCGTTAACAAAAATTAAGTATAATTAATAAAATTTGTTGCCTATAGATATCTACTTAGCTATTCTACCTGCTGACAAGCAATACGTTGACAGAACCACGGAGGTGTGATTGTTGTGGGTAACCCCGGATGAAGTGCGGTGCGGAGCGCAGCACGCAACCCGGGATCCACTTACTCCCCGCCAAATGAGCGCCGGATGTGCGATATTGTGACCGCCATATTGTGACGCACTGTTGCAGACAAGGGATGGACAGCAGTCTGTCACCACAATATCGCTCCTCCGGGGCTCTGTGGTGTGCGGGCTATCCTTTCCCCGGATTCCGCTGCCGCTGCATCCGGGGTTACCCACAACCGCCGCCCTTCCAGGGCTCTGTCAAAGCATTACTTGTCAGCAGGTAGAATAGATGGGTGGATCCCCGGCGAATGTAACTACTCAGCTATCTGTAGACTACATAAAGTGCTGATTTGTAGGGACGCGGCATGCCGCGTCCGCTTAGCGCCACCATAAAATATGCGACTACCGTCTGTCAGCCGGACGCGCCATGGCGCGTCCCTACATTGATTATCAATATATTATAAAATTGCAGATAGCTGAGTAGTTACCGGCGAATTTTTAAATGTTAACAACTTATAAAAGTAAACTCGCTCTTAATTTGTTTTTACATTTCGAAAAATTATCGCTAACTTAGTGGAAAATTCTTAACCCATGAAAATATATGTGATATTTTTGGTTATGGCGCTTGTCGGACTCTGCGGATGCAGCCGGGGTGACAAAGCTCCGGTGAAGGAGACAGGCTTCGCCTACGGAGCCGATGTGAGTTGGATCACAGAGATGGAGACCAATGGCAGGAAATTCTTTACACCCGGTGAGAATCCCGTGGAAATGGAGCTGATGCAACTTCTTCGCGATTATTGCAACGTCAACGCCATTCGTCTGCGCGTATGGGTCAATCCATCAGAAGGTTGGAATAATATTGACGATGTGGTGCTGAAAGCGCAACGAGCTGAGAAGCTCGGTCTGCGCACCATGATTGATTTCCATCTATCCGACAACTGGGCCGATCCGGGCAAGCAGGTAATCCCGGAAGCATGGAAGGATATGTCATTCGATGAAATGAAGGTAGCCCTTGCCGCTCACGTCACTGAATGTCTTGAGGCTCTCAAGGACGCCGGTGTCACGCCCGAATGGGTGCAGATTGGCAACGAAACAACTCCCGGATTCATGCTCCCTGTGGGATCTGTGACGGACAATCCGGAAGGCATGACCGAACTCAACAATGCCGGATACGATGCCGTGAAGGGTGTGTTCCCTGGAGCCAAGGTGATCGTGCACCTCGACGGTGCCCATGACAAGTTGCGTTACGACCGTATGTTCGACGCACTTGAGGCCAACGGAGGCAAGTACGACATGATAGGAGTATCGGTGTATTATTACTGGGCTGAGCAAGGTGGTTATGACAAGGGTTTCCAGGCCTATATTGACGACTGCAAGACCAACATAGCTTATCTCAAACAAAAATACGGCAAGCCTGTCATGATATGCGAGATAGGACATCTCTACGATGAACCACAGATCAGCAAGGATCTGATCACCGGAATGCTCGATGCCGGTGCAGAAGGCATATTCTATTGGGAGCCGGAGTCTGATCCGCACCATTATAAGCTCGGCTGCTTTGATGGTGATACTCCTACTATAGCCCTCGAAGCTTTCAGACATTGATTGGACTTTATAAAATTTATAGGAATAATTAGATTTGAAATTTATAAAATTCACTGCCAAAATATGAAATATCAATTAATTATCGCGTTTGGTGCGCTGTGCGTGGCCTCTGGTGCTTCGGCTCAGCGGACTGTGCAGACACTTAAGAAAGGCTGGGAGTTCTCAAAGGGCGCTGAGTTTGATCCGTCGACAGCAGAATCTGTTTCTGTACCCCATGACTGGGCTATCTACGGGCCTTTCGACCGCAAGAATGATCTGCAGACTGTGGCGGTCGAGCAGAATGGCGAGACTGTGCCTACCGAGAAGACAGGGCGTACCGGTGGTTTGCCTTTCATTGGAAAGGGTGTATACCGTACCACTTTCGAGGTGCCTGACACGGCCGGGAAGACCACTACGCTGGTGTTCGACGGTGTGATGAGCCATGCCCGGGTGAAGGTCAACGGCAAGGAGGTCGGATACTGGCCATACGGCTACAACTCGTTCTATGTCAACGTGGACAGTGTGCTCGTGCCGGGCAAGAATGAACTTGAAGTTTCGGCGGAGAACAAGGAAGGGCAGTCGCGCTGGTATCCTGGAGCAGGTATCTACCGCAATGTCCATGTCGTAACCACCGACCGCGTGCATATCCCCGTATGGGGTACTTACGTCACCACACCGATCGTCTCCAAAGAGCTTGCCACCGTGGATCTGCGTCTTAAAATCGAGGGTGGGGCACGCTTTGAGAAGTGGCCGTACGGTGAGAAGGTGGATGTCGCTACAGTAATATATTCGCCCGATGGTAAGATTGTTGCCACTGACTCGTCGGCTTATATATCGCGTGGTCAGGATTTCACACAGAAATTTGTGATTGAGCATCCCGAGCTTTGGAACACCACCAATCCTAATCTCTACACGGCCCATACCACCCTCTCGCTCGACGGAAAGGAAGTAGACAGCTACGATACCCGTTTCGGTATCCGAAAGCTTGAATACATACCCTCGAAGGGGTTCTTCCTGAATGGAGAACCTACGAAGTTCAAGGGTGTGTGCAATCATCATGACCTCGGTCCGCTCGGCGCAGCTGTCAACCGTTCAGCTCTCCGTCATCAGATTGAATTGCTCAAGGATATGGGAGTCAATGCTATACGTACATCCCACAATATGCCGGCCCCGGAGCTGGTGGAACTTTGCGATGAGATGGGCATGATGCTGATGATAGAGCCATTCGACGACTGGGGCTTCCGCCCGAAATCGCCTAACGGCTACGGATCTGTTTTCAACGATTGGGCTGAACGCGATATCACCAATATGGTGGAGCACTACCGCAATAGTCCGTCGGTGGTGATGTGGTCCATCGGCAATGAGGTGCCGTCGCAGTGGGGCGCACCGGGCATGGATGAACTCGTGATGCTGCGCGACCTTGTGCATGAACTCGACCCTACACGTCCTGTGACATGCGGAATGGATCAGATCCGCTCGGTGCTTGATAATGGCTTTGCTGCCGCACTCGATATACCGGGCTTCAACTATAAGCCTCAGTTCTACGATGATATCTATTCACGTCTGCCACAGCAGCTTGTGCTGGGTTCGGAGACGGCTTCCACTGTGTCTTCGCGTGGTGTGTATCATTTCCCCGTTACATTGCCCGACGGAAATGCGCGCAATCTTCAGGTGCATCCCGACAATCAGTCGTCGAGCTACGATTTGGAGACATGCTCGTGGTCCAATACTCCCGACATTGATTTCGCCCGTGATGATGATAACGACTGGGTGATAGGCCAGTTCGTATGGACAGGTTTCGACTACCTCGGCGAACCTTCGCCTTACGATACCGATGCATGGCCTAACCACAGTTCGGTGTTCGGCATCATCGACCTTGCATCGCTTCCAAAGGACAGGTACTATCTCTATCGTTCGCAGTGGAATGATAAAGACAATACCCTCCATATCCTTCCGCACTGGAATTGGAAGGGCAGGGAAGGCGAGATCACTCCCGTCATGGTCTATACAAATTATCCGAAAGCCGAATTGTTCATCAACGGCAAGAGTCAGGGAGTGAGGGAGAAGAACGATTCTACCTATCAGAACCGTTATCGTCTGATGTGGATGGATGCCAAGTACGAGCCGGGCGAGGTGAGGGTCGTGGCATACGACAAAGATGGCAAGCAGGCTGCCGAGAAAATCATACGCACGGCCGGTAAGCCTCATCATCTTGTGCTATCCGCCAACCGTGATTCTCTCGCCGCTGATGGCGACGACTTGTTGTACATCACCGTACAGGTGGCCGACAAGGATGGCAACATGGTGCCTACGGATTCACGTCTTGTGAAGTTCGACGTAAGTGGTGCCGGCAAATTTGAGGCTACTGCAAACGGCGATCCCAAATGCCTTCTTCCCTTCCAGAATCCTGAGATGAACCTTTTCAGCGGAGCTGCTACTGCGATTGTCCGTTCAGCCAACGCTCCCGGTGAGGTCACTTTCAGGGCTGCGGCAAGTGGAGTCAAGCCCGCTACACTGACAATCCCGGTGAAATAACGGCTATGTTACATGGTAAGATAAAAATGTAGCATATCTTAAGAAAATTTCCGGAAAAAAAATATCTTTGTGTGACATCCGATTGATGTGGCATGAAGATATTTTTTGTAACTTTGTATTTGAAAGCCTTTTCAACATTACCCGAGCTTTAGCGAGGGAAAAATCTTTATCCGGACACAAAAACACCAAAAACAAAAACTAAATCCAAAAATATGATTCTACGCAAATTTTCACTTGCCCTGCTTATGTCCCTGTCTTGTATCCTCGGGATCAAGGCTCAGACTCCCGACCCCAACTATCACATCTACCTGTGCTTCGGACAGTCCAACATGGAAGGTAACGCTCAGATCGAGCCCATCGACCGCGATAATGTGCCCGAACGCTTCCAGATGATGGCTGCGGTGGATTTCCAGAATCCCTCGCGCAAAATGTACAATTGGTACAAGGCCGTGCCGCCGTTGGTACGCCAGAACACGGGTCTTACACCGGTCGATTGGTTCGGACGCACGATGGTCGACAACCTTCCGGAAGATGTACGCGTCGGGGTGATAGTTGTGGCTATCGGCGGCTGTAAGATCGAACACCTCGACAAGGATTTCGATCCGGCCACACTTGCCAATGAAGCCGGCTGGTTCCAGAGCTACATGAAGGAATATGACAATCTTCCCTACGAACGTATCCTTGCATGTGCCAAAGAGGCTCAGAAAGTAGGTGTGATCAAGGGTATGCTCCTCCATCAGGGCTGCTCCAACAACGGCGACCAGCAATGGCCTGCGAAGGTCAACAAAATCTATACTGACCTTCTCACCGACCTGAACCTGGAGGCTGATAACGTGCCCATCCTTGCCGGACATGTGGTGAGTTCCGACATGGGAGGTGTGTGCGGCGGCATGAACGCCATAATCAATACCCTTCCACAGACAATCCCTACCGCCCACGTTATTTCGTCGGCCAATTGTCCGCAGAAAGGCGATGGCCTTCATTTCACGGCACATGGCTACCGTGTGATGGGTTGCCGCTATGCCACGAAGATGCTCAACCTCCTTGGCATTGAGGAACCTGTGGTGTCATATTCCGAGGAAGAGCCCTTCATTCCTACTCCCGAGCCTTCGGAGGGTGATTTTGTATTCGATTTCAATCAATTCAATCCTTCGATATGGGAGACCGGTTCGTTTGATCCGGAGACGCACGTCTTCTCAGCCGGACAGTATGGTTTCGGCGGATGGCAGTACGATGCCCCCATCGATCTTTCCGGCTACCAGTACATCGTGGCCGAGCTTGAGCAGCCGATGGACAACTGGACGATGTTCCGTGTGTTCGACACTGCAAGCTACTGGGAAACTCCCTACAGCCGCGAGATGAACGGCAAACTCGTGGTGTGCGAGCTCAACGGCATGATGAAGAACCTTCCCGATGGAACCATCGTGCCTCTCAACACTAAGAATATCTATCGCGTGGGCTTTTGGGATCTCGGTCACCGTCCGTTCGCCATCAAGCATGTCTACGCCACCAACGATGACCCGTATGCCGCTGTGGCAAACGTCATCACCGACGATATGTCGTCCTACGAGGTGTACAATATGCAGGGCATGAAGGTGCTTTCCACCACCGAGCGTGCCGACTTGGCATCGCTCACCCCTGGCGTCTACGTGGTGAACAATACGAAATTCTTCATCCGTTAATGTAATTTCTATGAAATCACTGATTCGTATTGTTGCGATTGTCGCTGCAGTCCTCTGCAGTGCGGTTCAGGCATCGGCATGGATTGGCATGCCGATGCCCGAGCTGCGGGTGGAGGGCAGGTATCTTGTCGACACACATGGTAATAAGGTAAATCTCCACGGTTTCGCCCAGACCTTCAGTCCGTGGTTCAACGAGCAGGGCACGCAGTGGAACAATTACAATGTGTCGGCATGTCTGAAATATAACAAGGAGAAGATCGACCAGATTCTCAACGCCGGCTGGGATGTGAATTTCGTACGCATGCACATGGACCCCTACTGGTCCAACAAGCCCGGGGTGCAGACAACCGGCGAGAACGACATTTCTGCCTTCGATTTCGACCGATTCAAGCGCTATCTCGACGAGGTGTTCATCCCTATGGCTGAATATGCCGTCAGCAAGGGGCTCTATGTTGTGATGCGTCCGCCGGGCGTTTGTCCGGAGAATATCGCCGTGGGCGATGATTACCATAAATATCTCATAAAGGTTTGGAGTTATGTGGCGCGACAGCCACGGTTGAAGAACCATCCCGACATTATGTTCGAGCTCGCCAATGAGCCTGTCAACATCAAGGGTACGGATGGAGCGATTGGAAACAACGGTCAGCCTTGTTTCGATGCCCTGAAGGATTTCTTCCAGCAGATTGTGGATGCCATGCGTGCCGAGGGTTGCCGCAACATCCTGTGGATTCCCGGATTATGTTGGCAGATGCATTATTCAGGTTATGCCAATAATCCAATCGAGGGTGAGAATATCGGCTATGCCGCCCATCTGTATCCCGGATGGTTCGGCAGCAACAGCAGTTTCTCCGAGTTCCAGCGGGGATGGAACGCTGATGTGAAGCCGGTGGCGGATTTCGCTCCTGTGATGATCACTGAGATGGACTGGGCCGACCAGAAATACAATGCCTCATGGGGTAAGGCCCACACGGGCGTGCCGTACGGAGAGGGCAGTGACAATTTTGGCGCCAATTTCAAGCTCATCATGGACGAGTCGGGCAATTGCAGCTGGCTTCTGTTCACCGGACCGGAATGGCTCGCCAAGTTCAAGGATGTTCCCGGAACACCCGGCAATTATACTTTCCTCAACGATCCGGAGGCCTGCCCCTGGCCTATCTATCACTGGTACAAGGAATATCGCGACCAACATGACTATCCCTGGGCCGACTACGCACGTGTCCATACCTCCGACAAGGGTGATGGCACCTTCCTCAATCCTGTGATATACGGAGATTTCCCGGATGCTGATGTGATCAGGGTAGGGGACACATATTATATGTTGTCCACCACTATGTTCCTATTCCCCGGTGCCACAATAATGCGTTCCTACGATCTTGTGAACTGGGAGTACTGCGCCAATCCCATCGACTATATCGAGCTTGATGATGCCTATAATCTTCAGGACGGGCAGAACCGTTATGCCCGGGGCATGTGGGCGTCGGCTTTGCAGTACAATCCGCGCGACGGCAAGTTCTATCTGCTGTTCAACACCCTTAATGAAGGGGCTTACCTCATGACAGCCTCCGATCCCGAAGGTGAGTGGACTAAGCGCAGGCTCGGCCAGTCGTTCTACGACTGCGGTCTGCTGTTCGACGGCGACGACACCTACATCGTGCATGGCAACACCAATCTGTCGATAAGCAAGGTTGACGAGGATTTCAAGGTTGTGGAGACGAAGACTGTGGTCAACGGCGATCCCGACAATGCTGTTGAGGGTTCGCGTCTCTACCACATCGGCGACTACTATTATATATATGCCACTTATTGCGGATATCCCGGCAAGCAGACATGTTTCCGCAGCAAGGATATCTTCGGTGAATATGAGGAGAAACTCCTGTTCGACAAGAATGCCATTCATCAGGGTGCGCTTGTAGATACTCCCGACGGTAAATGGTACACCATCCTGCATCGTGACTATTTCGGGGGTGCACGTGTGCCTTACCTGTTGCCCGTGACATTCAACGGCGGATGGCCACGTGTGGCCATGATGGTGTCGAATATCGACAATCTCACCAAACCTGTGGGCGCTCCGTTGCACAACACTCCGCGTCTCGCCACCAATGATGCCTTCCGCAATTATCAGCTCGGCAAGCAATGGCAGTGGAACCACAATCCCGATGCCACACGTTGGTCGCTTTTGGAGCGTGCCGGGTTCCTGCGTCTGCACACAGCCACGGTGACTGACAATCTTTACGAGGCCCGCAATACCCTTACCCAGCGTATCATCGGCTACCATGACGATAAGGCGCACAACTATGGCACAGTGGCTCTCGACATCTCCGGCATGCGTGACGGCGACCACGCCGGCCTTGCAATATTCCAGGACCCCCTCGCCGGAATTGGCGTGAAGGTGGAAGGCTCGAAGAAGATCGTATATCATTATTCGGCTTCCCTGAGTGGCAAAAATGGCATTGTGGAGACGGATCTCAACGAGATAGCCGGTGACATGGTTTATCTCCGTGCTGTTGTGTCGCTCGAAGATCCAGCCGTGGCCGATTTCTATTACAGTACCGACAATAATACATATAATAAGGTAGGTCCGCAGTTCCGGCTACCCTACGATCTGTCGGTGTTCATTGGCAACCGTTTCGCCATCTTCAACTATGCCACGAAAGCGCTTGGCGGATATGTCGATGTCGATTGGTTCACTACCGAGCCTGTATTTGCCGAGGATACATTCTATCCTGCTGATATGGAGGCGTACAGCAAGGAGTCGCTCACGGCTGTGTCGCTCGAAGCTGATGCAGACAATCTTGTGGTGATGACAGGCAGCAATGTCAACCTCAATGTAATCGCACGGTTCGAGGACGGACACTCCGAGAATGTGGCTCCCAAGGTGACATACACTGTTGCGGATCCGTCGGTCGTGTCCGTTCGAGGAGGTGCAATCAAGGGCCTCTGTGATGGAAAGACAGTCGTGGACATCGACTACCGTGACCCGCTGGGCAACCTGCTCTCGCTCTCTGTCGATGTGGAGTCCACCACATTCCCGCTTGTGGAAGGTCTGTTCAATCCTTCGATCTGGGAGACCGGTTCGTTTGACGAGACAACATCCACTGTCATCACCGGACAATATGGTTTTGCCGGATGGAACTACTCCAATGGTGTCGATCTCAGTGGCTACAAGTATCTCGTGGCCAAGGTTGCCAAATCTCCGCAGGCAGGCGGTCTGTCGTTCCGTATTTTTGATGAGAACAATTATTGGGCAGGCTGTCATTCCGCTTCCAAGGCCTCCGCTTCCGACTGCGACTATTTCCTCGTTGACCTGCATAAGGTATGGAAGGACGATAAGTCGCGCAAGATGGATCCATCGCATATCTATTATGTCGGATTCTGGACCTATGGCGGCAGTCCGTTCGTGATCAAGGATGTATATGTCACCAATGACGAAGACTATCTCAATCCTGCCGGTGTACTTGACATTGCAATCGACCGTGACGATGCCCAGGTGGATGTCTACAACATGCAGGGGATGCTTCTGATGCATGGCGTGACACGGACCGAAGCGATCGGTAAGTTACCGTCCGGCATATACATCATTGGCGGACACAAGGTCAGGATCTCAAGATAATCCGAAAATTATCACCGTATTTACAGAATCAGGGGCACTCTCTGTAGTGCCCCTGATTCTGTAATGAAAAAATGGTGGACAGAGTGCCCTTTTGAAGACTATAAAAAATAAATCAAAATATGAATAATATTCAATAGGCTGATTGATATGGTTTTATATTTTGGTGTGTAACATGCAGATAGATTTTTGTTACATTTGGCTGGGAAAATGTAGCATCGAATGGTTCATTTTGTTACATCGGAAAGTTGAATATTTATGTAAAAGTGTGTAACTTTGTGTTAGAAAGTTGCGCTGATGAGCATGAAAAACAGGTTTAACATACCATGATCTTAACGTTCTGCAATGCAGCTGTTTAGATGTAATAGAAAACATATAAATCAATAATTAACTTAAAATCTTAAAAACTAAAAATCATTCGGAGAGTGCAAGACATGAAAAGAAATCTACCTTTCCCATCCCTTGAGGGTGGGTTGTCCTATGTGTTATTAACTAATTTAGAGTACTAATATCAATGAAAAATGTAATGAAACTGATTCAATGCATTTCCGCATTGATGATAGCTCTCATCTTTGGTGCGTCGGCTGCCTTGGCTGCCGAGACCGTCACTGGTACGGTCTATGACGAGACCGGTGAGACTCTCATCGGTGCGAACGTGAGTTTGAAGGGCCATAAGGGTATTGCCGTCGTTACGGACTTCGACGGTATGTATAGTCTGACGTTGCCTGCCTCCGTTAATCTTAAGACAGCTGTTCTCGTTGTTTCTTATGTGGGCTACGAGCCGCAGGAGGTGAAAGTCAACGGTCGTGCGAAGGTCGACATTACGATGGCTTCCGACAATACCATCCTCGACGATGTGGTGGTTGTAGGTTACGGCCAGCAAAAGAAAGTTTCGGTTGTGGGTGCTATCACGCAGACATCCGGCGAGGTTCTCGAACGTGCCGGCGGTGTGTCGTCGGTAGGTGCCGCCCTTACAGGTAACCTCCCCGGTGTTATCACCGAATCGTCCACCGGTATGCCCGGTGCCGAGGATCCCCGTATCGTGATCCGTGGTGTGAGCTCCTGGAACAGTTCCGATCCTCTCGTTCTCGTAGACGGTATCGAGCGTCCGATGAGTGCCGTGGACATCAGCTCAATCGAGTCGATCTCCGTGCTTAAGGATGCATCCGCCACTGCCGTGTATGGTGTGAAAGGTGCCAACGGTGTGATCCTTATCACCACAAAGCGCGGTTTCGAAGGCCGTGCAAAAATCTCTGTCGGATTCAATGCCACTGCAAAGGTGGTATCTAAGCTTCCCCAGTCGCTGGAATCAGCCGATGCTATTGAGATGGCCAACCGCGCCATCGAGCGCGAGCTTGGTGTCGCTCCCGACTCCTGGGCTGCCTCTATACCTAATGCAGTAATCGATAAATTCCGCAATCCCGCCAATCTTGAGGAACAGGAGAGATATCCCAATGTCAACTGGCAGGACGAGCTCTTCAAGAAATGGGCGATGGCCTATAATCCCAACATCAACCTGTCGGGTGGTACTAAGAATGTGAAATATTTCGCAGCTATCGACTTCCTGCACGAAGGTGACCTTTTCAAGACATGGGACAACCACCGCGGTTACCACACCGGTTGGAGCTACAATCGTGTGAACGTCCGTTCGAACCTCGATTTCAAGATTACTCCGACCACTGATTTCAAGGTGAACATGTTCGGTAGCCACGGACAGCGTGTTAAGCCCTGGGGCGCCGGTGACGGTGACTGGGGTACAACCCAGCTCTGGCAGGCTGCCTACAGCTCTGCTCCCGACGGGTTCCTGCCGGTGTACTCCGATGGATCCTGGGGTTTCTATGCTCCCAACTCTCAGGGTAGCCCCAACTCGGTGAAGCAGCTTGCCGACGCAGGTATGGAGAAGGTGACCACCACGCGTATCAACACCGACTTCACTCTCCAGCAGGATCTCAGCTTCATCACCCCCGGTCTCCGTGCATCTGCCATGGTGGCATGGGATAACGTATTCGTGGAGTCAGGCCGTGGTATCAACGACCTTTATCACGATGCTCAGGAAAAATATATCGACCCGCTTACCGGTGAGGTCACTGTGGCACAGAAAGGTGATAGCAAGACCGGTTTCGATTTCGTTGAAGGTGTGCTCTGGAACATCGCCGGAGGTAGCCTTAACAACTGGGCTACCCAGCGTAACCTCTACTATCAGGGTCAGCTCTTCTGGGCCCGCAAGTTTGCCGACGCTCACGATGTGTCGTTGATGGGTGTGTTCAACCGTACGGAGAACACTTACGGCAACGATTTCACCAACTATCGTGAGGACTGGGCGTTCCGTGTCACCTACAATTTCATGGATAAATATTTCTTCGAATACAACGGTGCTTACAATGGTTCAGAGCGTTTCGACAAGAAAAACCGTTTTGCCTTCTTCAACTCAGGTGCTGTGGGCTGGATGATCACTCAGGAGAAATTCATGAACTGGTCAAGAAATTTCCTTGATCTTCTGAAGGTACGTTACTCTTACGGTGAGGTCGGCGACGACTATGTGCCGCAGCGTTGGCTTTATGCCACACAGTGGGCCACCGGCGACAAGGCTTATATCGATCCGTCGCTTGGTACTGAATCGCCCTACGCGCCCTACTATCAGACTCAGATCGGTAACCCCAATGTGCACTGGGAGAAATCGATCAAGCAGAACCTTGGTATCGACTACTCTTTCTGGCACCATTTCGCTGCCGGTTCACTTGAATTCTTCACCGATACACGTAACGACGTGCTCCTCGTAGGCAACAATCGTGCCGTTCCTTCATATTACGGAGGTGGTGCTCCTACCGCCAACCTCGGTAAGGTGCGCACACGCGGTTTCGAGCTTGAGCTTCGTCTCGACAAGAGCTTCGGTCAGGTTCATTTATGGGGTAATTTCAACATGACCCACGCCAAGAACAAGATCCTCAAATATGACGAGCCCGAGTTCACTCCCGACTATCAGAAGAGCGAAGGCTTCGCCATCGGTCAGGATCACATCACATACGGAGCCGGCTTCGCCAACAACTGGAGCCAGATCTACGGTATGACTCAGCACGATACAAAGGACGACCAGAAGCTTCCCGGCCAGTGGGTGGCTGTCGACTACAACGGCGACGGTGTGATCGACTCCAACGACTCCGCACCCTACGGATATACAGGAACTCCGCAGAACACCTACAGTGCCACAATCGGTGTGAACTGGAAAGGGTGGAGCGCATTCGTGCAGTTCTACGGTGTGTCTAACGTTACCCGTTGGGTAGAGTTCACATCGCTCAATGGTCACAAACACACGGTATATGATTTCGGTTCGTTCTGGAGCGGCGCCGATCAGGATGCCGACCTCCCGATGCCCCGCTGGGACTCGTCTCCTTCCTATTATAGCTGCGGCGACTACTACCACTATGATGGTTCGTACATCCGTCTGAAGAACGCCGAGGTGGCCTACACCTGGACAAGCGGCTGGATCAAGAGGATGGGCCTATCCTACCTGAAGATCTACCTCAACGGTAACAACCTCCTCCAGTGGTCGCACATGCCCGACGACCGTGAGTCGAACTTCGCCGGTACAGGTCTGGCATCCCAGGGTGCTTATCCTACAGTGCGTCGTTTCAACCTGGGTATTAAATTCGATATCTAAGATCCAATACAAATATGAAAAAATTATTCAGATATATAATGATGATGTCGGCCACGGTGGTGTTTGCGCTCGCAGGCACATCCTGCACCGACTACCTCGACAAATCAGAGGATTCGGATATTTCCGAGGACGTTGCCTTCAAGGATTTCACCAACTTCCAGGGGTATACCGAGATGCTCTACACCAATATGCCTGATTTCTGCCGCGGCTACTGGACCAACTCGTTTAACTGGGGCGACGACGAAGTGATAAGCAGCGATGTCAACTACCACATGGTGTACAAGATCGACAACGGCGATTTCTGGGGCTGGCAGGCCGAATTCGACGGCTGGGGCACAGGGTGGCTCGACCGCAACGGCTTCAACTGCAACTCACGCGACCGTTTCAACAAAGGTCTCTGGCCCGCTGCTTGGTGGTGCATCCGCCACGCCAACCAGGGTCTCGCCAACATCGACCGCCTTACCGATGCTACTCCGGCTCAGAAGAAGGCTATCGAGGGTCAGCTCCTCTTCTTCCGCGGATGGTACCATTTCATGCTTATCCAATATTTCGGCGGTCTGCCCTATATCGACAAGGTGCTCGATGCCAACGAGCAGATCAACGAGCCGCGTCTCTCCTACCGTGAATGTGCCGACAAGTGTGCAGCCGATTTCAAGCGTGCAGCAGAGCTCCTTCCCCTCGATTGGGATGCCGAGAACGTAAGCCCTGCCACAAAGGGTAAGAACGATCTGCGTGTGAACAAGATCACCGCCCTCTCTTATCTTGGCAAGAACTATCTGTGGGCTGCCTCGCCTCTGATGAACGCCACCAACAATGGTCGCACCGACTATACAACCTGCCCGAAGGAGTACGACAAGGAGTATTCACAGAAGGCTGCCGAGGCTCTTGGAGAGGTGCTCTCGCTCGTGGAAGGCGGTCAGACTCAGTATGCTCTTGTACCTTTCGAAAAGATCACCGACGTGTTCTATACCTATGGTGAGAGCGGCAAGACTCCAGGCTCCACCGAAGCCCTTCTGCGTAACCTCGCTTCCGACGGCTACAACGGCTGCCGCTGGGGATGGCTCCTCCAGTACACCATCTATCCTTACAATGTGGGTGGATGTAAGCTCAGCGCATGTGCCAACTATGTGAACTACTACGGTATGGCCAATGGCGAGCCTCTCTATCTTGAGGACGGAAAGACCATCAACCCGGATTCGGGCTTCGACCCCACTCATCCCTGGTTAAAGCGTGACCCGCGTTTCTATCAGGATTTCCGTTTCGACGGATGCTGGATGACAGAGCACAAGGATTATCCCGACGACAATAATATCCGCCTATATACCGGTTCTGCCTCGCGTGACCCGATCCAGGGCTGCCGCACTGGATATATGCTGAAGAAATACCAGAGCATCGACTGTAATGACGGTGATGACGGTTACGGATGGTCGCCCCACATCAATGCCATGGCTTCCTACATGCGTCTTGCAGATGTGTACCTGATGTATGCTGAGGCCGCTGCCACAGCTGCCGATAGTCCGCGTGGTACTTACAAATGCAGCATGACTGCTGTCGACGCTGTCAACAAGATCCGCGACCGTGCCGGTGTTGCATCCCTTAAGGCCAAATATACGGGTGATATGACGAAATTCATGAGTGAATTGCGTCGTGAGCGTGCGGTAGAGCTTTCATACGAGGGCCATCGCTTCAACGACCTTCGCCGCTGGCTGCTCCTCACCGATCCCCGCTATGCCGACAAGACTTCTCACGAATTCGACCGTGCCGGTAAGTTCAATCCCGACGCTCCCGACAAGAACCAGGTCAGCAACCTGCGTGAAGTAGTGATCGTTCACCGCGATTATGGCAATAAACACTACTGGTTGCCGTTGAAGAAGAAGGATGTCAATATGTCGGCCTCCTTCCCGCAGAACCCCGGATGGTAATTTTTTCCAACTTGAAAACAACTAATCAATGAAAAATATCTCTAAAACCATTATAATAGGTGCTGTGGCCTGCTTCTCGGCTGCCACGGCAGCCGCTCAGGAACTCCCTGACAGCGCGAAGGTCAACGTGGCTTTCCGTTCAGTGGACCAGAGCGAGCTTATGGGAGGTGTGTCGGCTATTGACATGGAGACCCTTGAGGAGAAGAATTACACCTCCTACAGCCTCGATGACATGCAGGCTCTTGTGGGCGGCTACAATGGCCAGCTCTGGAACATGGGTGACGCCTTGGTGCTCGTCGACGGTGTGCCCCGCGACGCCAACAATGTCCTTCCTAACGAAATCGCCCAGATCACATTCATGAAGAGCGCACAGGCTGTGGTGCTCTACGGCTCCCGTGGCGCGAAGGGTGTGATTCTCATCACCACAAAGCGCGGTAACGACCAGCCCCTTAAGGTGACCGTGCGTGGCAATGCCTCGCTCTTCACTCCCAAGAGATACACCAACTATCTCAATGCGTCCGATTTCATGACCCTCTACAACGAGGCACTTTCCAATGATGGTCTTGCCCCGGCTTTCTCGCAGGAGGACATCTACAATTATGCTTCCCACAAGAATCCCTACCGTTATCCGGATATCAACTTTTTCTCCAGCGATTACATCCGCAAGAATTACGAGAAATACGAGGGAGTGGCTGAGTTCCGTGGCGGCAGCCGTTTCGCCAAGTTCTATGCCAACGTGGGTCTCTACCACCAGAACGGCCTTATCAATTTCGGTCAGGGCAAGGACAACGGTATCACCCGCCTTACCGTGCGCGGTAACATCGACCTGCGTCTCAACGACTGGATCTCGGGTTGGGTGAACACCAACGCCACTTTCTATGACTCGAAGAGCGACCGTGCTGATTACTGGAACAGCTCAAAAACCATGCGTCCGATGAATCCCGGTGCATCTCCCTTGGTACCCCTCATCCCCATTGATGCCGTGACTGAAGGCGACGGTGCATGGACGCTGATCAACAACTCGCAGTTCATCGTCGACGGCAAGTACATCATCGGTGGTACACAGGACCAGATGACCAACCCGTTCGCAGCCATGTACGCTGCAGGATATAACAAGAGCACTATCCGTCAGTTCCAGTTCGACACCGGTATCGACATCAAGCTCGACAAGATTCTCGAAGGTCTGCGTTTCCGTACACAGTACGCTGTGGACTACCGCACCAACTACACCACTTCGATCAACAACCAGTATGCCACTTACCAGGCAACATGGGACAATGCTCTTGGAAAGGAGTACATTTCAGGTCTTACAAAGTACGGCTTGGACAAGACCACAGGTAAGCAGGAAGTGAACAGCACCGGCGAACGTCAGACAATGGCATTCAACGCTTTCTTCGACTACAAGAACACCTTCAACGATGTGCACAACGTGTATGCCATGCTGCTCGCCAACGGTTATCAGATCACAACCGCCGGTGAATACCACCGCACGAGCAACACCAACCTCGGTGTGAACGTGAGCTACAACTACGACAACCGCTACTACGCTGAGTTCAGCGGCGCAGAGGTACACTCTTCGAAGCTGCCTGAAAAGAAACGCAACGCATTCTCGCCCACAGGTAGCATCGGCTGGCGCATCAGCCAGGAGAAATTCCTTGAGGATGCCGACTGGCTCGATGAGCTCAAGCTTTCCGCCGGCTACTCCGTGGTCAACGAGGATCTCGACATCTCCGACTATTATATGTACGAGGAGCGTTTCACCGCCACTGGAGCATGGTGGGGATGGAGCGAGACCAACAATGCCATGCAGACAACAGACTATCGTCGAGGCGGTAACTCCGAAATGACATACATCAAGCGCAAGGAATTCACGGTAAGCTTGAACTCTTCGTTCTTCAACAACCGTATCAAGCTCTACGCCGACTATTTCAACACTAAGTTCGCCGGACAGCTCACCATCCCCGCTACTATGTTCCCGAGCTATTTCCAGACCTACTGGCCTGAATCGGACATGCGTTCGTATTTCAACTACAACGACACCAAGCGTACCGGTTTCGACTGGGGTCTGAATCTCTCTGAGAAATTCGACGAGGTGAGCGTGTCGCTCGGTTTCTACGGCATGTACAACACCTCCAAGAACACCAAGTGGAGCGAGAATGTGGAATACGACTGGCTGAAGTCTGAAGGTGCATACGCCGATGCTCTCCGCGGTCTGCGCTGCGCAGGATACTGGAACAGTGAGGAGGACATCGCAGCCGCTGCCAATTCGGATAATTACAAGGCAGGCGGATACGCATTGGTTAACTCCAACACAAAGCCCGGTGACCTCAAGTACATCGACCAGAATGGCGACGGCATCATCGACGGCAAGGACGAGGTGGTGATCGGACGCTGGGGTGCTCCCTGGACCTACGGTCTCAATCTGCAGGTAGCCTGGAAGGGATTCACCCTCTTCGTGGCCACTCATGGCAACCGTGGTGGTAACGGCCTGAAGAACAATGATAATGCATGGGTGTATGGCGATCGTAAATACACCGATGCCGTGCTTGGACGCTGGACTCCCGAGACAGCTGCCTCTGCCACTTATCCGCGTCTTACTTCTTTGAATAATGGCGACCTCAATTTCCGCAGTTCTGATTACTGGATGTTCAGCACAGATGCATTTTATCTCGATAAGGTGCAGCTCACTTACGATTTCCCCGCGCGCTGGTTCGACAAGAAATTTGTCCGTGGTCTTCAGGTTTACCTGAGTGGTTCGTCGCTAGCCACTTTCTCCAAAGAACGCAAGTATCTGGAGACTGCCGTGGGCGCAGAGCCTCAGTGCCGCATGTACAACCTTGGCGTGAAAGTTGATTTCTAATCTTTAATCTTTGGAAAACCATCATGAAAAAAATAATTTCCATATTGGCTGCCTCTCTTGCCCTTGGGCTTACAAGTTGCGATGACTTGTTTGTTCCGGCACAGGAGAACAACCAGGGCATCAGCCAGATGTACAAGAATCCCCAGTACTCTGAAGGTGTGCTCGCCAATGCATATACCCGTATTCCTATCGGAAGCTATCCTTTCAGCGAGGTGGCTACCGATGACGCCGTGAGCAACGACGACGGCAACAGCTGGCGCAAGATCGCCTCAGGCACATGGTCGTCATCCAACAATCCCACCGAACGATGGCAGAACTGCCGCGCGGCAATCCAGTATATCAATCTTTTCCTTGACAACGCCGAGCAGGTGCTCTGGGATCCGGATCCAATCGTGGCTCAGATGTTCATGGATCGTGAGATGGCCGAGGCCTACGCTCTTCGTGCCATGTATATGTATTATCTTCTCGAAGCCCACGGCGGTTACAATGCATCAGGTGAGCTCCTTGGAGTGCCTATCATAACTGCGGCTGAGGATGGTGGCGCCAATTTCAATGTGCCACGCAATTCTTTCGTGGAATGTGTCGAGGCCATGCGCGAGGATGCCAAGAAGGCCCTTGCCGTGCTTCCGCTAAAATATGGCGATGAGGCCGAGCTGTCGCGTATCCAGGCACGTTACGAGGGTTCTACCATGCAGATGGCGCGTCGCGTGTTCGGCGATAATTTCATCGGCCGTATCGACGGTCACATTGTCGAGGCATTCCTTGCCAAAATGGATCTTCTTGCGGCAAGTCCCTCCTTCAATAAGGATTCGGGTGTCAACTGGGCAGATGCTGCTGCAAGTGCTGCCACGGTGCTCAACCGTATCGGTGGGGTGGATGGCCTGGATCCGACAGGCAACACCTGGTACTGCAACACAAAGGATATCGACAACCTGAAGATGGCCGATCTGCCGAAGGAAATCCTCTGGGCTGGCGAGCGTGGAAAGGGTAACGGACTGGAGTCGGACAATTTCCCTCCCTCGCTCTATGGTAACGGACGTGTCAACCCCACCCAGAATTTCGTGGACTGCTTCGGTGACGCCGACGGTTATCCTATCGCAAATTCGAGTCTCTACAGAAAGGAAGCTCCTTACGCTCAGCGCGACCCGCGTCTCGACCTCTATGTAGTGTACAACGGTCAGCGTATGGGCAACCAGGGTACTCTTATCGAGACCGCCGTGACAGGCAGCAACAATGATGCCCTCAACAAGCTTAACGGTAAGTCTACCCGAACAGGCTACTACATGCGCAAGCTCCTCCGTCAGGATGTCAGTCTCGACCCGGTAGCTTCTATGGAGCAGTACCACTATACTCCGCGTATCCGCTACACTGAGATGTTCCTGGCCTACGCCGAGGCTGCTAACGAAGCCTACGGTCCTACCCAGGCTGCTCCCGGTGCCAACTACTCGGCTTACGACGTGATCAAGGCTATCCGCAAGCGTGGCAAGGTTGGCCAGATCGCCGGAGACAAGTATCTTGAGTCGATAAAGGGCGACAAGGACAAGATGCGCGAATTGATCCGCAACGAGCGCCGTATCGAGCTGTCGTTCGAGGGACATCGTTTCTGGGACCTTCGTCGCTGGAACGTCGACCTTTCGAAGCTTAACGAATCTGCCCAGGGTATGAGCATCACCAAAACAAACAGTGGCGAAGTGTATGAGGAAATCACCGTGGACAACCGCAACTACAAGGACTATATGTACTATGGCCCGATTCCTTACACTGAGGTGCTGAAATTCTCGGCTCTCGATCAGAACAAGGGCTGGTAATCTTTAATAAAAAACGCACAAATCTAAGAAAATGAACAAATCAATCTTTGCTGTAGCTCTCGGAATGCCTCTCCTCTTCGCATCCTGCCAGAACCAGGATGTGGAGCATCCCGACTACATCTACCAGACCATATATTTCGCCAACCAGACTCCCGTGCAGACCATAACGCTCGGCGAGGACGGCGAATTCGATACCAGCATGGACAACGAGCACCGTTTCCAGATCTATGCTACCCTCGGAGGCGTGAATACCAACAAGAAGAACCGTTGGGTTGACTATGTGATAGACAACTCTATGGCCGACCGTGTGGTGTTCGATGACGATGCTCCCGTGAAAGCTCTTCCTGCCAACTACTACACCGTCACCAGTGATCCCAAGCGCATATTCATCAACAAGGGCAATATCATGGGTGCAATCGACATCCAGCTCACCGATGCCTTCTTTGCTGATCCCGAGACACCGAATGTGACCTATGTGGTGCCCGTGCGTCTGGTGGAGGCTTCCGACTCCATCCTTTCCGGCGAGGTAAAGGACGGCATCGTATCGCCTGATATCCTCAATGCCGATGATTGGTCGGTGGTGCCCAAGAATTACACCCTCTACGGCATCAAGTACAAGAACAGGTACCATGGAGCATGGCTCAGCCGCGGTACAGTGACAACTGACAACAACGGCGAAGTCACAACTAAAGAGCATATCAACGAATACTGGGAGAACGAAGAGATTCACTACCTCACCACTATCGGTCTTGAAAAGACCGGTTACGAGCAGACCGTGGCAGTACCTGTCACTCTCGCCGACGGCACAGATGGCGAGGAGATCCTTACTTGCCAGGTAGTGCTCAGCACCGGTGCCAACGGTGATATCACAGTATCGACTGACACTCCCGGTTTTACGGCCTCGGGTACAGGTAAATACACCTACCATGGTGCCGGCAATGCCTGGGGAGCTCTCGAACGCGACAAGATCGAACTGGATTTCACTTTCTCAACCGATTATGTGATCAACCAGAAGACCGGTGCCACCGCAAAGGTGACAGTTAAGGTGAAGGAGACTCTCGTTGGACGTGACCGTCAGAATAAATTCGAGACATTCACCTATAAGATGAAATAATTAAAAGTTTATAAGCTTATAAGTTTATGGGCTTATAAGATTAGGTTATGGGGTCGTCCATGGCCGCTAAAGCGTGAAGTATTCATGTAGACGATGTCTTATAATCTCATAAGCTTATAACCTGATAAACGTAATAAAATCAAACACAATGAAGACCTACAATAGACTTTTGCTTGCTCTCGCCACAGGTAGTGTCGTAGCCTCCTGTGCCGACACGACTGTCAATGAGTACTTCCCGGTCGAGAAGCCCGAGAGCATCAAGGAATCGGAATATCTTCTGGACTACGGCAACATCAAGGATATGGTGGACCGTGCTAAATATCCCAATTTCAAGATAGCCTGCGCCCTCGAAGCCAACGACTATAACGACCGCGGTGTATTCTATCGTGTTGCCAATGCCAATTTTGACGAGATCACTCTTGGGAACGCCATGAAATACGCGTCGGTGGTCGGTGATGACGGTTCAATGGATTTCTCTACTATAGAGGAACTGCTGCAAAATGCCGAAGCTGCCGGAATGAGTGTCTACGGACACACACTCGGATGGCATGCACAGCAGAACACCACCTTCCTCAACAGCTGTCTCGCCGACAAGTCAATCCCTTCTTACGAGGTGGAGGATTATTTGGTGAATTTCGCTGAATTTGACGAGTATCCGTTCACGGCTACCAATGTCGTTCCTGTGATTGAGGATGGTGTGGCTTTCTTCGATATTACCAAGGCCAAATCCACATTCTATCTTATCCAGGATATGGCCACTGTACCCGGACAGGAGTACAAGGTGAAGATTACCGTCCGTTCGGATAAGGAAACCAAACCGTCCATATCTTTCAATAGTGAGTCGAAAGATAAGTTGACCGTTACCAATGAATGGAATGATGTCAGTCTTAGCTTTAAAGCGAACTCTGACAACAGCTATGTATTCGTTGATGTGGGTTCAATGGTAAAACAGCAGAAATTCTGGGTGGAGAAAGTTGTTGTAAGTCACATGACTCCTTCAACCAAGCCGCTCACAGAGGCAGAAAAATGTGACACCATCCGCAAGGAGATGGTGCGTTGGGTAGATGCCATGATGGAGGTTTCTGCAGGTAAGGTGAAGGCCTGGGATATGATCAACGAGGCTGTATCCGGCGACGGCAATGTAGAGGGTCTGTACTATGACCTGTGGACTGCGTCAACCTTGGGAGCCGACGCTTTCTGCTGGTCGGATTACCTCGGAAAAGACCAGTATGGTCCGGTTGTGTCGAAGGCTGCCCGCGAGTCTTGGGCTAAGTACGGTGGCGATCCGGCAGAACTTAAGCTTTTCGTAAACGATTACAACCTTGAGAGCGACTGGGACAACAACAAGAAGCTCAAGAGTATGATCTACTGGGTGAACCTTTGGAACAAGAACGGTGCCACAATCGATGGTATCGGTACGCAGATGCACGTAGGTTACTATGAGAACAAAGCTACTATGGCAAGCAAGGCCAAGCACATGGTGAACATGCTGCATATTATGGCGGAATCCGGATATCTCGTACGCATCTCTGAACTTGACATGGGCTATGTAGATGCAAACGGCAACGATGTGAAGACAGAGGATCTCACAACGGAGCAGCACCAGAACATGGCCAATTATTATCGGTTCATCATCCAGATGTACCTGAAGATCATTCCGCAGGCTCAGCAGTACAGCATCTGCCAGTGGTGTCTCACCGACTCTCCCAAGGGTTCGGGATGGCGTGCCGAGAGTCCTGTCGGTCTGTGGGATCTTGACTGGAACCGCAAGGCGGCCTACGCAGCCTATTGCGACGCCCTTACAAATGATATCCCTGCTACTGAGGATTTCTTCGAATACCTGCAGAGTGAGGGCCTCACACATTATGTGAAGCCCGCCACAGCTGAATGATTTTAGGGACGCGCCATGGCGCGTCCCTAAAATCAAGCTTATCACCGCAAAAAATCAATGTTAAAATCCGAAATTTGTTGCTAATATCGAATTTTAATATTAATTTTGCATCGTTACTCTGATTGAGGGTTATTTGAATTTTAGAACATCAAGGCTGAAAAAGCCGGACTATATCCGGCCGGGGGGCAGAAATGTGTCCCGGCTATGAAAACACCTTAAAAAGAAAAACTATTTTATTAATCCTAAACATTTACTGTATGTTTAAAAAATTACTTTCTCTTTCTGCCGCTGCAATGGTGTGCGCAAGCCTCTATGCAGCTCCCGGTGATGTAGTGGAAGACTACTACATCGATTGGAAATATTCCGACTGGAATTTCTACGTAATGGGTTACAAGCCCCAGACTATCGATGGTATCGTAACAACAGAGAATCCCCGTGGATCACTTGACGGCGATACTTTCACTCCGGCAAATGACGATGATGGCGATGGACAGCCGGATCTTGTATGGTATCAGTATTTCATGGCTGATGGAATACCTACGGCTCCCGGTGTGACCTATAAGGTTACGGCCAAGGTAAAGGCTTCTGAGGAGATTTCATTCCCCCTTAATTTCCAGTGGGGTTGGGGCGACGGTGAACGTGTGACTAAGAACATCGAGATGACAACCGATTGGAACGAAGTAGAAATCGAATATCCTGAAATCGGCGGTGCATCATGCGCTCTCATTGCGCAGCCCGGTGTCACAGCTGCTAAGATCGAATGGGAATGGATCCGTGTAACTCATATCGACAATGCAAAACCCGTAGAATGGATCAACGTCCTTGTCAACGGTGATGCAGAAGGCGATGACAACTCTTGCTTCTGGACAAAGCTCTATGGCGTGGATCTCATGAACTCTGAGATCGAGACAGTAGACGGAAGCCGTGTTTACGCTGTTCATGCAGGTGCTAAGGTAGAGCAGACTTGGGATCACCAGTTCTTTATCACTGTTCCTGAGGAATATCCTTTGCAGACAGGTTCTGATGTGAAGATCTCTTTCCGCTACAAGGCTGCCAAGCCCGCCAAGGCTTCAACTCAGATCCACAGCACAGCTACCAACTACATGCACTGGCAGGCTATCGGTGATATCAATTTCACAACCGAGTGGCAGAATTTCTCCAAGACCCTTACTCCGAGCTCGGAAATGAACAACGGTCGCACCATCGCCTTCAACCTCAATGAACTCGAAGATGCCAATGACTACTATTTCGATGACATCCAGTGGTGCATCACTCCCACCGAGGATGGCTGGTTCGTAGCAGGTGACTTCCTTGATGATCCTTGGGATTATGACAATGCATACGTAATGGTTGCCAACGAGGACGGTATGTACGAGACTTGCGTAGGTACAGAGGAAAAACCCGCATCTGTTGTAAGAATCTCTACAAAACGTGGTAACGACAATGCATTCAACTCGAATTGCATCAAATGTAGTGAGGTTGTCGACGGTGAGCCGCTTGATTACACTACAGCCGGTGCTTACAAGATCGGTCTTCCTGAAGAGGGTATCTGGGAAATCCTGGTTGCACCTGAGGAAGCAAAGGTTATGTTCACCAAGACTGACGTGAACGGTATCAGCTCTATCGAGAACGATGCCAACGCTCCCGCAGTTTACTACAACATGCAGGGTATGCAGATCGCCAACCCCGTGAAGGGTCAGCTCTACATCGTTAAGAAAGGCAACAACGTATCCAAGATCATCCGCTAATATCACCACGGATAAATTCTCTAAAGCCCGCTTCTCCCCCGAAGCGGGCTTTTTGATTTTAAGTTAATTTCTTTTGATAAAATTTTGCTAAAAAAAGAAAAAATAGTAATTTTGCAACGTCTCAATATTGAGGGAAATATTGAGGATGAAAATGGTAAAAATGAAATTTAAACCTTAAAAATAACCATATTAATTAACCTTAAACATTAACCGTATGTTTAAAAAATTACTCGTTCTTTCTGCAGCTGTGGCAGCTTTTGCCTTCAGCTCCAACGCAGAGACAAAAGTGCTGTGGAGCACTGACGTTCCAGAGGGTATCAAAGTAGAATGGGGTGCACCAGCCTTAAGCCTGAGTGCTGAAGAGGCTGCCACCATCAATGCCGGTGATGTCCTGACTATGACCGTTGTTGGCGTAGATCCTGAAAATGGCTGGCCGCAGGTAGCAATCTTCGAAGGTAATGTAGGCTGGCCTCCGATGGCGAATGTCGGTGTCGGTAACAAGACTTATCCGTATGTCGCTGAATTCCCCGTGACCAACGACATGGCCGAAGCTTTCCATGCCAATGGTGTGGTTTTCAAAGGTGATGGTGCTTACGTTTCGGAAGTGGCCCAGATTGAGGGTTCCGGAGCTCTTGATCCCAATACAGTGTGGTTCGGCCATGAGCAGCTTAACTGGGGTGTAGCCATCTCAATTCCCAATACTGTTTTCGAAAACGTGAAGCCCGGTGACCAGATTCAGGTGAAATACGACAAAGAGGCTCCGGAACATACACTTCAGATTATCCTTGGTGGCTGGAGTGGTCTGAATCTTGCTACTTACGATGCCTGGAAATATGATTTCATGTCAGTTGACGAAGAGACAGCTACTGTCACTATCGAACTCACTGCAGAACTTGAAAATTTCGAAGCAGAGGTAGAGGGTGAGAAAAAATCATTCGATGCATTCGCTCTCCTTAAGGAGAATGGCCTTGTAATGCAGGGTCCGTGTGTAGTTGATGCAGTTCTCTACATCCAGCAGACATCAAAGGTTGAGTCAATCTCTACTGAGGATGCTCCCGCCGTTTACTACAACATGCAGGGTATGCAGATCGCCAACCCCGTAAGCGGTCAGCTCTACATCGTGAAAAAAGGCAACCAGGCTACAAAGACGATCATCCGCTAATCCTACGGTAACGGAATACAAGAAAAGCCCGCTTCACCCAGAAGCGGGCTTTTCTTGTATCTGCGTATGAAATTTTGTTTTTGGAGGGAAAAGAATAAACCACTATATTTGCATAAAATAAAGTAATCATGGACAATACTCAAACAAAATATCCAATCGGCCAGCAGGATTTCCGCAATCTGCGGGATGATGGCGCAATTTATGTGGACAAGACATCTTTCGTGGAGAAAATTGTCAAGAGCAGCAGCCGATATTATTTCCTTGCTCGTCCGCGCCGGTTCGGCAAGAGCCTTTTCCTGTCGACACTGCGATATTTTTTTGAAGGAAAACGTGAACTTTTCAAGGTGTTGATCACTCGTCGGCCACACGATGCATCGAGGAATGGAAGATACAAGGATGAGTGAGAAAAGAACAAAGAAGCTGTCGAATCTTGTCAGGCCGGCGGGGATGAGCCTCGAAGGGTGGCAGAGGCAGTTGCGACGCCAGATGGCGGAGAAAGAGCGTTATGAAATCACAGATACCGGTGGAGAGAACCGTCCGGGATATTTCTCTGTGAAGAAGATTGTGCCGGGTAGGGATGACGGGACGGACAATACCGTCCCGGTGCATTCTGACAGCCATGAGATTGTGTACCGCGGAGAGATGAGCCCGTGGAACTACTGCTCGTGTATGGATTTCAAGACTTCAGGCCTGGGAACATGCAAGCATATCGAGGCTGTGCGGCTATGGATAGAAGAGAATGGAACCGAGGTGGACATGGCCCTTCCCGGAATATCGTCGCTATATATCGACTACACCGACTCGCGCAAGGTTAAGCTACGTATCGGCAGCCAGATGAGTGGACAGGTGATGAAGCTCGCTGCCGATTATTTCGACAATGAAGGCGTGATATATCAGGAGAGCGAGGAGTATCTGTATAGTTTCCTGATCAAAGCCAAGGATGCCGGGCTTCCTGTGAGATGTTTTCCCGATGTGCTGGAATATGTGAAGCAACAGAGCAATCTCCGGCGATTGAAGAAGCTCGCTCCAGAGGTAACCGATGAATTGCTCGACGGCATGCTGAAGACAAAGCTTTATCCTTATCAGCGCGAAGGAGTGAGGTTCGCCTTCGAGCGTGGAAGGAGCATCATCGCCGACGAAATGGGTCTTGGCAAGACTATCCAGGCGATCGCAGTGGCGGAACTTCTACGGCATTTCCGGCTCATCACATCAGTGCTTGTGGTGTGTCCTACGTCGCTGAAATACCAATGGAAGCATGAGATTGAGAAATTCACAGATTCAACAGTCATAGTGGTTGAGGGCAACAGCAGGAGGCGGCAGGACGCATACGAGTCTGACGATGCTTTCTACAAGATTGTGTCGTACACGGCGATGAGCAATGATGTGCGTGCCGTCGGTACCCTTTCTGCCGACATGCTGATAATGGACGAGGTGCAACGTCTGAAAAACTGGGATACCAACATAGCCAGGGCTGCCCGCCACCTGAAGTTCGCCTATGCCACCCTGCTTTCCGGTACGCCCTTGGAGAATAAACTTGAGGAACTATACAGCATTGTGGAACTTGTGGACCAGTATTATCTGAGTCCCTACTACAAGTTCAGGGATGAATGCATCATCACCGATGATGCCGGGATGACCAAAGGCTACAAGAACCTCAACAAGATAGGGGAGAAGCTAAAGGGGATAATGATACGCCGCCGAAAGAGTGAGGTCGCTCCTCAGATGCCTGACCGCGTAGACACCACCATCTATGTACCCATGACAGAGGAGCAGAAGAAGCTCCACGATGAACTCGCCTCCCGCGTGAGCCGCATCGTGAGCAAATGGCGCCGCTATCATTTCCTCAGCGAATTCGACCGGCGCAATCTGCTCATCTCCCTCAACCGGATGCGCATGGTGGCCAACAGCACATATATCCTTGACCGTGAGACGCGCTGCGAAACCAAGGTTGCGGAGCTGCTGAGCATCCTCAAGGACGTGATGCAGTCGGGCGACGACAAGGTAGTGGTGTTCAGCACCTGGGAGAGGATGACATCGATCATCGCCACCGAACTCGACAAGCTGGGGGTGCGCTACTCCAATCTCAGCGGCAGCGTGGTTGCGCGCAAGCGCAAGCAGCTGGTGGATGATTTCAACAATGATCCCGACTGCCGTGTGTTCCTTTCTACCGATGCCGGTTCCACCGGACTCAACCTGCAGGCAGGCTCGATAATCGTGAATATGGAACTGCCGTGGAATCCCGCCGTGATGGAGCAGAGGATAGCCCGTATCTACCGACTTGGGCAGCGGCGGAGCGTTCAGGTGATCAATTTCGTGAGCATCGACAGCATCGAGCGGCAGATTGAGGCAAAAAACAGCTTCAAGACAGCCATGTCGGAGGGTATTCTCGATGAAGGATATGATGAGATAATGCTGACGGACAACAGCAAGTTCGACCGTATCATTGCAATGGTTGAGGAGTCGATGGATGCCACACCGGATGAAACGGCACCCGAGAGTGTGGGGGAGGCAGCCGAGGTAGCGACAGAGGTGAACCAGGCTGCCGACGACCTGATAGCCCGAGGTGTGGAATGGCTTGCGGACCTTTCGGAGACGCTCAGTTCGGACGTACGCAGGCAGGCCCTTCTCGATAAGATGATAAGGAAAGACGCAGAAACCGGCTCTACCTATCTACATATTCCGGTGGCCGGAAAACAACAGGTGGAAGCCTTGCTCCACGCCATAGCCTCGCTGATCAAATCCTCATGACCTTAGTAGAGTCATGTATTTGTCGTAGAAGGTCTGCTGGTTGAACTTGCGTTTCGCTTCGCCGGCGATGGAGCGGTAATCGAAAGTAGCTGTCCACATCTGCCCTATCCCGGCGGCAAGTTCCGAAGCGTTGCAGCTCTGGAAGGTCATGCCGTTGACGCCCTCTTCGATAAGTTCGGGGATGCCGCCGATCCGGGCTCCAAGCACGGGCGTGCCAAGACTGAGGGCTTCAATTACCGAGAGTGGATTGTTCTCATACCATTCCGATGGAATCACCGAGAATCTGGCGTTCGTAACGATTTCCTTAAGTTCGTCCCAACCCTTATGTCCCACGAACTCCACGTTGGCAGGAGCAGATGCCTCAAGTTCTGCGCGTAGCGGCCCGTCGCCGGCCAGAATCAACCGGTAGGGCAACCGGGCAGCCGCCTCAAGGAGCGTGGCTACGCCCTTCTCGTGCGACAGGCGTCCGACATAGCAGTAATAATCGCCTCGTTCCCGGCTGCCGATGGGAAGGCATTTGTCCACATCGATGAAATTCGGAAGCACCACGATCTTGTCGCCGGGGAAGCCACCCTGTTTCAGTTTCCCTGCCATGAACGCACTCGGGCAGATGAATGTGTCCGTGGATGCCGACAGGCGCCCGCGGTTCCATGCCAGAGCCTCGCGGTAGGCCACGATGCTTGCCATACGGGAATCCTTCATGCACTTATGGTCGAGCACATTGTGCTTGTCGGTAAAACATTCCTCACACACGTAGGCTCCACCGCGCAAGCAGTCGTAGCGGGGACACAGCAGCTTGTAGTCATGCATGGTCCACACCACCTTGATGCCTCTCTGATGGGCTATCTCAGCGAGCACGGGTGAGAGCTGGGTGTGGATGTTGTGGAGATGCACCACGTCGGGCTGGAAATCATCGAGCAATTTCTTGAATTTCCGTCTTACCTGTCCTTTGCCGAAAGCACGCAGCAGTGTCTCGGCCATTCCCGGTCCGGGCTTGAATTTCACTTCCGAAGGGAAATATTTCTGCCACGGGGTGGGAAGATTCTCAGGATAGTCCATGGCGAATACAGCCACATCGTGTCCGTGGTCCTTGAGCATCTGTTCGAGACTGAGCATACATATACAGTCGCCGCCGCGCCGGTAGTAGAATTTATTGGCAAGTAGGATCTTCATTAAGGTATAGGTGATAGTGAATAGTGAACAGTGGGTGGTGCTAACTTTTAAGCAAAGTTACGAATTATTTCCCACACCGCCAAAATGCAAAAGACAGGGCGCTCCGAAAAGTGCCCTGTCCATAATTGCCGGATGGCCTATTATAATCTTATAACCTTGTAATCTTATAACCCACAGTTTCCGCAAAGCGGAAACTGTGATGTCATCAGATAGCGTCGCGCATATCCTCGCCGGGAGTCTCGATCTCGACAGGGATATCGGTATTGACATTCTTGCAGCCATAGAGGGCATAGAAAAGCAGGTAGCCAAGCATGGCCACGATGAGCCAGTAGCTGCCGATGTAGCCAAGTATGGGCTGAAGCACCATATCTTGGATAAGGGGCATTATACCGCCGCCGACGACGAGCATCATGAAGATACCCGAAGCCTGCTCGGTGTATTTTCCGAGACCCTCAACGCAGAGGTTGAAGATACCGCCCCACATGATAGAGGTGCATATACCGCACACTGAGATGAACACGCAGAGCACGGGCACTTGCACACCGTTGATATCCATGGTGATGTCGGCGGGCATGAAGATGGCTATGAGCAGCAGCACGATTGCAAGGCCCGACACGCATATCATCTGCATACGGGTGGACACCCAGCGGCTAACCACAGTGGAAAGTGTACGGCCCACGAGCATGAGCAGCCAGTAGAGGGCCACCAATGTACCGGCAACGGCGGCTGCACCCTCGAAGGGAAGCTTGGACACATAGAAATTCATCTCACCCGGGATACCGATCTCGATACCTACATAGAAGAAGATGGCAATGGCTCCGAGAACAAAGTGGCGGAATGACCACGCGCTGTGGCTGTAGACAATCTTCTGTCCTCCGGCGGCCTTGGCAGCCTTGGCGCGCTCAAGGGCGGGCTCGGGAATTGAGACACACAAGATGATGATGAAAGCGATGGCGAAGATACCCATGCCGACGAAGAGCAGGGGAGACACGTCGGTCATCGAGGTCTCCTTGGTCACGGTGCCGATCATCACGCCCACGAGCAGCGGGGTCAGGGTGCCGCTAAGGGAATTGAGGGCACCGCCGGCCTGGATGAGCTGGTTGCCTTTGTTGCCGCCACCACCAAGGATGTTGAGCATAGGGTTAACGACAGTGTTGAGCATGCACACGCAGAAACCGCAGATGAATGCACCGAGCAGATAGATGATGAGGTTGAGCGCCACGGGCTGTCCGGCATAAGAGAATACCTCAACATCAGCTCCAGCCACGCTGCTTACATACTGCACCGCCAAGCCCACGATACCGATAATGAGTGCGATCAGGGCTGTCTTCTTGTAGCCCACCTGTGTGAGCATCTTGCCGGCGGGAATGCCCATGAAGAGATAGGCGGCGAAGTTCATCATGTTGCCCATCATGCCAGCCCAGCTGTAATGATGCCCCCAGATGTTGCCGAATGGAGCCGCCATGTTTGTCACGAACGCTATCATGGCAAACAGGAAGAACATCGTGATAATTGCTATCAGACGTCCGTTGTCTTTAGTGTCTTGTGTCATTGTTGTTTATTTGGTTTTTTAGTTATTTGGTCGTTGGTATTTGGTGAACTCGCTGATGCTCGCTTCTTGGACAAAAATGCCTTATGCTTACTATTAGTTATTCACTATTCACTATCACCTATCACTTAATATTCCCTTTCTCCGAAAATGGCGGTGCCGATGCGCACCATGTTGGAGCCGGCACCGATGGCTATCCGGTAATCGTGGGTCATGCCCATCGAGAGGGTATCAAAGCAGGGGAGGTCGGGGCAGGAGGCCTTTATGGTGCGGAATGTGGCGGCTATGGCATCGAAATCGGCGCGTATGCGTTCTGTATCGTCAGTGTTGGAAGCCATGCCCATCACACCACAGATGTCTGTGGCCTGCAGGTCGCGGTAGTTGCCGCTCTCGAAATATTCCACCAGTTCTTCCGGCGAAAATCCGAATTTTGTCTCCTCCTTGGCCACATGAAGCTGCATCAGCACACGGCTGCGCACACCGGCACGGACCGATTCCGTATCAATCAGATGGAGCAGACGCTCGGTGTCGACGCTCTCTATCATCGCCACCTTGCCCACGATGGACCGTACCTTGTTGGTCTGCAAATGTCCGATAAAGTGCCACTCCACGTCAGCGGGCATCTGTTGGATCTTCTGAAGAAGCTCCTGCTGTCGGCTTTCGCCGAATATGCGCTGTCCGGCATCGTAAGCCTCGCGCAGTTGCTCCACAGGATGGAATTTCGACACAGCGACGATCCGCACTCCTTGTGGCATGGAGGCGTGAAGGTTTTTTATGGTATCAGCAATATTCATTTTTCAGATTGCAAAACATCGGCTTTCTCCGATGCCGGCTTCACAGGATACACATCCAGCACCTGTGTCTCGTTGATGGCCGCGACCTCAAAATCAGCGAGGGTGCTCTTCATCCCTTCCATGAAGGCGTCGAGTGCTCCGCGGAAATCGGCGGCCTGAACCATCGAGAGAACGCTCACCTTCTTTTCCACAGCGGGTTTTCCCAATGCGGTGGCTTTGTCGTCGAGAGTGGTGATGAGCCATTTCACCTGATACCACTTGTCGGCATCATCGGCATCGTCGAAAAATATTTCTGCGATTTTGGTGCGCTTCACCGCCGACACTGAAAACTCGCCCGACATATAGGGCTCCCGTTCTTCTATGATGCGTGCCTCGGCTTCGGTGAACGACAGGGCATCGACAAGGAACGACTCTGTGACCTTCTTCACCGAGGTGCCGTTTTCCTGCAGCTTATCGTATCTTATCTTACATTCGAACCAGTTTGCCATGGTCAGTTAGTTATCTTGTTTTTTAAGTATGATATTTATTATAGCTTGTAAAAAATCAATAGGCAGTGCAAAAGTAATGAAAAAAAGCGGACTTCCAACTATTATGGCGCGTAAAATTATTTTATCATTTGCATAATCGGCGTAATCAGACTAATTTTGTAAACATTTCTATCAAAAAAATTAAGCCATGAAAAAATTATACTTGTTGCTGATGTCCATGGCATTCGCTATAATTCCGTGTCTGTCGGCAAGTGAAGAGATGGTGTGGTACGATGGGTCGTCACCGGTGAGTGTGGGAATCGATACGCCCGTGGCTCTTGTGGTGAACACGGCCGTGGAGATGTTCGCTTCCGACATGGAGGCGGTGACGGGACAGGCCGCTCAAATAGTCAAGCCCAAAAACGCTACCATACGCCTTTCACAGCTCGACCGCACATCGAAGGCACTCCGTAAGGCACTTGGAAAGGCGGGAGTGCCTGTGGAGATACTCGATACGATCACCGACGGATTCAATATAACAGTGTATGGAAATCAGATACTCGTGACAGGCACTAACGGGCGCGGCACGGCATACGGATTGCTCGAACTGTCACGCAAGGCAGGCATAAGTCCGTGGATATGGTGGGGTGATGTCGTACCGGATCGCCGCGACAGGCTATCGCTCCCTGCCGGTTTCTCCGACACACAGGGAGCATCGGTGGAGCTTCGTGGCATATTCATCAATGATGAGGACTGGTCCTTGCGTCCCTGGAGTTGCGGAAATTTCGAACCGAACACCACCGGCACGATCGGTCCCCGCACATATAAGGAAATCTTCAAGCTGTTGATGCGCTTGCGTGCCAATGCCGTATGGCCCGCCATGCATCCGGGTACGGAAGCGTTCTTCAAGAATCCTGTAAACAAACTGGTGGCTGACAGTTGCGGCATAGCCGTGGGAACTTCGCATTGCGAGCCTTTACTGCGCAATAACGTGGGCGAATGGAATGAGGCGGAGCGTGGCCGGTTCAACTACATCACCAACCGCCGGGCCGTGCAGGACTATTGGACGGAGCGTCTGCGGCAGGTGAAGGATTCGGAGGGTGGAAATATGTTTACCATTGGTATGCGTGGCATACATGATGGCTCGATGGAGGGAGTGAAAACCATGGATGAGAAGTTTGTCGCCCTTCAGCAGGTGATCGACGACCAGCAAAGGCTCATAGCCGACAACATCGGCGATCCGTCACGACAGATGCAGGTCTTTGTGCCTTACAAGGAGGTGCTCGAACTATATGAGAAGGGATTGCAGGTACCCGAATATGTGACCCTGATGTGGTGTGACGACAATTACGGATATATCACCCGGCTTTCCTCGCCGAAGGAGCAGCGGCGGAGCGGTGGCGCAGGCGTGTACTACCACATGAGCTATTGGGGCCGTCCGCACGACTACCTGTGGCTCACCACCACCCAGCCTGGACTGATATACAACGAGATGCGTAATGCCTACGACCACAATGTGCGTAAACTGTGGATATGCAATGTCCATGATCCGAAGGTGGCTGCTTACGATATGCAGCTCTTCCTCGACATGGCATGGGACATCGAAGCTGTCGATGGCGCTTGCCTTGGCGCACACCTTCAGAAATGGCTTTGCGATAATTTCGGCTATGAGGCTGGCAATGGTCTGTATCCTGTGATGAGGAAATATTATGAGCTCACATCGAAGCGTCGCCCTGAGTTTATGGGATGGAGCCAGACGGAGCTTGACAAGCGTGTGTTTCAGCGCGGACTCAGTCCGGTGGTCAATACGGAATTCAGTTTCAACGAATTCGGCAGTGAGGCCGACCGCTATATGGAGGAATTCCTGAGCCTTATCGTGGCTGTGGACTCCATGGAGGCGCATGTGTCCGACCGACTTAAGGATGCCTATTTCGCTGCTGTGAGATACCCGGTGGAGGCTGCCGCCAACAATGCAGTGAAGATGATGGAGGCTCACCGTGCCCGCTCTATTGCCTCGGGAAGCGAGAAGGCCGTGATCGGTTCCGAAAGTCCGGCGCTATGCATTGCTGCCGCCCGTAGCCAGAAAGCTTATCAGCATATCCGCTCTCTTACTAATCATTATAACAAGGAGATGAGCTCCGGCAAATGGAACGGATTGATGAACATGCGTCCGCGCGATCTGCCGGCTATGTGCGCTCCTGTCCTGCCTCTGATGCTCACGGATGAGGAGGTTGCTGAATGGCTTGAACGCTCCCCTGAGCCTCGGCAGCATCCCTTGTCGGCGGATGGCGTGGTAGCGGTAAATGCGTGCGACTATGACAGTTATATTGGAAATGTGAGGGCAACGGACATGTTGGGACATAGCATGAAGGCTGTGTCGCTCTCTCCCGGGAGCTCACTGACCTATACATTCACCGTGCCCGATTCCACTTCTTTCATTTCTCTCACCACGGCTATGATCCCAACGCAGCCTGTCGATGGAGGCGAATTGCGTTACAGCGTGAGCATCGATGGCGGAGATCCGGTGGTGCATAATCTGAAAGAACCATTCCGTTCGGAGCGTTGGAAACTCAATGTGTTGCGCGGGCAGGCCCGGTGCACTCAGGAGCTTCCGCCCCTGCAACCCGGCGAACATACCATGACGATTACTGCAATCGACCCAAATATCGTCGTAGACCAGTGGATCCTCGACTCAGACCCACGCCGCCGTTACTACCTTATTCCAGTGAATAGTGAATAATGAATAGTGAATAGTGTCGTTTGGATTGGCAATTGTTCGTCGTACATTGTTCATTTTTATTTTTCATTGTTGGGAATTTCGCGCAAAAGCAGTAATTTTGCAGCCTATGGAGAGTTTTGCTTTGTATAGGATGCCTTTTCAGAAGGAGTGTCGTTGCGTGAGAATGTCGGCTGATACGCCTTGCAAGGTGACGGCTGTAGCGGATATCGACGATACACCGGGGTTTGTCATAGCTCCGTTCTCCGCTGATGATTCCACTCCGATAATCTTGATAAAGGGCGACGGTTCAGACGCATTTTCTACCGAGTCGGCGATTCCCGCTTCTCTTATATGTGATCTTGATGATATCTGTCGCGGAAATGATTCCGGGGATGATGTGGAGAGTCCTGGCCGTGATGACTATATACGTGATTTTGAGTTGTTTCACTCTCGTCTTGTCGATGGCTCATTCGCAAAACTTGTGCTGTCGAGGAGGATGACGGTTACGGCAGGGACCGCGTTTTCTCCCACTGCTATGTTCGCCGAGGCTTGTCAGCGCTATCCGCGCTGCTTCATCGCCCTGTTCTCCACACCATTGTCGGGATCCTGGCTTGTAGCCACCCCCGAATTGCTGTTGGAGAAGGATGGCGAGGTATGCCATACCATGGCTCTTGCCGGCACGATGGAATATGACGGGAATCCCGATCCGGATTGGAGCACAAAGAACATCCTTGAACAGCGGTATGTGGCGGAATATATCCGTGATGCCATTTCTCCCTTTGCCGATAAAGTCACCACAGATGGTCCGCATACGGTCAGGGCAGCGGGGCTACTGCATCTCCGTACTGATTTTTCATTCCATCTCATCTCCGGTCGCCGGATAGGTTCGATTCTGGATGCACTGCATCCCACGCCGGCGGTGTGCGGACTCCCTGCCGACGCTGCCCGGCGCTTTATCCTCGCCAACGAACATTCCGCCCGCGCATATTACAGCGGCTTCTGCGGACCGGTGGAGGCCGGAGACCGCGTGAATCTGTTTGTAACCCTGCGGTGCATGCGTATCCGCCGTAATGCCTGCGACCTGTTTGCAGGAGGAGGGCTTCTTGCCGACAGCACCGAGCGGTCGGAATGGGAGGAGACGGAAGCAAAAATGCGTACAATGCTCAATCTGTTGGAAAAATGAGTTTTTCAGACAAACAAAATATCAATATCCTCACATCGCTGCTGCCAAGGCACGGTGTCGGCACCGCCGTGCTTTGTCCGGGCTCGCGCAATGCCCCTATATGCCATAATCTTCTCGAAGCCGGGCTGGAGTGCCATGCCGTGACCGACGAGCGTTCCGCCGGGTTCTATGCCTTGGGACTCGCACTTGCCACACGCCGGCCTGTCGCTGTCTGTGTCACATCGGGTTCGGCTCTGCTCAATCTTGCCCCTGCCATGGCGGAAGCTGCCTACCGGCATGTCCCTCTGGTGATAATCTCCGCCGACCGTCCGGTCGACCGTATCGGGCAACTTGCAGGACAGACCATACCGCAGCCCGGCGCACTGGGAGTATTCGCCGAGTTTTGCTGTTCGCTTCCCGAACCGCACGATGCGGTGTCGGAGCGCTACTGCGTGCGGCTTGTCAACGAGGCCCTTAACCATACTGCAGATTTCATGCCGGTGCATATCAATGTGCCCATAAGCGAGCCTCTGTTCAATTTCACTGTTGATGACCTCCCCAAAGCGCCGTTTATAGTGCAGTATCCTGTCCAAAGAATCCACCAGTCTGCCGGGCGGAATGCTTGGGATTTTCTCAATGTGGAGATGAAGCCGCTTGTAATCATTGGCCAGATCAGGTACAATGCCCACACATCCGAATACATCAGGGAAATCGAGAGGGAATTTCCAGTGCTGTTCGAGTCGCTTTCGTCGGTGACCGGAGGTCTTAATATTGATAGGCTATGCGACCATGTGGCTGCCGACAGGGACCTTTGGCCGGACCAGGTGCTTTATGTGGGCGATACCTTGATAAGCAATAAAATCAAGAACCTGATAGCCTCCATCCCGGGTGTTAACACGTTAGGGGTGGATATTGATGGAGAAGTACACGACACCTTCCTCAACCAGGTGGCCGTGATTAAGGCAGAACCTGTGCAGTTTCTGCGCAAATTTGCTGCGGAGTGTACACATACAGGCTACCATGAGGAGTATAGGACGCGGTGGGAGGCGTTGATCACCTATGTGCAGAAGACCACGCGTGAGATGACGCCACGTTCGCCGGAGGCCCGTGTCGTGAAGATGCTCGAAGGCGAGTTGGAGAAATCTGACGTGAACATGCACTATGCCAACAGTACGGCAGCGCGCCTCGGCAATCTTTATTCGCACCACTACACATACGTCAACCGTGGTGTCAACGGCATAGAAGGTTCGCTTTCGACGGCAGCTGGTTTTTCGCTTGCTTCCGCTGACAAGACATTCTGCGTGATTGGTGACCTTAGTTTCTTCTACGACTCCAACGCGCTGTGGAACACTGAACTGGACGGCCGTCTGCGCATCCTCCTCCTCAACAATGGTGGCGGGAAGATATTCGATACCCTCCCTGGAGCCGACGGAAGCCCCGCCTTCTCAACATTCGTGAAAGGCTCCCACGCTGCCACAGCCCGTGGCATCTGCGAGGCATACAACATTCGCTACATCTCCTGCGACAACGAAACATCAATGTCAGAAGCCATCCACCGCCTCATCCACGAAGAATCCCACCGTCCGGTTCTCCTCGAATTCATAATTCTCAATCCGTAACTTATTTCAGGGTTTCAAAATTTGGTTATTGGTTGTTGTATTTGTATCTTTGCATCAATAAAAACAGACAATTATGGAGAACAAAAGAGATAAAGAAAAAAAAGTACCGGTACGTTCATCCATCTCTGACGAAGAGTTGGCGGCTATAATCCGACGCGAACGTGACGAGCACCCTACAGAATTTGAGGAGGCTCAGACAACGCACCCTCAAAAATCGATGAGGTATTATAGTGGATCATCCGCTAATGAAGTGATAGCAAAATGGCTGTAAGTTTTGTTCATCAAAGAGAGATAATTGAAGTTCCTTATTTGCTGCCGGATGGAAAAGTTAAGAATCATCCGGCACTTGTTGTATCTTTACCGGATCTTCAAGAAAAAGAGGCCGGCCTTTTCTATGCAGTACTTATCTCTACAAAAAATCATCATCCGGAATATTCAATAGAGATTAAGCCGGAAGATATTATCAATGAATTTAATCTTGAAAAAAAGTCGTATTTTGTGACTCATATCATCACTTATTTCCTTTGTCGAGATGTGATTCAACGAAAGGGTGCGATTGTGACAAAAAATAAATTCAATGAAGTGGTCGATTCCGTAATAAATAATATATTTGGTCCACCTCTTGACGAGAATTAGCAGTGGTATCCGAATATTATTTACTGCTGCTCACTTATTCATTATCATTTATAACTTAGAGGATTATGCGAAAATGGAATAAAATCAGAGATTTCGAGGAAATACTCTTCGAGGAATACAATCATATTGCGAAAATCACCATCAACCGTCCGCGCTACCGCAACGCATTCACTCCCAGGACCACGCTCGAACTCTTGCAGGCGTTCTCGCTCTGCCGCGAGATGCAGGATATCCGGGTGGTGCTCCTCACCGGCGCAGGTGACAAGGCTTTCTGTTCCGGCGGCGACATGCACGTGAAAGGCCGTGGCGGATATATCGACGAGGAAGGAGTGCCGCGTCTGAGTGTGCTCGATGTGCAGATGCAGATACGCCGTCTGCCCAAGCCCGTCATAGCCATGGTCAACGGCTACGCCATCGGTGGCGGCCACGTGCTGCACCTGGTGTGCGACCTCTCTATCGCCTCGGAGAATGCCATTTTCGGCCAGACTGGTCCGAAGGTAGGGTCGTTCGACGCTGGATTCGGAGCGTCGTATCTCGCCCGCATCGTTGGACAGAAGAAGGCGAGGGAGATATGGTTCCTTTGCCGCCAGTATTCTGCCAAGGAGGCTGAGGAGATGGGAATGGTCAACAAGGTGGTGCCTCTCGAACGCCTGGAGGATGAGTGTGTGGAGTGGGCTGAGACGATGATGGAGCGTTCGCCCATCGCACTGCGCATGATCAAGGACGGACTCAATGCCGAACTCGACGGCCAGGCGGGCATACAGCAGCTCGCCGGCGACGCCACAATGCTCTATTATTTCCTCGATGAGGCCCAGGAGGGTGGCAAGGCATTCCTGGAGAAACGTAAGCCCGATTTCGACCAATACCCAAAAATCCCATGATAGAGATTGCTGAACGGACGTTGCATTTCAAGCAGCCTGCAGGTACTTCGCGCGGTATCTATACCACACGCCGCTCATGGTTCGTGACCATAACAGATCCTGAGGATCCCACACACGTGGGAATAGGGGAGTGCGCTCCGCTGCCGGATCTTAGCTGCGACGACATTCCCGACTATGCCGGGGTGCTACGCGGCTTCTGCCATCACGTGGAGTGTTCAGGAGAGATTCCCTTTGGTGAATTGCAAGGCTATCCGTCGATGCTCTTTGGTCTGGAGACTGCCATGCTGCATTATGACCGGCGTTCGTACAGGCTGTTTGACACGCCTTTTTCCCGTGGCGAGAAGAGTATCTCCATCAACGGATTGGTATGGATGGGTAACCACGACGAGATGCTGCACCGCATGGACGAGAAATTGAGGCAGGGCTTCCGCTGCATCAAGATAAAGATAGGAGCCATAGATTTCGACAGCGAACTTGATCTGATAAAAACATTAAGGAGCCACTATGACAGGGATAAGATTGAACTGCGCGTGGATGCCAACGGCGCCTTCTCGCCCGATGATGCACTCCGCAAGCTCGAGGCCCTCTCCCGGTGCGACATCCATTCGATAGAGCAGCCAATCCGTGCCGGACAATGGAAGGAAATGGCGGAAATATGCGCCGCGTCACCAATACCTGTGGCTCTCGACGAGGAGCTTATAGCCGTCAACACTCCTGTGGGAAAGGCGGAGCTACTTGATGTCATCAAGCCATCCTATATAGTGCTGAAGCCTTCGCTGCATGGCGGTATGCGCGGTGTGCGTGAATGGGTTGACCGCGCCCGTGAGCGAGGCATAGGCAGCTGGATAACGAGCGCGTTGGAGAGCAATATCGGTCTGAATTCGATAGCGCAACTTACGGCCGATATATATGGTCCGGATATAGCCATGCCGCAGGGTTTGGGCACGGGAGCCCTCTTCACTGACAATATCGCGCTGCCCTACAGCCTGAGCATTGAATGCGGCAGGATGCGGATCATATAGAATTTATATGACTTATAAATCTTAGTAATATTTGTAAATCCTATAAAACCATAAATTATGGATTACGAATCAAGCATTGTGAATTATCTGAGCGCGGACTCCACCATGGAACTGCGCACAAGCGGATCTACCGGTGAGCCCAAGACCATTGTCGCCGAGAAGAGCCGCATGGAGGCTTCGGCACGTGCCACCTGCCGGGCTCTCGGCCTGAAGGAGGGTGGATTGGCACTGATGTGCCTTTCTCCGGAATTTATCGGCGGAAAGATGATGATAGTGAGGTCGCTGGAGTGGGGGCTCAACCTTGTGGTGGTGCAGCCTTCGGGTCATCCGCTTGCCACTACGGGCGATGTGGTGTTTGATTTCGCCGCCATGGTGCCGCTGCAGGTTTATAATTCATTGCAGGTGCCTGAAGAGAAGGAGAGGCTGATGAATATCCGCAATCTCATAATTGGAGGTGGTGCCATCGATGATGCCCTTGCCGCCGAATTGCGACATTTTCCCAATGCTGTGTGGAGCACCTACGGAATGACAGAGACCCTTTCGCACATAGCCCTGCGGCGTATGTCGGGCGAGGAGGCTGATGAATGGTATGTGCCGATGGATGGGGTGACGGTGACGCTCGACAGCGACAGCCGCCTCGTGATTGAGGCTCCGGAGATTGTGGAGGAAAAGCTTGTAACTAATGATATCGGCGAGCTCGCTCCCGACGGCAGGCGTTTCCGCATCATCGGACGTTGCGACAACGTGATATGTAGCGGAGGCTTGAAGATCCAGGCCGAGGAGGTGGAGCGTTTGCTCCAGCCCCATATCCGGTGCCCGTTCATGATCAGCAGCCGTCCCGACAAGAAGTTCGGCGAGATAGTGGTGATGCTTGTTGCCGGCGATGCCGACTCTGCCCGCGAGGTGAGCCGTGCCGTCCTTCCCAAATACATGCAGCCCCGCGATTACGTCAGGGTTGACGCATTGCCCCTCACTCCCACCGGCAAACCGGCCCGCGCCGAGGCCCGCAGGCTTTGTGGTGTGCCTGAAAAGCCATTATAATCCTAATTCTTTGATGATTTTCTGAATTACGGAGATGTCAATTGTTGAGAAATCTGCTTTGTCGTAAATGTCGATGAGATATACATTTCCGTTGTTCTCGGCTGCGACAACCGTATATGTTATCACCCTTGCGCCTCCTGATTTCCCCCGACCCTTTGATTTGATGGCCATGCGTATTTTCCGTATGCCGGGTGACAGTTCATCGCCTTGGAATGGATTCTCATGCAATGAAATAGAAAAAGTGCGGACCTCTTGCTTGATCGAGGGATATTTCTTGGCAAGAGCTTTTAATGACCGGGCAAAATCCGATGTGGGGAAAATACTAAAGTTCATTCAGAAACTCTTCAATAGTTTTTTTGGGGATGATGCCATCCTCCATCAGTTTCACCTCCCTGAGGCCCTTGCAGATTCGTTCTGTCAATGAATCCTCTTCTGTGACTGGGGTTATCTTGAAGCTCCCGTATCTTGATGTTAGCAGGACCGACTGCCCATTCTTTGCTGCATTCAGGTATTTGCCCTGATTTGAGCGAAATTCACGTGCTGATACTACTTGCATAATTCCTTTTTTTTGCAAAGATAATGAATGGCATCCAATTTGGATGCCATTTACGCAAAATTTAACTAATATTATTATTCAGTGTTCAGGAGGTCGTGGAGGTTGAGGCTGACGGTGGATACGGCCTGGGCGGCAACGATGCCGGCGCCGGTGGAGACGTTGCTGTGCTCGAAGACCGGGTCGCCAAGACCCACATCTCCAAGGATGCCGTTGACACCTTCATGGGCTGCCCACCACGACATCATGTAGCTGTAGTAAGCATCGGAAATGTGGGCGAGCTTCACGTCCATGGTAAGTTCGTGCTTCTTTTCGGGATTGTAACGGTAGGAGTAACTGTATGAGCCGTTGAGAGGTACGTGCAGGGTATAGGACCGCCCTGAGAACTGACGGTCGGAGAACACGGTGTAGAATCCGAGGTCGTTGGATATCACCGTCTCTATCGGTGAGATATGTTCCGAGAAAATCGGCTCATAGCTGTAGTCCGGGAAAACGCGCATTGACTCGAGCACTCCATGGTCCTCATGTCCCCAGTCGTTGATTATGTCCGTCACGATTGACCTGTATTCCGGCATGTCGAAGATATAGGCGTTGGTCTCATCTGCCGGATCGGTCAGGGTGATGTTGAGAGTCATGTCGAAATCTGAGGTGAAGGACTCATATATTTCATCGTAGGTTGTCTTGTTGGACTTGATGCGGGTCTCCACCATGTCGATCTCCACGGGGTGGGGGACAGTGACTTCCGCCTCAGCCTCGCCGTAGGTCTTGTCGGAAGCGTGAATCCGTATGCGGTCGCCTGAACGGGGCACATAATTTGCTTTGAAAAAATATTTATATTCAAAATAATGATTCTGCCTGGAGGAGAATACGAGCTGCTCCTCGAATCGGTCGTTGACATACAGCGACACTTCGGCATCGCGTAGGATGATGTCGAGTCCGGTGGCAGGGTTGCCTTCTGAGTAGCGCCATGTGCGTGTCACCTCCACCTCTATCGAGTCGCCTGCGGAGATGAGCGAGTTGATGCACACCACCGGTGTGCTCTTCAGATCGGGCTCGAAATCAGTGTAGCAGCCCGTAAGCGCCACAAGGGCTATCAGTAGAAAGAAATGGAACGTTTTCATTTTTGTTTTTATCAATTTTTCATTTTTCATTTTTCATTTTTCATTAAAACAGCCATGTGTAGGACACCGACGGTATGATGGGAATGGCTCGCACATGCTGGAACACGTTGTCGGAATGATAATTGCCGTTTTCATCATAGTAGGGGTTCCAGTCGGCCACATCGCGGCGCACGGCTATCACGTTCATGTAGCTGTAGGCGTTGTAGACGCTGAATGTCCAATAGCCGTTGTGGGTACGGCGCGTGGCCGAGAGGTCGAGACGGTGGTAGAAGGGAAGTCGGTAGTTGTTGGTCTTATCGTAATAGTCCATGTCGAAATTCCAGATTCCCAGTCCGGGGTCGCTCCAGCATTGCAGCGGCAGGGTGATGCGGTTGCCGCTCATTCCCGTCCAGGATGCGCCCACATCCCATCGGGAGTTGATTTTCCACGATAGCGCGAGATTGATCTTGTGGCGGTTGTCGAATCGCGCCGGGTACCATTCGCCTTTGTTCTTGTCATCGAATCGGCGGTCGGCCCACAGCAGCGAGTAGGCCAGATGACCAGTGATCTTGCCGTATTCCTTCGTCATCTTGAAGTCGATGCCCTTTGCCCGGCCTTCGCCCGAAGCCATTTTCTGTGTCCAGCTCTCCGATGGAGGGATTAGATAATAGTCGTCGGCGTAGTCGAGGAGATTGTCCATCCATTTGTAGTAACCTTCCAGGGATAATGTGTACATCTTGTCGGGGGTTGACCAGTAGGCTCCGAGGGCCACCTTGTCGGCTGTCTGGGGCTTCTGGTCGCCGGTGATGGGTATCCACTGGTCGGTGGGCAGCGAGATGCTGCTCTCGGTGAGCTGATGCACGTACTGCACCGAGCGCGAGTAGGCTGCCTTTATCGCGAGGTTGGGCCGGGGGGTAAAGCGCAGCGACAGGCGGGGGGAAAGGGCATCGTGCGATGTTCCGCTGATATGGAACGCGCTGTAATGCAGTCCGGCGTTGATTCTTAGCCACGATGTGGGAGCGTAGTCGTCAGAGATGTAGGCGTTTATCTCGTTGGCGCGGTAGGATGGCACGTTGTCGTAGACGGTTGCCTCCTGGTTGTCCTCCTTCAGTGTGTGTGCTCCGCGTGATGGCAGGAAGGAGTGGTGGATGAACGACACTCCGAAGTCGAGCTTGTTCTCCGGAAGGGGCATATAACTGAAGTCGGCGCGTGCTATGATGTCGTTGATGTTGTTGCGGCAGTCGTAGTCGGTGCGGGTTAACGATTCCAGCACGTCGCCGTCCATGTCGCAGCTTTCCATGTAATTGTTCATCGACGAGAAGTACCGGCTGAATGCACCTGTCACCTCGCCGTAGAGCTTCGGGGAGAAGATGTATTTCCAGCCTGCCGATGCCACGATGTTGCCCCAACGGAGGCGGCCCTGGTTGTCGACGTAGGATTTGTCCTTGATTAATGTTCCTTGGTCCGGCACATGCTCGTATCCTCCGTCTCCAAACTCAAAATTTCCGGTATAATCGTTGACATAATAGTCATCTTTGCCCTTGTCGTCCCATCCGGCATGGAGGAAATCCTCACCGTAGTACATCATCACGTAGGCGCTCGACCGGTCGGAGAAGTGATGGTTGAGCTTGGCGTTGATGTCGGTGAAGGCGTAGCGTAAGTGGGTGTTCTGATCCTTGTTCATCTTGTTGAAGATCGCCAGGCCGGGGACGGTCAGCACATCGTACCACGAACGGCGTATGGCCACCGAGTAGGATGTGCGGTCCTTCACTATGGGACCGTTGATGTCGAACGCTCCTGATGTGAGGCCGAGCCGGAAACTGCCGTGGTGCTCCTTCAGGGAGCCGTCCTTGGTATGTACGTCCATGAACGAGGCCAGCCTTCCGTCGTACTTGGCAGGAAAGGAGGTCTTGTAGAAGTCTACGTTGCGCAGGGCATCGACGTTGAAGGCGGAGAAGAGGCCTCCGAAATGGTTTATCTGGTAGAGTGGCACGTTGTCGAGCATGTAGAGGTTCTCATCGGTGTCGCCGCCGTGGACGTACATTCCTGCCATGCCTTCGATTCCGGCCGACACGCCGGGTTCAAGCTGCAGGGTCTTCACCACATCGCTCTCGCCGAACACCACAGGAGTGGTCTTTATGGCAGTATTGGTGAGGTTGAGGCTGCCGATCTCGGCGGTGTGCATCGCCTTGGTGTTGTTCACGGTGGTGGTGATGGTCACTTCATCGAGTTCGTGGGGCGCAGTGAGCGAGATGTTCATTGTGCGGTTGGCGCGCAGGGAGAAATTGCCCGATGAGTAGGTGTCGAGTCCGAGGTATTGAACTTTCAGGTCCACCTCACCGGCCGGGAGGGTGAGGGAGTAGAACCCGTTGGCGTTGGTCACCGTGGCTTTTCCCGAGCGGGTGTCGGTGACTGTGGCTCCCACCAGCACCTCATCCGTGCCTTCCTCGGTGACTATGCCGCTGATGGTGTGCTTGGGTGTGTTCTTCGGCTTTGCCTCACGGAGCAGGGTGACGTTGTTGCCTTTGATTTTGTAGGATATGCCTGTTCCGGCAAACATTTGGTCGAGTACTTTAGGCAGAGGGGTGTTGGAGGCTGATACGGTGACTTTCAGCCCGTCGAGCAGCCCGGATGTATATATGAAGTTCTTGCCTGTCTGGTGGATGAGTTCGGCGAACACTTTCTCAGCATCTTTTTGCTTTGCTGTCAGTGTCACGTTCTGTGCCTGCAGGCTTATTGCCGCGGCGATTATTGCCGCAGTGATCATGGATCTTTTTCTCATTTTGCAGTGTCGGATTTATAGCTTACGGTGAGGTTGGTGCCGAGCAGGTCGTTGATGGTTTCCACGGCATCAGCGGCTGTGCCTTCGTAGGAGATTGTCAGACGGATATCGCCTGCCGGTACATTATTGATTTTCACATCGTATACGCGTTCTATCTCGGATGCGACATCCTTGAGCGGTGCATCGTGGAACTCTATTCTCTCAATGCGCTGTTCGGGTGCCAAGGCTGTCTCCGTTGGCTGTACGTTCACGTTATCCACTGGAGCAGTGGTATCCGGACGGGAGGTGAGATAGTAGATAGATGCCGAAGCGGCGAGGACTGCAACACTTATACATGCGGCAGCGACTTTGTGTCGCAGTGATGATATGTGGTGTGTTATGCTGAAAAGTCGCCAACCCTGGCGAGGCAGCAGCATGTCATCTTCGAAATGCCTGGTCACGAAACGCAGGCTCTCTTCTGTCTTGTCTTTATCAGTCATAGTTATATTCAGGTTTCAGTGGCTCCTGCAGAAAGCCGTTTTTTTGATCTTTTACCCCTAAGACGTACATTTCCGCGAAATCCCCTATGCCAATCAGAAATTATTTATAATTTATGCACATTTCTGAAGCATATCATTGGCGATTAAGAATAAATTCCTAACTTTGCAGTGATCGTACAGACAAAAGCAACCCATGAAGATATCTGACATCATAATCGAGAATATCAAGGACTGCCTTAAAGCAGTGGCTCCTGAAGCGCGCACATATCTATATGGTTCGCAAGCTCGTGGAGATGCTCGTCCGGATTCAGATGTGGATTTGTTGATCTTGCTTCCGGACTCTTACGATGGTAAGTACTTCGTAAGAAAGAAACTTGATATTTCAGGTCGGCTCTACGATCTGTCCTTATCGCTTGGAATCGATATATCTCCATTGATTTTAGTGCCGAAAGTCTTTTTTGCGAGAAAGACACCTTTCACAGCCAACGTAATAAATGAGGGAATAGAGTTATGACCGAAATCTTTGATTCGGGGTCAACATCTGACCTGATATTATATAGGTTAAACCGTGCAAAAGAAACTCTTGAAGAGGCGGATTACATAGCAAAAGGTGGATATTACAATGCCGCAGTGAACAGGCTTTACTATTCCTGCTATTATGCGGCATCTGCCCTGATGCTTGCTTACGATATCAGTGTTTCTACCCATAGGGGAATAAAGACTTTATTGGGTCTGCAATTTGTCAAGGCTGGAAAATTGGAGGCTCGGTATGGCAGGATTTATCAACAATTATTCGAAAACAGGCAATCGGGTGATTATGAGGATTTCGTGTATTGCGATCTTGAACTTTTCAATGAATTGCTACCTCAAGCACGGGATTTTGTCGAAAGGGTTATTTCTTTAATTGATATTCCGAGATAATTACTCATTATTATCCTTGAAGCGAAAACCTCACAATATATTTTACAGGTATGGCAGGAAGAACACCTTTCTGCCGGAGGGCTGGAGGGTGGAGCGGAGCGATTTGAAGGCTTTTGTAATCTGGTTCTCGACAGTCTTTACGGATATGTCAAGCTCTTCGGCTATCTCGGCGTGGGAAAGACCGTCGCGCTTGCTCAGCAGGAACACCTGGCGGCAGCGGTCGGGCAATTTGCTGATGGCTATCCACAGGCGGGCGTCGCGCTCGGATGTGTCTATGGCCTCGTCAGTAAGCTCTGTCTCATCTATGTCATGGAGGGGGATGTCAGTGCGCTCGGGCGAGCGGCGGCGCAGGCGGTCGATGGCAATGTTGTGGGCGGTGCGGTAGAGGTAGGCACGAAAATGCTCCGGCAGCCCATCGTCGGCTACTTTTTCCCATGCTGCGGAAAAGGTTTCCTGTACGATGTCCTCCGCCTCGGCGGTGTCACCGCACATGCGCAGCACGTACATGCCGATAGGCGTGTAGTAGCGTTTGAAATATGTCTCAAATTCCCTCTCCCGGTTCATTTGCCTGTAGAATGAGATGTCTCCTATTTTTCTGCGAAATTAGCAAAAAAAGATGTTTGCACAAAATTTTGTCGGAATTTTAAGCTTTTGCTTGATTGCAAAATATTTATCCTTGTTTTCTGTGCCTCTGTTTGAAAATATGCCTTGCAGGAATGTATGATGCAATATTTGAATTATCCGGTCGTTTTACTAATGATGTGATAAATAACTCTGGTTCAAAAATTAAAACTCAAGAAATTATGAGAGATGGAAGATTTCTGACGTTTGTTGTAGCAGCTCTTGCTGCCTTTGCTCTCAGTGCGAAGGTCAATGTCGGGATCGAGGCGATGCCGCAGTTGTCCAACCGACCGTCGTGGAGTGCAGGTGTGAATCTGGACATACCTGTCGCCGACAGGGTGTATCTCTCGCCGGGAGTGTACTATTCCACCCGACACAGATATTGCGAATCGCTGTGGCAGACCTACGAATTCCATCCTGACGGCAACGTGCCCACCGATTACGAAAAAGCGTCAGCCCACATCCATGCCGATTATCTAACTGTGCCTTTGCTTGTGGGATTCAAGGCCAGCCGACCCGGCTATGCCTTCAAGGTTGCCGGTGGATTATATTACGCCTATTGCTTGGGTGGAAAGTCGACGCTTACGCAGGATTATAACGGCAATGTTTCGGAGGTACGTATTCCGTCCCGAAAGACATTCATTGGTCGTCGCCCGGATTTCGGGTTGTGCTTCGAGGTGAAGTATCTGCTTCGAGGCCATTACCAGGTGGGCCTCAACCTGCAGCAGGGGCTCCGTGAGGTATATCAACCCCTCGGAGTTCAGGGCTTGAAGGATCCCCTCATGTTCCATGAGCTGCGTCCAGGAGTGCGCTTCCACCAGTCGATAGGCCTCTCTCTGGGATATGTGTTTTAGGCTATTTGTGTAAATCATATATGAGATGTTTTATTATGCAAAACAACTCATTTTTTTTATATTGTTGAATATCAGGGTGAAATAGTCTGAGAAAGGACACCTTTTCAATGAAAAAGTGATGAATTTTGACATTTATTCAATGAAGAAGGTAGAAATTGAGAAGTCCTTAATTGGACGATATATTTGTCACCTCCCCCGGGGATATACGAGAGTGCATCGTCTATGAGAGTCGGCACTATGTCGGTTTCCTCCCTGAATACCGACTGCGGCACAAGCTTTGGCCGGCCAGATACTTCACTGAGCTGAAATTAAGGTCATTTGAAAAAAAGTCCATAACATTGAGTTTGGTTGCTCAATGTTATGGACGATATGATGTGCGCGAAAAGACGCTTATTCCTTTGGAAATTTAGGATTGAGTTTAAGTTTTATCATCCCTTCATACCATGAATTCCTTTTGTCGGGGATTGATTGAATGAATTCCGTAATATCATCACCATAGGCGCGAGTTGAATAAAATTCGAGGACAGAAGCATTGCGACCATTGATAGTCATTTGTTTATAATAATGTATATTTACTTCAACGGTATTAACGTTGCCATTGTTGCTATCACTTACAATAAATTCAAGAATATGTTCGCCATTATTTTCTGCTACCACATAATTGGTAATTGGGTCTGATTTCTTGCGCTGTTCTAATTCTGCGACTTTTGCCTGAACTGCTTCTAATGGAGTCCTATCCCAAAAAACTACACTTACAGTGAACATTTGATTGTAATGTTCAAGAGTTTCGCCTTGTGGAAGATATTCCTGAATGAAATAATTTTTTTGCGGATTAGCACTCCAAGCCAACGAAAATTTGGTCCCACAGTATTTAATGGGATTACCAACACTGAAATATTCAGTAGCTGATTGAGCGTACATACCCAAACAACTTACCAACGAGATAATCAAAGATAAGAATGTTTTCATACAAGTTTATTATGTTTATTATGCTGCAAATATACACATTTTCATCTGAATGCTCAAATGTCAAAGAAATACTTTGAGGTGGTTTATGCGACAAGTCCATTGACCTCTTGCTGGTGAATGTGATTTAGGCAATTAGTGGTAATCATATATGATTTGTTGTATCATGCTAAACAGCTCATTATTTTTATATGGTTGAATATCAGATTTAAATCGTAGAAAATGACACTTTTTTAGAGTGAAATCGCCAAACAATGACACTTTTTCAATGAAAAGTATGTTAAAAACGACACTTTTTCAAAATAGTCGAAATCGTGTGAATTAAGAAATGGTGGAACTCAATAATTTTTACTAATTTTGTGGCTGAAATCAGTATAACTTACTTTAACCAACATACCAATGAAAAAAATCAATTTGCTGCTGCTTTCGGCTGTGCTGTCAGCCTTACCTACGATGGCCCGCGATGTGCAGAGCATGAATTTCGGATGGGAGTTTGAGGACGCACAGGGCAATAAGACCATGGTGGACCTCCCCCACGATTTCCAGATATCTCAGCCTTGGGTGGCCCCCGAGGCCGGCGACAACGGCAATGCCAACGATCCGGCGGCGAATATCAAGAGCCGTCTGAGTTCTCGCGGATTCAAGGAGATGGGAAAGGGCATCTATCGCAAGACCTTCACAGTCCCCGACACTCTGAAAGGCAAGCGCGTGTTGCTTGATTTCGAGGGCATCATGCTGACGGGCGAGGCTTTCCTCAACGGAGAGAGAATCGGAGGCACCGACTACGGCTATCTCGGATTTGAGAGCGATGTGACCAACCTGCTGAAATATGGCAACGACAACGAGTTGGTCGTCATCGCCGACACAGGCGAACCGCTCAACTCGCGCTGGTACACCGGCGGCGGTCTCTACCGAGACGTGAACATGGTGATCACTGCCAAGGACATGCATTTCAACCGCCATCCGCTCTATGTCACCACTCCCGAGATTTCTTCCGACAAGGCTGTAGTAAGGATTGTGGCAGATGCCAATATCGGAAAACCAAACGATAAGGTGGATGTGCGTGTGGACATCACCGGTCCCGATGGCTCGGTGGCGGTGTCGGAGACACGTCCGCTGAAAGTGCAGCCAAAATGGCGCAGTCACGAGTATGAGCTTGAGGATATCATCGTGCCCGACCCACAGCTGTGGGACTGCGACTCGCCCAATATGTACAGTGCCACGGTGTCGCTCATTCGCGCCGACGGAAGCGTGGCTGACAGTTATACACAGCCCTTCGGCATACGCACAATCGAGATTTCGCCGGAATTCGGTCTGAAGCTCAACGGCAAGAAGGTACTTCTCAAAGGCAATGCCAATCACCACACGCTCGGATCGCTTGGCGCGGCTGCTTATCCGCGCGCCATCGAGAAGAGGGTGAAGATGCTCAAGGATTTCGGCTTCAACCATATACGTACGTCGCATAATCCTTACAGCGAGGAATTCCTCGACATCTGCGACCGCAACGGTATCCTCGTAGTGGATGAGGTGTACGATAAATGGCTGAAGCAATATATCGGTGGCAAGAACGAATGGGAGGAACAGTGGCAGTACGACATCCAGGAGTGGGCGAAGCGCGACCGCAACCATCCGAGTGTGGTGGTGTGGAGTCTAGGCAACGAGCTGCAGGGTTTCTCCAACATGGCCTACAACGACTGGGGCGTGACTGCCTACCGGCTTCAGAAGGCTCTGCTTGACCGCTATGACACGACGCGTCCCGTGACCGTGGCGATGCATCCGCGCTACCGTGATCTTGATACAGACTCGCTCCCGGCCCCTCTCGTGCATGAGACCGATATTGCCGCTTACAACTACCGCTACATGTATTTCCCCGGTGATGCAAAGCGGTTCCCCGATATGGTGTTCTATCAGAGTGAGGCTAACCTGCAGAACATGGGTCCTAATTTTTACGAACCCGACAATGACAAGGTGCTCGGGCTGGCCTACTGGGGCATGATCGACTACTTGGGAGAATCCCTCGGATGGCCGGCTAAGGGATGGCCCAACGGAGTGTTTGACATCTCGCTTGATCCGAAACCCAACGCCTGGTTCCTGAAATCGATGTTTGTTGAGGATGAGCCGGTGGTGCACATCGGTGTGGTGCAGTCGTCGCACTCGCAGGAGTGGAACGGTGTAGTGCAGGGCGGCGACGTGCTCACGGGCTTCTGGAATGCCAACGAGGGCGATTCGCTCAAGGTGATGGTTTACACAAATGCCGACGAGGTTGACTTACGTGTCAACGGCAAGAGCGTTGGACGCAAGGCCAACACCCTCGATAATCCGAAGACCCGCAACAAAATCACTTTTAACAAGGTGCCTTACCGCAACGGCAATGTTGAGGCTATTGCATACAAGGACGGCAAGGTCGTAGACCGACACAAGATTGAGACCGCCGGAAAACCGGTGAAGCTCGTGGCTGAGATCGACAATCCCGACTTCGCCGCCGATGGAATGGACCTCCAGCACATCACCGTCTATGCTGTAGACGGCAAGGGAAGGCGCTCGCCCATGGCAAATGAACAGCTGACCTTTGAAGTTACCGGTAACGGCACTCTGGTGGCAGTGGGCAACGGTGATATCAACTCCCCCGAGCTACATACCGGCAACCAGCGCAGCCTCTATCAAGGACGCGCACAGGCTATCGTGCGCTCCACACGCGAGGCTGGCCCTGTGACGGTGAAAATTTCCTCCCCCGCCTACAAGCCCGTCTCCCTCTCCTTCGAAAGCAAATTACCGACGATATCCACGATGTAAAAATATTAGCAATACCAATGAAGATCAATCAATTCCTTGCAGGCTTAACGTTAGCTTTGCCTTTTACGTTGAATTCACAAGTCGTGATAGACATCGACGCTGCTCAGAGAGGACCTCTGGTCAGTCCGACTCACTACGGCATATTCTATGAAGATATAAATCATGCTGCTGACGGTGGTCTGTATGCAGAATTGATTCGCAACCGTTCATTTGAAGATGATACGATTCCTTGCTATTGGATTAACGTTGCCGATGCCCAGATAGATTTAATTCATGATGGCTTGCTCAACGAAGTTCAACACAATGCATTGAACGTCACGGTATCTCGCTCGGGCGATGGAGTCCGCAATGAAGGATTCTGGGGCATAAATGCCGTGAAAGGAACCGTCTACAGATTATCTTTCTGGGCAAAGAGTGATACGGGATATAAGGGAACTGTCACGGCCCGTCTTCAGTCGACGGATGGACAAAATCTCGGACAATCTGAAATGAATGTATCTTTTTCCAAAAATTGGAAGAAATATACGGCTACAATCGTGGCGACGGCCGATGATCCCAAGGCGGAATTTACTCTCACGGCTGACAAGCCGGGACAGTTTCAGCTCGACGTGGTCAGCCTGTTCCCTCCTACATTCAAGAATCGGGAGAACGGCATGCGTCCTGATTTAGCCCAGATGCTTGCAGATATGAATCCGTCTTTCATGCGTTTCCCCGGAGGGTGTTTCGTTGAAGGTCAGGAGAGCCCTGATAACGCTTTCCGATGGAAGCGTACCATTGGTCCTATCGAACAGAGGGAAGGACATAAGAATATCAACTGGGGCTACCGTACGAGCGACGGTATCGGTTATCATGAGTATCTGCAGTTGGCGGAAGACTTGGGCGCAAAACCTCTGTATGTGGTGAATGTAGGTATTTGGCATGGGGGGTGCACGCCCTACGACCAAATAGGAGAATGGATCGATGAGTGTCTTGACGCTCTTGAATATGCCAATGGCGATGTCACTACCAAGTATGGCAAGATGCGCGCGGACAACGGTCATCCAGAGCCATTCAATTTGGAATACATAGAGATCGGAAATGAGAACTACAATTTCCACATGGATGATAATTCCGATCAAAGCGACCATTATCCGGAGCGTTACATACAGTTCTACAATGCCATAAAGGAAAAATATCCTTATGTGAAATGTATAGGCAATGTTGAGTCATGGGCTACTGACTACCCGTCATGGCGTAACGATTATCCTGTGGATATTGTGGATGAGCACTACTACCGCAATCCCAAATGGTTTGCTGACAGATTCAATAAATATGACGATTATGATCGCTCCCGACATAAGGTTTACGTCGGTGAGTATGCAGTCACCAGCAATTTCGGAAATATTGGCAATCTAAATGCCGCTTTGGGAGAAGCCGTGTATATGATGGGAATGGAGAACAATTCGGATGTGGTGGTGATGAATTCTTATGCTCCGATATTTGTGAATGAGAATGATGCGCGTTGGCGTCCTGATATGATCCGTTTCAATTCTTCAAATGTCATGGGCACTCCTTCCTACTATGTTCAGCAGCTATTCGCCAACAATATCGGTAAGCAGGTTGTCAAGACCGACTGGACATACAACCTTACAAAGCCCCGGCAAGCAGATGAGGATAGAAACAGCTCGGTACATGTCGGATTTGCTACATGGGCCACTAATTCGGCTTACCGCAATCCGCAGCTTATCGTTGAGGGTAAGGCTGTGAACTTAAGCGATTATGAAAACTGGGATAAGGTGAGTGGCGACTGGGATGTATCTGCTTCTGAAATAGTCCAGACCGGAGATCAGCAGCCGGCGATGATAGTATGCCCTGCGAAGATTGATTCTGATAAATATACCTTCAAGGTGCAGGCGAAGAAATTGTCCGGCAATGAAGGTTTCATGGCAATGTTTGGATATAAGAATCCTGATAATTACTCATGGTACAACGTAGGTGGATGGTCAAACACTCAAAACAACGTAGAACAATCTATCGACGGCAACCGTGTGCCTTTGTGCAGGGATAAACGGTTTAGTGTAGAAGCTGACCGTTGGTATGACCTGCAGATCGATGTCGAAGGGGATAGCGTGCATTGCTATATCGACGGTAAGCTTGATCTTTCTTGCAAGACACAGAGAGGGAGCGCTTATGAAGGGGTTTATGCTTCGACCACTATTGACGATGATGCAAAGGTGATGTATGTCAAGGTGGTAAATGTTGGTGATGGTTATGCCGATGGAGTGGTGCGTCTGTCAAATTGTATGGTGGATTCGAGCAAGGACGATGCGCTTCAGCTTATTCGATTGTCTTCGGATAAAGGCAATGATGAGAATACAATTTCTGAGCCTCGAAATGTGTATCCCGTAAATGGCAGCATTAAAGAGGGTAACTCTAACGAAGTGCTTTTCAATGTTCCGGCTTATTCTGTCAATATATTAAAGATCAGGATAAAATAAGTCGCAGATAACAAATCCACAGAGCGGGAAGTAGCTTTTGGACAAGGGCTACTCCCCGCTCTGTGTCAGCAAAATACATTGACAGAGTCCCCGGAGGGACTATTACATTATATTGCTGTCCGATAAAAATTTTTGAGAGATATCTAAAATAAGGGCTGAGAC
>CAYZPI010000001.1:0-79070 GCA_964480085.1 uncultured Bacteroides sp. | reverse complement strand
ATATGTACAACTTTTTCATTATAAATATTTTAGAAATTTAATTCAACCAACGGGTCTTTGTGGTATATTTTTTGTGATGGAAAAAGAAGAAATACAAGCTACGGCAAGGGAATATCTGCATAGATTTTACGGCTACGACAGTTTCCGGCCCGGGCAGCTGGAGATCATCACGGCTTGTGTGTCAGGACGTGATGTCACGGTCCTTATGCCGACCGGCGGTGGCAAATCGATATGCTATCAGATTCCTGCCATAATGATGGACGGGTGCGCCATTGTGGTGTCGCCTCTCATCGCGCTCATGCATGACCAGGTATCTGCTTTGGTAGCTAACGGAATCCCGGCCGCGGAAATTAATTCCGGCATGGATGAGTCGGCCAACCGTAAAGTGATGGACGAGCTTTATGCCGGACACATAAAGATATTGTATATGTCGCCCGAACGGCTACTTTCCGACATCACGCGCCTCTCGTCGGATATCAGGATTTCGCTTTTTGCCATAGATGAGGCGCATTGCATCTCGCAGTGGGGGCATGATTTCCGTCCGGTCTACACCTCTCTGTCCTTCATCAAGGAAAATTATCCCGACACACCGGTGATGGCGCTCACCGCCACAGCCGACCGCATAACCCGTGATGATATCGTCCGGCAACTGAAACTGAAGGATCCTTTCAACTATATCGGTTCGTTCGACCGCCCAAACATCTCGCTCACGGTGATGCCTTCGCCTTCGGCTTCGACAAAGATCAGCATCATAGGTGCCATGATAAATAAGTATCGCGATGATTCGGGAATTGTCTACTGTACGTCGAGAAAAACCACGGAGACCGTGTATAAGAATCTTATAGCAAAAGGATTCAAGGCGGCCTATTATCATGCAGGAATGACACCGCCGGCACGCGACCGCGCACAGACGGCTTTCATAAACGGTGATGTGCAGGTGATCTGTGCCACCGTGGCGTTCGGAATGGGCATCGACAAGAGTAATATCCGTTGGATTGTACATTACAATATGCCTTCCAATATCGAGAGCTATTATCAGGAGGTCGGTAGAGCCGGACGCGACGGTATGCCTGCCGAGGCCTTGATGTTCTATTCTCTGGCAGATGTGATGTTGTTGAGGCGGTTTGCCGAGGAGAGCGGACAGCAGGCGGTGGTGCTGGATAAGCTGCGGCGTATGCAGGAATTTGCAGAGGCAAAGGTGTGTCGCCGTCGCATTCTGCTGAGTTATTTCAACGAGGAGATACGCGAGGACTGCCATAATTGCGACGTTTGCCGCAATCCTCCGGAACGTATCGACGGTACTGTCCTTGCTCAGAAGGCCATGAGTGCTATCCTCCGCACCAACAACGATATTGGCATGTACATGACCGTCGATATCCTCCGTGGAGCGGCACGTGCCGATATAATGGCAAAGGGATACCATCTTATCAAGACGTACGGTGCCGGTCGTGACCTCACACTTTCCGAGTGGAATTACTATATGCTCCAGATGCTGCAGCTTGGAATTGTCGAGACTGATTACAATCGCGGAAAGAAGCTGGGTGTCACACCCTACGGCATGGATATCCTAAAAGGCAACAGGACAATAGAGTTTACAAAATATGTGGTCCCACAGAAGCCGGCTTCAACCAAGACCGCCAAGAAATCAATATCCGGTGCTTCAGTCGCATCGCCGAAATTGATCGATCTGTTGAAGAAAGTCCGCAAGGAAGAGGCTGCCCGCGCGGGAATGCCTGCCTATCTGGTGTTCAGTGACGCCACACTTGAAGATATGGCTCGCCGTCATCCTCTTACGAAGGAGGAATTTGCCATGGTGAACGGAGTGGGGGAAAAGAAGCTCGAACGCTTCTGGCGCATCTTCGTAGACGCCATCCGTTCGTTCAATGGCTAATGTAATGAAATTCACATCAATTCAACTGCATTTTATGACAAATTATTAATCTTGCGTGAACATTAATGAGACACCTTCCCTCATATCAACTCTTTTAGGATTTTATTAAGAAAAAATTTCTGACACCGTTTTATAAACATTTGTAAAGAAAATTCTCATGCAAAAACCATAACTTTGCACGTTGATAAGTTTCAATTATTTTTTGATATCTCTTGATGCAACTTTCAACGGATACAGGAAGACATTGGCTTAATAAAACTGTAAAAGTAAAAATCATGCAAGACAATATTGATGATTTCTTCATACCGGATAATGAGGTGAGGCACCCTGAGGAGTTGGATTACAGCCGAGTGGATGAGTATATACTCTCGGCCGAAGCCTTTTCGCGATCTACATATCAAAGTGTCTATATAATCGACTATTTCAAGCAGAATTTCCTATATGTATCGCCCAACCCAATGTTCCTGTGCGGCCTCACTCCGGAGCAGATGATGAAAATTGGCTACAGGTTCTATCTCCGGTTCGTGCCGCAAGACGAGCAGGAACTTTTACTCTCAATCAACCGGGCTGGATTCGCGTTCTACGACAATATCCCTGTGGAAGAAAGGAGAGACTGGTATATACAATACGATTTCCACATAATCAATGACGGACATCCGATTCTCGTCAACCATAAGCTCACTCCGATATCCATTACATCAGACGGGCGTGTATGGCTTGCACTTTGTGTGGTTTCGGCCTCAAATCACACTACTCCCGGACATATTGAGATGCACCAAGTTGGCTCTCCGGAATTCTTTGAATACAACCGTCTTACCCGCCGTTGGAAAAAGAGGAGCATACCGACGCTCACCGATGGAGAGAAATCAGTCATAACGCTCTCTATCCAAGGCTTTACAATGTTGGAGATAGCCGACAAAATGTGTCTTTCTCCCGATACGATAAAGAAATACCGTAAGCAGCTTTTTGAAAAACTTGGAGTGCGTAACATCACTGAAGCCATTATAGCCGCCACAAACAATAAGTTACTTTAAGGTCCTGCACAGGTAGAAGCGCGGATAATGCTTCACGTCCCTGCCGACAGCGATGTTGGCGGCTATCCTTGCGCAAATTTTGGCGGCTGTTTTCTCGGCTTCTTCTGATGTCGAGCCTTCCCTTATTGAAGGGATTATTTCGTGGAGCCAGTCGCAATCCTCTACATTCCAGAACGCGCAATAGCCCGACAGATATTCCGCCGCCCACACACGGATATTTTGTGTATTAAGGAAATCCCTTTCATCATCAGGGAAAACAACAATCGCCCCGGCTCCTTCGATAAAGTCAAAAGCGTATATTACCGGAATGTCTTCAATATTGACTGTCTTAGGCAGACTATCCTCAATATGTTCGATAATGATTTCATTGCCCGGGCTAACAATTGATTGGTCGGTCCTTGATACCGCGCAAATCTCTTTGAAGCCGATTTGCTCCAGTTCGGTCCGGATGCTCTTGACGAAATCATGAGCTCCGATAATCATTACGCGGCATTTCTTTATCAGTTGTCTCTCTTCGCATTTCATATTTTTATTATTTTATTCAAGCGTTATTTCAATGGCAAAATTCTCCGCCGCAAAGATAGGTCAACTCTTGTCCCTATGCCATACCCAAATGGGTACTTTTTACACTGGCAACTAAATTTTTTGCTTCCGAAATGCGATCGTGTCCATTTTTGGATTGTAAGAGGAGATCTTTCTATAGTAATCCCATCCCTTTGATTCTGTAAATGTCGTTCTCCTTGCTGACATCTGTCGTATAAAAAAAGCTTCCGGCCACGTGGCCGGAAGCTTCGCTATTTTCTTTTCAATTCTCCGGGAAAAGATTGGTTATTTATGTGAGGCCGCTACCTTGAACATTGTCATAATCTTGGGTACGAGCTGCGTTCCGGCTGCCTTGAAATTGGACATCAATACAAGCATTATCATAGCTATGCACACCCATACTCCTATGCCGTAACATTCGCGGATGCTCTCTATTATAGGGTACTGATCTACGTTCCATGCAAATGCCCGTTCAATTATTGCGGCGGCGGCCGAAGTCCCTGTTCCACACCTTACGAATCCTATGATGGTGATGTTCATGAAGAATACCGGAAAAGCCACGTTCTGCGACAGGAAATATGTGGCACCCGTCTCCATCATCACTTCGCCCACCGCAAGGATAAAGGCTGGGATGTAGAGCATTTCCTTAGAGGTGAAGGGCGTGGCGATGAAATACATGGTGGCCGCGTACATGGCAAACATTGTGACGTTTACGAACATGTATTGCCGCATGCTCCATTTCAGTCTCACCAGAGCGAAATAGGCATAAATTGCACCCATGATTACGCCGGCAAGTTGCGGATAGTTAAGGTCGATGGCGTTGATCGAGTCATAACCAAGCACTCCGTTGACATATATCGGCTGCACATAGTGAGCCAGTCCTGATATTAGGGCTACGCCGAAGAGTATTGCCATGAGGCAATATGTAATGGGGAAGGTGAAGGCTTTTGGACTGATGAAAGGTTCTCTGGCTGTTTTCGTCCAAATCAAAGTAATAAGGGCGAGCACAATGAATATCCATGTGGCGGTCCAAATCTCACTGCTTTCCCACCAGTCGTAGTGCTCTCCGAAATTGAAGATGTAGGTGGCGGCGACGCATGTGGCGGTCCACAGTAGTTGTCCGATCCAGTCCACCCCTTTCAAGGGCACGAAAGGCCCCGACCTGTGGTCAGGTTTCATCATGAAATAAACCACGACATCAATTATCAGCATCATCACCACCACTGCGACGTACATCATCTTCCAGTTGTAGAAATATGCCAGCCATGTGGCGGCTATGTCAGAGATCCTGATTGCGCCGAGCACGAAAACATATATCACCGGCAGGAACACACCGAAATTGCGTGTAGGGGTCATGTTGAGTTGGCTTGTGGATATGCATGCAAACATGCCCATCATCTTGAAATATCCTGCAATAAGGCATATTATCCACAGTAACCATGCCTCCTCCACATATATCGCGGCTATAGCCGACAACATGCAGCCTATGCTCGACACGAACCACATCTGGCGCGTGAAGAAATAGAACTTCCATCGGAAGAGCACCGGGAATATGATGTTCAGTCCTATCAGCGAGCAATAGCTTGCCATTGTCACATCCTCGGATATGTAGGCAAGTTCTCCCTGTATCTGGGAGATAGATGCCAGATACACTGCGCCCGACAGCTGATAGAACAGCACGAACATCATTATCAGCCAAAAGCGTAGACGACGCGGCACTCCTTGTCGGTACATCAATAGGGACATCACCATTCTTACTGGTGGTGCGCCATGGGGGAATCCGGCCATCAGTCGATCACTTTACATTCTACGTTCATTCCGGCCTTAAGTCGGCTCATTTCTTCGTGTGGGTTGTCGGCTGAAAAGCGGATCTTAACGGGTATGCGTTGCTCTACCTTCACGAAATTTCCCACTGCATGGCTGTGTGCGGCCGGAGTGTATTGCTCTCCGGTGGCGGCTGAGATGTCGGATATATATCCTTTGAATGTGGTGCCGGGTATGGCATCCACTTTTATAGTCACTGAGTCGCCTACGGCCATTCCTGAGGTCTGTTTCTCGCGGTAGTTGGCGGTCACCCACACATCGTTGGTGTCCACTATGTACACTATCGTTTGGCCCGGTTGCACAAGCTGACCGCTCTGCACGTCCTTGCGTGAGCAATAGCCGTCGCAAGGCGCTGTTATCACTGTGTACGACATATTCAGCTCTGCGAGCCTCAGGGCAGCTTCGGCTATCTCTATCTGCGCATCATTCTGTCCGAGTCTCACTTTCTGCTCCTGACTGCCCATCGATGTCGATGTCCGGCGCCGCTTCAGTGCCTTGAGCCTTGCCTCAAGCGCATCTGTGCCCGCTTTTATCCGGTCATATTCCTGCGTAGTCACCGCTCCATTCTCAAGCAATTTCGAATAGCGTTCCAGGTCGCGTCGGGAGTTGGCGAGAAGCACTTCCACTTCCGCAATCTGAGCTTCGTCCACTGCTACATTGTTAAGGGTGGTGGATATTGATGTGCCGGATGCCTCTTTTCCTGTCAGGGCATTCTGCAGGTCAGCTTTGCTCTGTGCCAGTCGCAGAGCATATTCGGAGTTGTCTATTATCACGAGTGTGTCACCCTTCTTCACTTTTGTGAAATCATCGAATCTCACTTCTTCCACGAATCCCTGCACACGGCTGTTCACCGGCACTATCAACTGTTCCACACGGGCATTGTCGGTGAATGTGGAGGAGGTGAAGCCCCAGAAACGGTACACAACCCATCCGAGGCACAAGGCTATCAGTATTATCACGCCAATGTTCTGTAGGCGTCTGCGTGTCTTTTGTTTCATAATTGATCTCTTAAAACTTAATATTTCGTAATATTATCCGCCATCGGCTTTTAACTACCATGCCAAAATAGCGGCCTTTGCATGTTATCGGCTTTTATCGCTTGTAATTTATCGCATTATCCCTGAGGCTTCCCGATATGTATTTAAGCTGGTAGTAAGCCAGCCTTCGGCTGATCTCAGCATTCACAAGCCTTGTTTCAGAGTCGAGTTTGGCCGTGGATGCGTCGATCATGTCGGTGATTATTGCCATGTCGTTGTCGAATCTTGTGCGCACTATCTCGTAGTTTTCATTTGCGAGTTTCACGTTTGCCAACTCAGTTTCAAGCATCTGTCCCGACTGAATATACGCCACATAGCTATCATGCACCCGTCGCTGCAATGCGCTCTCCAATGCATATCTTTGGTCGGAGATATGCATTATCTGCATCTCCTTCTGTTTCTCTTTTTTCGGATTGGTATATAGAGATGAGATGTCGTATTTCACTGACAGTCCCAGGAACCATGCGTTGTAGTTCTTGTTGATGGCCGGGATTTCGAATGTCACGGGGCCGGAAAGGTTATCCACGGCTACAAGCCCTACCATAGGCATGCGTGCACCTTTCACCATGCGTAGCGATGTCTCTTCCATCTTTTTTGATACATCCGTGGATTTCAGTTCCGTTGATTCGTTAAGGGTGAGGTTCTGCCAGTAGCTTTCGTCGTACATGTGAGCCTCGGTGGATTCCGGCTCGTCTTCAGGGATGATGGTGCATTCAGGACTTTCTCCAAGCAGGCTCACGAGATCATTATTGAGTACGGAGATGGTGTTTTCCACTGTCGAAAGCTCGTATCGAAGGCTTGACAGTCGCAGTTCATAGCGTGTGATGTCGTTTTTCAGCGACAGACCTTCTTCATGGCGTGAGCGGATATTCTCGATCACTTTTTCAGCCAAGTCAATATTCTCCTGATAGACCTTTCTCATGTTCAACATCTGCATCAAGCGGAAATAGCATGATAAGGCCTCTATGGTGGAGGCGTCAAGCTGTTGGTCGAGTCCTAATCTTGACATTTCGCTTCTCAATTCAGCCATCTGTTGTGTGGCTGTTATTATTCCACCGTGATACACCGGTTGGTAGATGGACACGTTGAGCGTATTGCCGAAATGTGGCAGTTTGTCCCGCATGCTGTGTGCGAAATCTCGGTCGATAATGGTTCCGTCTCCGATATAGTTTAGTTGAAGTTCGGCATTGATTGAAGGCAGTCTGCTGTCTTTTGCCACATCTATCCCTTGTTTGTCGGAAAGATATTGGCTCTGCGCCGCCTTCACTGCCGGATTGAATCTTTCGATACGCGACATGAGTGTGTCCACGCTGATTTTTGTCTCGCGGGCCTGTGTATCGAATACTAAAGTACACGACACCAGTGCCGCAAGAATCATTTTCCTGGGCATAATGAATTATTTTTAGTGAATGTTTTCGGATATTGCTGTTCCCCTGGCCCGTCACGGGCAAAAAAGGAAATGCGTCATATCAGCATCACGATGATTATCGCATAGCCAATACGGCTGAGAAGGTAGGATAGACGGCTGATTCTAAGTTGTGTATCAGTGATATTGGTCATAATTGTCCATGCGCTGTATACGCATTTGCAGCTGCAAAGTTAACCTTTTTCTTCAATATCGGCAAGTCGTGGTGAGCAATTTTTTTGTGTTTGCTTTTCTCATAAAAAATCATTACCTTTGCAGCCACTATTTTATGTAAAAAATTTTCTTGCAACAAATATGAAAAAATTTCATGAATATTCTTCCTTCAACCTGTCGCAGATCAACAAGGACATGCTGAAGAAATGGAATGAAGCTCATCTCTTCGAGCGGAGCATGAAAGTGCGCGAAGGCGCTCCTTCGTTCGTGTTCTATGAAGGTCCGCCTTCGGCCAACGGTATGCCTGGTATCCACCATGTAATGGCCCGCACGATCAAGGATATTTTCTGTCGTTACAAGACCATGAAGGGTTTCCACGTGAAGCGTAAGGCCGGTTGGGATACTCATGGACTTCCAGTAGAGTTGGGTGTGGAGAAAGCTCTCGGCATCACCAAAGAGGATATCGGCAAAAAGATATCTGTCGACGAGTACAATGACGCATGCCGCCGCGAGGTGATGAAATATACACGCGAATGGGAAACCTTGACTGACTCAATGGGCTACTGGGTGGATCTGACTGACCCGTACATCACCTATGACAACCGCTATATCGAATCGGTGTGGTGGCTCCTCGCTCAGATATATAAGAAGGGCTATCTTTATAAGGGATACACCATCCAGCCTTATTCCCCGGCCGCCGGTACGGGCCTGAGCTCCCATGAGCTTAATCAGCCGGGATGCTATCGTGATGTAAAGGACACCACCTGCATCGCACAGTACCTCATCACCGATCCCACGGATGTGATGAAAGGTTGGGGTAAGCCGTATTTCCTGGCATGGACCACAACTCCTTGGACCCTTCCTTCAAACACAGCTCTTGCCGTAGGTCCGGCAATAAAGTATGATGTTGTTCGCACCTACAATCCGTATAGCGGTACTCCCGTCACTATTGTTGTCGCTGATGCTCTTATTGGCAGCGTGCTCAATCCTAAGGCAGCCGGACTCCCTCTTGATGAGTATAAGAAAGGTGATAAGCTCATCCCTTATGAGGTGGTGGGTTCGTTCACGGGAGCTGAGCTTGCGGGTATGCATTATCAGCAGCTTATGCCTTGGGTTAATCCTGGTGAAGGTGCTTTCAGGGTGATACCTGCCGACTATGTTTCCACTGAGGACGGTACAGGTATCGTCCATATCGCAGGTACTTTCGGAGCCGACGACCTTCGCGTTTCAAAGCTTAACAGCATTCCTCCGCTCCATCTCACCGACCGCGACGGAAATATCCGTCCTATGGTTGACAGAGTAGGACGCTTCTATCTACTCGATGAGCTTGATCCTGAATTTGTAGCCAATATGGTGAATGTAGAGGAGTACAAGCCCTGGGAAGGCAAGTATGTGAAGAATGCATATAATCCTGATGCTACCGATGCTACTGAAACTCTTGATGTGGAGATATGTATGTATCTAAAGAGCAGGGATATGGTGTTCAAGATCGAGAAGCATGTACATAGCTATCCCCATTGCTGGCGCACTGACAAGCCTGTTCTTTATTATCCGCTCGATAGCTGGTTCATAAAGACCCCTGCTGTGCGCGATCGTCTGATCGAACTCAACAAGACAATCAAATGGAAACCTGAATCGACCGGTTCGGGTCGTTTCGGTAAATGGCTTGAGAATCTTCAGGATTGGAATCTGTCACGGTCAAGGTATTGGGGTACGCCTCTGCCTATCTGGCGCACCGAGGATGCTACGAAGGAAATATGCATAGACTCTGTAGAGACATTATATAATGAAATTGAGAAATCGGTGGCTGCCGGAATCATGAAATCCAATCCTTATAAGGATGCCGGATTTGTGCCCGGTGTCTACACAAAGGATAATTACGAGAAGATCGATCTGCATCGGCCTTATGTAGATGACATTGTCCTCGTATCCGCCTCCGGTAAGCCTATGCATCGTGAATTAGACCTTATCGACGTGTGGTTCGATTCGGGTTCGATGCCGTATGCCCAGATTCATTATCCTTTCGAAAACAAGGAAGGACTGGACAGTGGCGAACTTTATCCGGCTGATTTCATTGCTGAAGGCGTCGACCAGACCCGTGGATGGTTCTTCACTCTCCATGCCATAGCCGGCATGGTGTTCGACTCTGTTGCTTATAAGACTGTTATCTCCAACGGGCTTGTACTTGATAAGAACGGCAACAAGATGTCCAAGCGTCTTGGCAACGCCGTGAATCCATTCGAGACAATAGATAAATACGGCAGCGATCCGGTGCGTTGGTACATGATGGCCAATTCTGCTCCATGGGACAACCTGAAATTTGATATCGCCGGTGTGCAGGAGGTGTCGCGTAAGCTTTTCTCCACGCTCTACAACACATATTCTTTCTTTGCTCTTTATGCCAATGTCGATGGTTTCACAGGTTCCGAACCTCTGATCCCTGTGTCGGAGCGTCCGGAGATTGATCGCTGGATTCTCTCTCAGCTCAATTCTCTGATTCTCACTGTCGACGAGGCTCTTGGCGATTACGAGCCAACAAAGGCTGCCCGCGCAATCAATGATTTTGTCAACGATAATCTCTCCAACTGGTATGTACGCCTCAACCGTAAGCGTTTCTGGGGTGGGGAGATGACCCCCGACAAGCTTGCTGCCTATCAGACTCTTTACAAGTGTCTTGAGACTCTGGCGTTGCTGATGGCCCCGATAGCTCCATTCTATTCCGATATGCTATACCACGATCTTGTGTCGGTGAGCGAGGGTAACGAGGATTCGGTCCATCTGGCTCTATTCCCTGAAGCTGACGGATCCCTTATCGATAAGGATCTTGAGGCCCGAATGGAGGCTGCGCAGATTATCACATCGCTGATTCTATCGCTCCGCCGCAAAGCCAATATCAAGGTGCGTCAGCCGCTGCAGGAGATTATGATTCCTGTAGTCGACGAGCGTCAGCGTCAGCTCATCGAATCGATGAAGAATCTTATTCTCAATGAAGTTAACGTCAAGAATCTGAAACTTGTGGCTTCTGACGAAGGCGTGCTCGTGAAGAAGGTTAAGCCTGACTTTAAGAAACTTGGTCCGAAATTCGGTAAGCAGATGAAGGATGTGGCCAAAGCTATTGCTGCGATGAGTCAGCAACAGATCAACGCTCTTGAACGCGATGGCTCGATAAGTCTCGAACTCGGTACTCCGGTCGTAATAGACGCCTCCGATGTTGAGATTATATCCGAGGATATTCCTGGATGGCTCGTTGCCAACGAGGGCAATATCACCGTGGCTCTTGATGTCACTGTCACTCCCGAGCTGCGACGCGAAGGAATATCCCGTGAGATCGTCAATCGTGTGCAGAATATCCGCAAGGGACGTGATTATGAGATTACCGACAGAATCAATGTCGTATTCGAACCGAATGTCCTCACTGATGATGCTATCAGGGAATACGCTGATTATATCGCCGCACAGGTTCTTGCCAATTCCATAACCGTAGCTCACGTCGCCGATGATGCTCCCGGATTGGAAATCCTTGAGATCGATGATATCAACCTTCGTGTCACCATTAATAAATAACAATATTTCAGTGCAAGGCACTATTTCAGGGGCCTTGCACTGAAATCTGTATTTTTACTTTATCTTAAATTTATGTCTGAGAAAACAAGGTATACCGACGAGGAACTTCAGGAGTTCAAGGAATTGATCCTTCAGAAGCTTGCCAAGGCGCAGAATGAATACGAACAGCTGCGTCAGAGCGTTCTTGGAGGTAATGCCAACGATGTGGCAGATACCTCGCCTACGTTCAAAACTCTTGAAGAAGGTGCCGGTACTCTCGAAAAGGAGCATGCGGCGCGTATGGCCGATAGACAGCGCCAGTTTATTAACCATCTCCAGGCTGCTTTGGTTAGAATTGAGAACAAGACCTACGGCATCTGTCGTGTCACGGGAAAGCTCATTCCTAAGGAGCGTCTTCGTGCAGTGCCACATGCTACCCTGGGAATTGACGCCAAAAAGAATCAATGAAATTATCACGTGGTACTTTGGCGGTTATCATAATCGCTGTGGTAATAATCCTTGACCAGGCACTGAAGATCTGGGTCAAGACTTCTTTCTATTGGGGAGAGAGTCTGGAGTTGCTGCCTTTCTTTGAACTCCGGTTCGTTCAGAATCCGGGAATGGCTTTCGGATGGCAATTGGGAAGCAAGCTGTTCCTAACGGTTTTTCGTATTATTGCCGTTATCGCTCTTTTCATATATGTTGCTAAAATCCGCAAATTGAAACTTCTGCCGTTGGGCTATCTGGTATGTGTGGCTATGGTCACTGCCGGAGCTATGGGGAATATATTCGATTGTGTGTTCTATGGCGAGATTTTCAATAATCCTTATCCTCCGGGCGTGGCATCATTCGTCCATTGGGGTGATGGGTATGCTTCGTTGTTCCATGGCATGGTGGTCGACATGCTGTATTTCCCGTTGTTTTCATTCACATGGCCACAATGGATTCCTTGGGTCGGTGGAACGGTGTTCTCGTTCTTCGATCCGGTGTTCAATCTCGCCGATGCATCAATTTCTGTCGGTATGATTGTCCTTATAGTATTCTATCATAAATATATCCTCGTCACTTCCGACGAGCAGATAAAATCAATCACTGGTAAGAAGGAGGATTAGTCTGAAACAGTTTGCCTACATATTATTGGCATGTACGGCTTCATGGGTGGCTGTTGCATGTAGCCGTACGCCTTCTCATGTCATCGATCCGGATGATATGGCTGAGGTACTGGCGGATATGTATATCGCTGAAAGCGTTGTGGATTTGAACCGTCACCAGTATGTGACAGATTCTTCGCGCCGTCTGCTAAAACAGTCTGTGTTGGCTATGCACGGATATGATTCGGAGGATTTTGATACTTCCATGGTATGGTATGGCCACAATTACTCACAGTATGTGGATGTGTACGACCGCACTATAAAAATTCTCGAAAAGAAAAGTACACAGGCGGGTACGGCCCTCATGGAGGCAAATGCATCGTTCTATGGCGATTCAGTCGATATATGGAGTGGGGCTCCTTTCTTGAAAATCAACAGAAGGATACCTTCCGGATTTGTGAAATTCAGGATTGAGGGCGATGAGAATTCCGAACCGGGCGATATATATTCATGGCGTATCAAGCTCGTCGATGATCAGGCACGCTCCGTGCGATGGTACATGCTCGCCAACTATTCAGATTCCACTACAGAATATCTCAATTCATCCACGTCGTCGATGGGATGGAATGAGATGACTTTCGTCACTGATTCTACACGCACTCTCATGGATATGAGCGGTTATTTTGAGCTCGTCCTTGATAGGGATCTGGATATCAATAAGGTCAATGATATTTGGCTTGACAGCATATCCCTTGTTCGTAAGCGTGTAAATCCGGAAATATATTCCACCAACCGTTACCGTCTCCGTGGAGGGCGACGTATTGAATGAAGCGATTACTTGCGCGTCATATCATTTTCGTTGACACTGACTATCAAATGTCGGTTGCACAGTTCTCCGATGACTTTTCTTCGGTGGAGATTTTTCCTTTTGAGGAAGAGATCGCCGGCACTGTGTTCTTAGATGGCGATATCGTGATAAGAAAAATAGACGATATCTACGTCATTGAAAGAAATGGACAGATAATTACTATCTGATAATCCCCCCACACACAAAAAAACAATCGTCTTATCATCCAGTGTGATAAGGCGATTGTCTATATATGTCGGCAATAATTGTTATTTGAAGCTAAATGATTTTGGCTCTTCTCCGGGCAGACAAAGTGTTCCTTTGGCTTCTTTCTTGTCGGCAAGATATTTCTTCCACGTCACCTTGTTCCATTGTATCTTGTCGGTGCTCTGAGCTACCGGTACATGAGGAATGGCTGCGCCATCCTTTACCATTATCACAGCCGGAAGATGGCCACACTCCACCTTGTTCCATCCGGGGCAGTAGACTTTGCCTGTCTGATAGTCAATCCACTTGTCTTTCCCTGGCAAATATACATTTCTTTCGTTTCCATCCTCCATCATTGGAGCAACGAGCATATCGGATCCGAACAGATATTGGTCTTCGATGTTCCATGCACCCGGATCATCGGGATATTCCACGAGCAAGGCTCTCACCATCGGCAGGCCGGAGGAACACGATTCCATAGCCTGGGTGTATACGTACGGCATGAGTTGGTATTTCATCTCGGCGCAGTCACGGAAAAAATCGGTGAATTCTTTTCCATAATGCCATGGCTCGGTTGGTGGCGCTCCGTGCACTCTCGAATGAGAGGTCAGGAACCCAAAAGGCAGCCAACGACGGTAGAGGCTTTCAGGCGATTCGGTCACGAAACCGCCTATGTCATGACTCCAGAAAGTGAATCCGCTGAGGCCCAGCGACAGTCCTTCGCGCAGTGTGCCTTCAAGTCCCGTATCAGTCGTCGCGGCATCGCCTCCCCAGTGCAGGGGATAGCGTTGTGAACCAGCCCATGCCGATCGTGCCCAGATTATGTTTTCTCCGTGAATTTCGCGTATGATGTCAGCTACAGCTTTATTGTAGCGCAGCGGGTAAAGATTATGCTCATAGAGCCCGGTTTTGCCATTGGAGTACACTCCGTTCACCGGCGCTCCTTCACCGAAGTCCACCTTGATGGCGCCGACACCTTGCTTTATTAGGTTGCCGATTTTGTCCTGGTACCATTTTACGGTCTCCGGATTAGTGAAATCGAGGACTACATCCTCGTACGGAAGTTCTCCACGCGAATTTTTCACATACAGCCCTTTCTCAACGAGTTCGGGGAAATACGTATTCTTAGGCGTGAAATATGGAAGCTGCCACAGACATGTATGGAAGCCTTGATCCTTGAGATCGCTTAGCATTTTTGAAGGGTTGCTGAAGCGTTCCGGAGCAAATTTATAGTCACACTGCCAGTCGGTTCCGAACCATCCGGTATCGAAATGAATCACGTCGCTCGGAATGTTGTTGGCACGCAGTTGTTTTGCTACGTCACGTCCTTCTTCCTCACTGAAATAAGTGATTCGGCTCATCCATGTCCCGAAGCTCCAGAGGGGTGGCATCTCCGGCCGTCCCACAAGTGAGGTATAAGCCGAAAGAATCTCCTTTGGCGAGCCGAAAAACAGGAATATGTCGCCTTCTTCATCGGCCATAAAAAGCTTGGTGGCGCCTATGTAGGAATTTCCGAAGTCCACTGTCACAGGAGCCGAAGTGTGCATGAACATTCCGTAGCCTCTGTCGCTGAAGAAGAATGGAATCGGCTTGTACATGTCGCGGGTCTCCGGTCCCTGTGGGTCGGTGACGAACAGATTCAGTTTCTGTCCTCTTTTGTTAAGTGCGGTGGCCGATTCTCCGCATCCGTAGATTTTTTCTCCCGGCATCAGGCTGAACACCGGATTGAGCGACCGAGAGTTGTCACTGCCTCTTTTTATGAAGCTGAACGGACCTACTTTCACCTGTGTTGAATCATTGTCACTCCAACAGCGAGTCTGTGTAAGTATTTTGCCGTATTTGTCTTTCACGATCATTCTCCACGGCGATTTCTGGATAATGAGTGAGCCTTCCTGTGACGTGTAGGTCACGCCGTCGTCTGTCTTTTCAACTTTCCAGTACTCGCTGCCGTCAGGCACATCGCCTGAAAGCATCAGTTCATCTGGATCGTCATTCGGGATTACGGGTGAAGTGTGCCACCTCAGGCGTAGCACATTGGGAGCCACTGCGCTGATCTGGAATTCCAGCTCAGGATCCTGCTCGTAGGCGGTGTCAGGAAAATCCAGTGATTTCAGGGGCTGGTGCAGATAGGTGTTGGCGTTGAATGCCTGGCGTGGCATCAGTTGATGACGTTTCCATATTATTTTCCCTTTGCCGTTAGCTGTATCAAATGTGGTCATGCTGTCGGCGAAAAAATATTGGTTGCTCAAGTCAAGGAAATCCTGACTCATGTCCATTGACTGGGAGAGCAGATATTGTACTCCGTCGTTAGTCCTTAGCTGTGCATTGGCACAGAAGCCGCACCCCATTGCCAGTGTCGTGGCAACCGCTGCTGCAGATAGTTTTTTCATGGGCGTTATCTTGGTGGTTAGTTTTGTGTCTGTACTGTCGTTCGCGTCCGTCACCTGCTGTATTTTTCTACAAGCCGGTCGGCAGTGGCCACACACGTCTCACATGACGTGAGTCCGTTTTGTTTAATATCTCTACAATGGACGTTGCCTGTAGCAGAAGCAAATTCTCTTCTTATGGCATCAGCATGTTCCGGGCAGGCCTGTATCGCCGCATACAGTGCGCCGCAATATCCATGTGGGGCTTTTCCTCCGATATATGGTGCGTAGCTGGCCACTATATCTTTGTCAGCATAAAGATGGTGCCAACGGTTGGCGATAGCTTGCGCGCAATTGTGGCGCCACGGAGCCGTGCGGAATGTATCGGTCGCTTTCATTATAATTGCTTTATTATTAGGAGGGACTTTCTGTCCTCATTCTGCAAAATTACACATTTTTCCGGTTTTTGGGTAATTTTTATAATAAAAAAACGTTCCGGAAGTTGTGCTTTCGGATTTAATTTTGTAACTTTGCACCGCTGAAAAGCACAAAAACATTATTAATCAACTAAAAATCTAAAGAATGCACTTAAATTCTGAAGAAAAAGTAGAGATCTTCGAGAAGTACGGTAAGGGCAAGACTGACACTGGCTCACCCGAAGCGCAGATTGCATTATTCTCTATCCGTATTGCTCATTTGACTGAGCACCTCAAGTCAAATCGTAAAGATCATACCACCGAACGCGCTCTTAAGATGCTTGTAGGTAAGCGTCGTCGTCTTCTCGACTACCTGATGCGTAAAGACATCAACCGCTACCGCGCTATCATCGCACGTAAAGAGCTTGGTATCCGCAAGTAAGCCTTAGGCGAGCTTAAAGATTACACCCCTTCACAGCCTTTCGCTTCAGCGAAAGGCTGTTTTTTTATGGGTTAATTTGGGCATTACACTATTTTTGTGTATTTTTGCAAAAATATTACCAAATACTGAATCTTATATGGGTTTTTTCAGCAAACTTTTCTCTAAAGAAAAAAAAGAAACTCTCGACAAAGGTCTTGAAAAGACAAAAACTGGCTTTTTCGACAAGATAAAACATGCCATTGCCGGCAGGAAAACAATCGACGACGATTTTCTCGACGAACTCGAAGATATCCTTGTGTCTTCTGATGTAGGCACCGACACCACCTTGAAAATCATCGACCGTATCCGTGACAGGGCAGCCAGAGATAAATATGTTGGCACCGATGAATTAAATAATCTGTTATATGAGGAAATCACTGATCTCCTCGTTTCTGGTCCGGAAGACGATAACGCCGGTGAGTTTTCTTTGCCGCAGGGGAAACGTCGCCCTTATGTCATAATGGTCGTAGGCGTCAATGGTGCCGGTAAGACCACCACAATCGGTAAGATGGCCTATCAGTATAAAAAAGAGGGCTATAAAGTGATGCTCGGGGCGGCCGATACATTCCGGGCGGCGGCTATAGAACAGCTTGAAGAGTGGGCTCGTCGTGCTGATGTGCCGATCATAAAGCAGAAACAAGGATCTGCCGCCTCCGCTGTGGCTTACGATACGCTTTCGTCGGCTGTGAGCAATGGTGTGGATGTGGTGATAATAGATACGGCAGGGCGTCTTCACAATAAGAAGGGACTGATGGATGAGCTCACAAAGATTAAGCAGTCTATGTCAAAGGTTGTGCCGGGCGCTCCTGATGAAGTGCTTCTTGTGCTCGACGGCTCTACAGGTCAGAATGCTTTCGAGCAAGCCCGTCAATTCTCCGCCGCCACCCAGGTTACCCATCTGGCTATCACAAAGCTCGACGGCACGGCAAAGGGTGGGGTTGTGATCGGCATCAGCGACCAGCTTCAGATTCCCGTGAAATATATAGGGTTGGGAGAGAAGATCGATCAGCTTCAGGTGTTCAATAAACGTGAGTTTGTGGAATCGCTATTTGGCAAACGTTAATGAAAAGTAATTCGGTAGATATTATCACTATGGGATGTTCAAAGAATCTTGTGGATTCCGAACGTCTCATACGTTTGTTCGAGACAGCCGGTTTCACGGCAACCCACAACCCATCGGAGGTGAAGGGCGACTATGTTGTGATCAATACATGCGGCTTCATTGGTGATGCAAAGGAAGAGTCAATCAACATGATTCTTGATTGCTGCGCGGCCAAGACAGACGGGAAGGTAAAAAAGGTTTTCGTTATGGGATGCCTTTCGCAAAGATATCCTGATGAACTGCTTGGAGAGATTCCTGAGGTTGATGGCTGGTTCGGGAAATTTGATTGGCTTGGTATTGTCGATGAGATCACTAAAGTGCATAATGCCATTCCGGATTGGGACCGTACACTTACCACGCCCTCCCATCAAGCTTATCTTAAGATTGCGGAGGGCTGCAATCGTTTTTGTGCGTTCTGCGCTATTCCTGTCATCACGGGCCGCTATAAATCGCGTCCCATAGAAAGTATTGTCAATGAGGTGCGTCATCTGGTGGAAAGGGGTGTCAAGGAATTTAATATTATTGCTCAAGACCTTACATTCTATGGAAAGGATATATACGGCAAACAGAGCATTGCCGCCCTGGTGGAGGATATCGCGCAGGTACCCGGAGTGGAATGGATACGGCTTCACTATGCGTATCCTGCTGATTTCCCTACTGATCTTCTTGATGTAATGTCGCATTATCCTAATGTATGTAAATATCTTGATATCGCTCTTCAGCATATAAGCGACAAGGTGCTGTCAAATATGCGCCGCCACATCGACGGAGATTCCACAAAAGCCCTTTTGTCGGAAATCCGTAGACGTGTGCCCGGCATTCATATCCGCACCACTCTGATGGTGGGATTTCCAGGTGAGGGTGAGGAGGAATTCAACGAGTTAAAGGAGTTTGTGCGCGAACAAAAGTTCGAACGTTTGGGAGTGTTTGCCTACTGTGAGGAGGATGATACTTATGCCGCTGCGAATTTTTCTGATGATATCCCTGCGGAGTTAAAGGAAAAGCGTGTGGCTGAACTTATGGAGATACAGGAGGAGATATCGCTTGAGTCCAATCGTGACAAGATCGGGCAGATAATGCGTGTAATCATTGATTCTGAAGAGGATGAACATTATGTAGGCCGTACTCAGTTCGACTCTCCTGAGGTCGATCCGGAAGTCCTGATTTCCAAGAATTTTCCAATGACTATCGGGAATTTCTATGATGTGAAGATTGTCGATGCTCTTCCCTTCGAATTGATAGCTACTCCATTGGATTCAGATGAAACGATCCCACAATAATTAAATTTTTTTGTCGTTATATTTCTATAAAGATTATTTAAATATGAGGTTCTTAAGACTTTCGCTTCTGGCTGCGATGTCATGGATGATGGTTGCCTGTTCCACGCATCGCCAAGATATGGTATACTTTAAAGACATCGATAACACTGAGCCTGTTCCTCTGGGCGATTATTCTGTGAAGATTGAGCCCGGCGATGAACTTGTTATTAATGTCACTTCAGAAAATCCTCAGGCTTCAGCAGTTTTCAACATTCCTTTTGCCAATCCCGCAACCAAGGATGAACTTTTATCGTCCACTTCTCCGCGATACCAGACTTATGTAGTTGACCCGAAAGGGGATATTTTATTTCCTGTTTTAGGTAAATTGAATGTGGAAGGTCTCACCGTTGAACAGCTCAGAGATAAACTTACCGCGCTGATAAGTAAAGATGTAGAGAACCCACTTGTTTCAGTGAATCTTGTTTATTATTTTATCGATGTTGTTGGTGAAGTAGGGCATGCAGGTCGGAAATATGTATACAACCCCAAATATTCAATTCTTGACGCTATCGCTGATGCCGGAGATATCAATCAGTATGGTAGACGCGACAATGTGCTGTTGATTCGTGAAGAAAATGGGAAACGCAATCATGTGAGACTTGACCTTTCTTCAGCAGATATTCTTTCTTCTCCATATTTCTACCTTAAACAGAACGATTATATTTACGTAGAACCCAACGATATCCGCAAGGATAATGCCGAATATAACCAGTACAATGCTTACAAGCTTCAGGTTGCCTCAGTTTGTATAAGTAGTGCTGCCACTATTGTGACATTGGCGATAGCTCTGTCCCGTTAGAATCCAATACCTAAAAAAGACTATAAGATGAAAGATAAATCATCAACAATCAGTTTTAATTTAATCAAATACATTCTCCTTTGCTTCAAATCGTGGCGTTTGTTTGCTGTATGTATAGTGTGCTGCGTTCTGTTAGCAGGTGTCATTTCAGTGATTCAGACTCCCAAGTCGCAGGTTATGGCTCAGCTGATGCTGAAAGACGATGCCGGCACAAGTTCGTCAATGATGCTTGCCGGTCAGCTTGCTCGTTCTTTTTCTTTAGGGGATATGTTTGGCGGGTCTTCTTCTACCGACAATGAAACTTTTGTCTTGTCGTCGCATGCGGTGATGATTGGTGCTGTTAAGGATCTCGATCTTAATACGTCTTATTTCCAAAAAAAGTTTGGAATAAAATGGCAACCTATGTACTCGGATTCACCATTCCGGCTAATTGTCCCTGATCAAATGTCAGATACAATCTCCGTTGCCCTTGTTTTTAAAGTAAAGCGTCTCGATGATGGCAAGGTAAATGTTGCGGTAAAAGTGAAGCGCAAGACTGTGGCCGAGGCTGAGAATATGGCCTTACCCTGTAAGGTGTCCACTCCTTATGGAACTTTTACCATTGATAAGACTCCTTTTTTTGATACTGAGAAAGCTACATCGTTCAAGATTCAGTTCTGCTCGTACTCTGCCGCTGCTCAAAGTCTGATGAAGATAGTGAAGATTTATGTCCCTGACCGTAAGACTGACTTTATTGATCTTGCACTTGTCACCACAGATACGAAACATGGAATTAAGGTGCTAAACTCAATTATCGACAACTATGTGGATGTTTCAAATCTTTACAAATTAGGACGTACATCACAGACTCTCAAGCTTGTCGATGACCGACTTGCCTCATTATCTAAGGATATGTTCGATTCTGAAAGAAATCTTGAGAAATTCAAGCTGGACAACAAATTGACGGATGTTGAGGTTGATGCTCAGTATCTGATTTCGAAGACCGGTGCTCTTGAGGCTTCTCTTCTTGAGGCACAGACTAATTACGAGCTCCTTAAACTTACAAAGGATTTTATCTCTAATCCGGAAAACAAGTACTCCTTGATTCCTGAGCTTATATCAGGATCGTCTTCTTCCAGCACTAGTGATCCCGGGCTTATTGCTACTTATAACCAAATGATCCTTCAGCGCATGGAGCTTCTCAATTCAGCGAAGAGCAATAACAACATGGTAAGACAGCTCGACGAACAAATCGATGCCATGCGTGACAATATCGTCACATCAATTGATAGGATGTACATCAATGCTTCAGTGGCCCTTAGGGATATCAAAAATGAAGAAGGACGCACTAAGTCGCGTATCGGGGAGCTTCCGACCATCGAGCGCGAATACATTACCCTTAAGCGTGATAATATGTTGATGGAGCAAATGTATCTGTTCCTTCTTCAGCAGCGCGAAGAGCTCAACATGAATATCAATTCCAAATCTTTACCCGCGCAGGTTGTGGATGCGCCTTATGTCGTTGCCGATGAACCCGGACTGTCACGTATGATGTTGCTTGCTCTTGGCGCATTCCTTGGGTTTGTTTTCGCTGCATTGTATGTGTTCCTCTACAAAATGAAATCGGCTCCTGCAATTTCTGTTGGTGAGATCAACACTCTCCTCGAAGCTCCCCGTCTCCAGCCGATTTATTTAGAAAGCAAGGGGGCAGATACTTTTGCTGTTAAAGGTGATGGACCAAATTCTGAGACGTTCCGCCAGTTGCGATCCGATGTTCAGTATGCCCTGAATTCATGTAACGGCAATGTCGTTGCAGTAACCTCGATGAATAGAGGTGAAGGCAGGACATTCGTAGCTGTCAATCTTGCTGCTTCTCTGGCTGCAATCGGCAAAAAGACTCTTCTAATAGATGCTGACATGCGTAATCCGGGCGTTGCTGCATCCCTTAATGTAAAAAATCCTACAGCAGCACTTGCAGATTATGTGCTTTCAATGAAGGATCCATCAGCCATAGACGTCGTTCCGGTTGAAATCGATGGACGTTTTTCTTTAGACGTCCTGACAGCTTCCAAGAAAGCCGTAAACTCATCCGATATTGTAGCTTCCGACCGTTTTGCCTCTCTGATTGAAGCCATGAAGGTCAATTATGATTATGTCATCATCGACTCATCGGCGGTAAAAGGATACAGTGACATATACCATATCACTGATGTTGCCGACGTAACCTTGATGGTATGCCGCGTGAAGGTAATCTCGCCGGAAGATATTGGTCAGATTAATAGATTTTACACCGATGGCCGTCTGAAGCGAATGGCCGTCGTGGAAAATGGCGTAAAATAATAGCAAGGAGGGCACCAACTGAGTGTCCTCCTTTTCTATCCGTATACATGAAATGAAAAACCTGAATTTTATCGCAATAGATTTTGAAACCGCCACCTCCGACCGCTCTTCGATCTGCGAAATCGGAATCTGTGTGGTTCGTGGCGGTGAGGTTGCCGAGACTCGCTCATGGCTCGTACGGCCGGAACACAATCGTTACAGTTATTTCAACATAAGGGTGCATGGAATCACTCCTGCCGATACTTGTGATGCTCCACAATTCGATCAGGTGTGGGAAGAGATTGAACGCCTCTATCTTGATGAATTCGATACGTTTGTCGCCCACAATATGCCTTTCGACCGAGGTTGCTTACAAAAAGCAGCCAGGCACTACAACATCCATCTACCTGAGATCTCTTGGAAATGTTCTCTTGCCAAAGCCCGTGAGACTTATTCATTCAGTTGCAATAAGCTCAGCTATCTTTGTGAGCAACTTGGAATTCCTGAAGGAAAACACCACCGCGCCGGGGATGACGCAGAGATGTGTGCTCGCCTGTTTATACGCGAGCATATTGATATGGGTAGGTGATTTGCTCCGTTTTCATTGTTTAGAGAATGTGATCAAGTTATTCATCATTCTCAGTGTCATGATATTGTCGGTCACCGTCACATCTTCAAACTTATCGATGCCGTTGATTTTTTTGTACATCATTGTTTCAGCAATTCCAGTCGACTCGGAAGCTATCAGCTGCCTTAGGGCAGAAATTGAGTCTTGCTGTTCTTTGGTAATATGAGGATATGACAGTGTAAGGGAGGCTGTGTCGATATCAACTTTTGTTTTCGAGGCATCGATTATTAGTTTTATATCGTCCCCGTCTTCGATAATCCATATCCCTGATGCGGTGGAGGTTCCGCCTATGGAAGCGGTGACAGGGATTTTTTTCCCGATCGGCGTGATTGTATGTGAGATTGAAAAATTAGTAGCGATATCAATTCTACCACCTTTAGTGTCACCGTTCACTCCGAATTTGAGAACAGGAGTGAAGCTAATCTCTTCATCATCCACATCTACTCTTCTACCACCCGCCATATCATTATTCCCATCTATGGTCATTGTAGTTTCCGAGCCTTTCCATTCTCCCGATAATTGACTGGTTGATAGGGTCTGTCCTCCATTGCATGAAGTGAGCCCGGATATGAGAACCACAGTTCCGATTATCAAATTTTGAGTTTTCATTGTCGTATACTTTTACAAATGTTTTCCATTTATATAGAAAACGCCTGATCTTCCCATTGGTTTGAATCAACATATAAATTATGTGTTGCAAAAATCGTCCGGAACAGATTTATAGGTTGTGGTCATATCTTTACGTTTCCTTGAATAAGAAGAATCGTTGAAGCTACTGATGCAAGTATTATGAATGCCAATAAATAATACTCCCTGGCAGTGAAAAGCTTTTCGCATGCCTTCATCCTTTCCTTCCGCGCCTTAACATAAAAGAATATGCCTGCCAGATAGAATACAGAGGTCATCAACATTTCAAGCAGACCGCCTGCATAAGCCATCCAAAGGCAGAATGCCGTTGTTATGAATGCTATTGTCTTGACCTTTAAATTGTCTGCGACTTTCCATAAAAAAAGTCCGGTAAAAAGATAGCAAGGTATAACCATGAGACCGGTGATGTGTAAGGCCGCCAGGTAAACATCATCAGCCATCACCACCATCATCAGGAACAATTCCATCACTATGCTGGAAGTGAAGAGCCCGAACATGGGCATTTCATGGCTGTTGGTCTTCTTGAATACTGATGGCAGAATCCCTACCATTGCTGCTTCGTAAGGCACTTGCGCCACTACAAGAGTCCATGCCACCCAGCCACCAAGAAGTGATACTATCACAGCGCTGATCACGAACCAGTAAGCCCAGGCTCCACATGTGTCTTTCAGTATATATGCTATCGACGGATCAGGTAACTCAGCTAAAGACGTGCGTCTGAGTAAGCCGAAACATAATAGAGACACAGCCATGTAGAGCACCAGGGAGATCAGGAATCCTGCAATTCCCGCTTTCCCGACATCGGTGGCTTTCTTTGCTCGCGCCGACATCATAACTGCGCCCTCCACCCCAAAAAAGCAGAAGAGTGTGATCATCATTGTCGACTTGATCTGTTCCGACGCCGGTGTGAAAAGATCCCAATTGCAGGATTCTCCGGCTTCGAAAAGATTCGTGTCGAACAGCACCACAAAGGTAGATATAATGAATATGATCATCATGATCTTAATGACAGCTAAAAGGGTGTTGACTATCTTGGCGGTTTTTATTCCTCGTGTCACTATATAGTACATTACCCATATTAGGACTGATCCGAATGCCACAGTCTCCCATCCATGTTTCAGAAGTGCAGGAAAAAAAGCGCCGAAAGCATCATTGAGCATAACCGCGTATGTCACATTTGAGAAGGCCGTACATAGCCAGTATCCCCATGCAATGTTGAATCCGGCATAATTCCCGAATCCTGCCTGAGCATACTGGTACAGTCCCGCGTTATATTGAGGATAATTGTCACTGAGCCATTTGAATGCCATCACCAGCGGCAGAATGCCTGCCGCTGTGATAATCCAGGCCATGCCCACTGATGATGGATTAGCTACGGCTGCAAGATTTTGAGGCAAATTATAAATTCCAACACCTACCATAAGTCCGAAAACGAGTGCGGTCAGGCCCCAGAATCCAAGTTTCCCAGTTGTCAGCATAATATGAAATGGTTAATATAGTGTTCAGTGTATAGGTAAAGTTTTGTCTTATTCATATCTTCTAAAACGATTTGCAAAGTTAATGCTTTTTTCTATATACGTTTCTGTTCCGGCTGTGATTTTGTCTGCTGTTCTTTCGCAGATCAAATAATTGCCACATTTCCTCTTGGTCAAACGCTCTGATTGTGATGAAGGGCTGAAATTTTTTATAAAAAAATTAGTGAATACGCGCAATGTTTCATAATTTTGCAATCATAAAACGTTAACTTATATTTCATGGAAAATAACAAGAAAATTTCTCCCGCTGAGGCCAAGTCTTGGGTTGAAAGCCGTCAATGGGCCAATGGCTGGGAGGTAGATACCGATGCATCTGTCAACGCTGTTGAGTTCGCCACTCAGTATGCCGCCAACAAGGAACTTTGGGATAAGCTTTTTGCTTTTCTTCGAGATACGGATCTCAGTACTCTTCCTGCAGGTAAACACAATATAGTCGACGGACGTGTGTGGGTGAACATGCTTGAATACACTCCTAAGGACGCTGCCAATACAAAAATCGAGGCCCACAAGGATTTCATTGACCTTCAGTACACTGTTGAGGGATCTGAACTGATGGGTGTGGCAGGCCACGTTATTCCGACCGGTGAGTATGATCCCGTAAAGGATAAGATCAATTTCATTACCGACGAGCCTATTGAATATTCTCCTGCAGCTCCCGATCGTTTTTTCCTTTATTTTCCCTGTGATATGCATCAGCCGTCAGTATCGGCTTCTGATCCCGCCGTGCCGAGCCGCAAGGTTGTGGGCAAGATAGAATATTACAAAGGTTGACACATCGTTTACCGACAATATGGCAACAAAGACAACATTCTGGAATATCGACCGTATAATGAGACTCATTATCGGTTTGGCGATAGCAACGGTATTAGTAATGTTGCTCAGCTATCTGCGTGATGCACTGCTGCCGTTCTTTGCGGCATGCTTCATCGCCTACATGCTTCAGCCGTTGGTCGAGATCAATCGCCGCTGGCTTCACGAAAAGGGACGCACGGTATCTTCGCTTCTCACGGTTGTAGAGGTCTTGGCGGTAGTGGTAGGAATCGTATATCTTTTTTTGCCTCATGTTGTCAACGAGTTGGATGATCTCGGACGTATCCTCCACGATGTGGATACCGGTAAAAAACCGTTGCCACCTGAGTTTGCTGGTTTGATCGAATATGTCCAGAATCATTTTAATCCTGTCGACCTGAAGAGCACGCTCTCCAATATGCATATAGACGCCTTGATAAGCAAAGGTACGTCTTTGCTTGGCCAGTCGATTAGCGTGATAGCGGAGATACTCGGATGGGCCATGATGCTCATTTATGTGATATTCATTCTCATAGATTATCCTCAGATCACACGTGGATTTAAAATGATTGTTCCTTACAGGTATCGCGAAGGCGCTATGTCAGTGGTGCGTGATGTTCAGGACAGCATGAACCATTATTTCCGGGGACAGGGACTTGTCGCTCTATGTGCGGCAGTATTCTATTGTGTAGGTTTCTCGATTGTAGGTCTGCCCCTCGCTATTCCTATGGGTATCCTTGTGGGAATATTATATATGATACCGTATTTCCAGTATGTCACAGTCATTCCTGTTGCTGTTATATGCCTGATAAATTCATTTGGAGGAGCGGATACATTCACGGCTTTGTTCGGAAAATCCCTTCTTGTATATCTGATCAGCCAGACGATATGCGACTACATAATCACACCTCACGTGATGGGAAAAGAGATGGGACTGAATCCGGCCATCATCCTTCTGTCGCTCTCGGTGTGGGGAAGCCTTTTAGGCATTATCGGTATGATCATCGCTCTGCCCGTCACATCACTACTGATGTCCTACTACGAAAGGTATATATCCAATCGAGGCAAGGATCCACAACCTGAAATGAACTGTCATTAGGCAAAAAGATCTTCTCAATACCCAGTGTATACAAAAAAAATCGCCTCAACGAAGGCGATTTTTTTGTATACATTCCACAATCAACGATAAGTTACTGAAATTTACTATGCGGTAAATCTCAGATAAAGCTTCATGTATCTGCTGACGTCTACGATGGCAGATTACCTTGCCTTTTTCTTCTTTGAATGTAATCGTACCCATTTGGGTATGGCAAGAGTTTTTTTCAAGAGTAACTTTGCATCAGAAAAAAAGATTTTTCCAATAGGGGATTTCAGCACTTTTCAAGTCTTAGAAATGTAATCATCAAACAACACTAATATGAAAGAAAGGATTTTTTATTTTTCAATGCTGCTCATGCTCGTTCTGTCAGCTTGCAGCAATCAGGATGAACCGTCTTCTGCTAATGAGGGCAGTTCACGCGACTGGACGTACGGAAAAGATCAGGTTGAATTCTACATCAACGGTGTTGAGCAAACCTCGGTGTATGAAATCACCGTAAGGTCGTTACGGTTGAAAGATTGTGGTCGCATCGATGCTTTCCCCTGGTATTACGTCACTCTAAAGGTCAAAGGCCTGTTGCCCAAAGACAAAGTATTCAATATACAGGTTGGTGCCGACATTGACAGATTCGAAGGATCCACAATCTATAACGGTATCGAATTCAACGTAACAGGAATATATACCGGAAGCCCATTCGAACACTACAAAGATATGGGAATAAAAGTATATCTCGAAGAAAAGTGAGGATATTATGAACCGTTTGATTGCGACGACTTTATCAACAATGGCTTTCTCTTGCATGTCGGCACAATCTTTAACAGTTGGCCACCGCGGAGATTGTCTTCCCGGCTGCAACTCCATTCTTGGCTTGTATCACGATGAGATTACTTATATGATCTCCTGCGGTCTCCGCGGTTGTGCGCTTGACTTACTTAAAAATTTTTCGGATAGCCACTGACGTACTGGCATATCGTAAAGTTTCATAGAAGCATACGCCAGGCCGATCGCAATTATGAAGTAGCAGCAACCCATAAAGACATGTTGCGATGTGGGAGCTTCAGGATGAGAAGCCGCCCATGACATCTGGACATAAATTATAGGATAGTGTGTAACGTAGAGAGGATAAGAAATATTACCCAGAAATTTACAAAGGCCTTCATACTTCTCTCCGTCCACAGTGCTTCCGCGTCCCATCATGATAATAAGGGGGAAAAGGAATAAGATGGCTACGATTTCATATAGGCCGTTCATCCAGAAATTGTCTGGGTGAGTCCCTCCAACACGAGGAACAATCAAAATCGCAGCCAAGATGACCGAACACCACAAAAAGCCATGCCGCGAGATGTGGATCCGCATTTTTGCAACACGGCTTATTACAAGTCCAATTAAAAACGGATATGCCAGCCTGGAGAAACCAATCAGCAGTTGATCCGGCGTCAGACTCCAACCGCCAATCACGGTATAAGCGGCATAATTCCTGGCGTCAAGTACCCCAAAGACATCAATGTTCAGGCACACATTTACCACCAACAATGCTGCCATTACTGAGCAAATAATTAGTGTACGTAGTTTTAACCGATACAGGACCAATCCATATAAAAAGTTGGCAAAATATTCCCAAAGGAGCGACCAAGTGGCTCCATTCAAAGGGTTGAACTCTGCCCAACCTCTAATATCCCAAGACTTTGGAATAGGTAATACGGTACCACCCCAAATCATAAGCAGCACGACAATCCACCAGGGTGTATCCTTGATTATAGGAAAATCAGGATGGTCTCCTTGCATATAGAACAGCAGTGCTCCTACTATTGTGCCAAAGATCAACAAGGGCTGAAGACGTATGATACGACGTTTGCAGAAACTGCCAAAAGTCAAGCCATTACCCCAACGACTATCATAGGCATAGCCAACTACAAAGCCCGACAGAACGAAGAAAAAGTCAACGGCGAGATAACCATGATTGAGTATCTGATATGGCACACCTTTAGAATATGTCTCGAAAAGATGGAACATAACGACTATTACTGCGGCTACTCCTCGTAGTCCGTCAAGAATTTCATAACGAGGTTTTGAACCTGTGACAGAGTTATTCATAAGGTAATTCTTTATTCAGACAGCAAAATTAATATGAAAATTACTAATCAGCAAGAGAAAATATTTGTTATTTCCATCGAATCGGTATTGAAATATCTTCAATGATAATTAAGTAGTCAAACCATCAATACTATAAAAATACTGTGCAGGCATCAATGTTCGGCCATATTTTTATATATGGTTGGGACGTAACCTTTGCTTTCTTAGAGGAAATTTTATTAAAATATTGCGAAAAATACGTTTTTTGAATGTCGTCACTTTTGAGAATTTAATTTTTTTGTCTAATTTTACATAATATTTCTAACGTTATCGAATTACTACAATTTGAAAGGATGAAGGCTAACCTCAGTAAACTGATTAAGCTTGATCGTATACCAAGCAAATACTACTCTCCAAAAAACGAGTTGGAGAAAGTGGCTTTAAGCCGTGATGAGAATGTGTATCTTGAAATATTTGAGTCTGCTGATGAGGGCGCAGAAGCTGAGGCTCGACGCATTATAAGCATCATCAACACCTCTGTTGATGTAAAAGGCAAATGTGTCATTGCTCTTGGAGCAGGCAATGCTACACATATAGTTTACGAACACCTGATTGCTGCATACCGTGAGGGAAAGGTGAGTTTCCGCAATGTGATCATATTCAACATCAGTGAGTTCTATCCGATTATCCAAGAAGGTCCGAGCACTCTCGAACGATTGAAGAATGTTTTTCTTAAACATGTGGATATACCCGAACGAAATATCCATAGTGTCAATGCGCTGGTTGAGAGAGAAGATATCTATCGCTCCGCCAAGGCATACGAACAGGAGATCGAACGTGCCGGAGGACTCGACCTCGTAGTGTGTGAGATCGGCAGGTCGGGATCCCTCGCATTCAACGAGCCTGGCTCAAAGTCGACAAGCCGGTGCCGTCTTGTCCTCCTCAGCAACGAGACTCGCCATAGGATCGCTTCCGACTATAAATGCGACGAGGCACCTCAGACTGCTGTAACTCTCGGCATAGCCAATCTTATGGATGCAAGGCACATCACGTGTATGGCATGGGGTGAAAACTATTCTGATGTGATAGCCAGAACCGTTGAAGGTCCTGTCACTGATGCTTTACCGAGCTCGTTCCTTCAGACTCACACGCATTCCACCATAGTGATTGATCTGGCCGCAGCTGATGAACTGACGCGAATCAGTCACCCGTGGAAGGTCACCTCATGCGAATGGGATGATAAATTGATCCGTCGTGCCATCGTATGGCTCTGCGGTGAGACCAAAAAGCCTATCCTCAAGCTCACCGATAAAGATTACAACGACTATGGTCTCGGTGAATTACTTGCTCTGTATGGATCGGCTTATAATGTGAATATCAAGATTTTCAACGATTTGCAACATACCATTACCGGCTGGCCCGGTGGCAAACCTGGCGCTGATGACGCCACACGTCCCGAGCGCTCAGAACCATATCCCAAACGTATCGTTGTATTCTCTCCTCATCCCGACGACGATGTGATATCGATGGGTGGCACTTTGAAACGTTTGGTCGATCAGGGACATGACCTTCATGTCGCATACGAAACCTCGGGTAACATTGCAGTAGGCGATGAGGATATGATGCGTTATGTGATGCTCATGGATTCCTTGGCTGAGGATTTCGGCATAGACACTGCCACATACAAGAAAAAAAGTGAGGAAATTCATAATTTCATCACTTCAAAAAGAGCGTCAGATGTCGACAGTCGGGATATCAGGGAACTCAAAACTGTGATCCGACAATGTGAGGCACGCACAGCATGCAGTTATATTGGGGTTAAGCCTGACCATGTCCATTTCTTAAGATTGCCGTTTTATGAAACGGGTACGGTGAAGAAAGGAGATCTCTCACAGGATGATATTGATATTGTCAAGAAACTGTTGGTTGACATACGTCCCGATGAGATGTTCGTAGCAGGCGACCTTGCTGATCCTCATGGCACACATCGTGTTTGTCTCGATGCTGTTCTCGCGGCGATTGATGAATTGTCGTCAGAACCATGGATGCAGGAATGCGATATCTGGATGTACCGCGGAGCCTGGGCAGAGTGGGAGATTGACCATATCGAGATGGCCGTCCCTCTGAGTCCGGAGGAATTACGGTTCAAACGTAATTCGATATTGAAACACCAGTCTCAAATGGAGAATGCCCCATTCCTCGGCGATGATGACCGCCTGTTCTGGCAACGCGCAGAAGAACGCAACAGGGCGACCGCCAAATTGTACGAGGACCTTGGTCTTGCAGCTTACGAAGCCATAGAGGCGTTTGTGAGATACCGTATTATCAAAACTGACGATTGATGCTTCGGCGCACTTTGCTGATACTGCTGATGTGTCTGGGAGTGCTTCGCTCCGATGCAATTTCTTTTGCCCTCGACTCCATTGCGGAGTGGGGGGCATTTCCTCGTTTTGTAGTGAAGACATATCGCTGGGGTGATGATTTTTTCAACGGTTATGATACCACTTATGTTGAAGGTACCGGATATAAATTTAATGCTAAAGCTAAGTCTGACAGTTGGGTGAACACTTACAGATTCTATCTTCCGAATAATGTCAATATGAGCATGCGTTCCGATCCAAGTACGTCAATTGGTGCCTATCTGACTTATCTCGCTGTTTCTGCAGGCTATGACAAGAATGTCAGCCGTTTTTTTGGAAGCAACAATGAAAAAGCCCGCGAGCAGTTTTCTTTCGGATTCAGCTGTATGTTGTTTTCTTTCGACATGCAGTTTGTAAAGAACACTGGAGGCGTGAAAATCAATAGTTTTGGTTCTCCCGGACATAATATCAACCCGAATCTTGCATTTGACGGACTCGAGTCGACACTTTTTGGTTTTGATGCGTATTACTTTTTCAATCATAAGAAATACTCCCAGGCTGCTGCATTCAATTTCAGCAGAATTCAGCTCAAGAGTCAAGGATCGTGGTTTGCAGGCGTAAGTTTCTATAATCAGAATTTCAATTTTAATTTTGCCGATCTTCCCGATTATATGCGTGATGCGCTTCCAAGTTCATGGGATAATTTTTCTTATGTTGCCAATACCAAGAATATTGCGTTGAAGGGAGGCTATGGCTACAATTTCTTGTTCAGTCCCAATTGGCTGTTTGCTGTGTCGGAGTCACCATCGGTTGGATTGAAGATTGGCAAAATCAACAGTCTTCAAAAAACAACTACAACACCAACCTTCTCCAACCAATTAAAAATGTCGGTAGTGTGGAACAATAAGCAATGGTTCGCCGGAATAGTGGGGAATATTAATACGGCGATTGTGAATGACGAAAGCGCCGCTTTCGAGAATTCTATTTTTACCGCAGATATTTCTTTTGGCTATCGTTTCAACTTATGGTAGAAAAACGCCTCTTTCATCTGCCATGGTCATGAAAGAGGCGTTTGCTTTTTCCGGCGCTTTTCTACAGCATGAGCTGCATTATCACAGTGTCGATATAGGTGCTTCCTCTTTTGTGCCACGACTTGAGACATCCTGATGTCTTGAATCCCAATTTCTCAAAGAGATGGAGTGATGCCTCGTTATCCTTCAGTATCATGGCTGCCAGTTGATGCATTCCAAAGGTATCACGACAGCGTTCAATCACCTGTCGGAGGGCTTCGGTGGCTATGCCTTTGTTCTGATGGGGGCCGTCTATAGCTATTCCGATCAAGGCACGTGCATTGCGGGGGTCGTAATCCGAAATGTCTATTGTGCCAATGGGAAGTCCATCGCTTTCAATAATCAGTCGTAGTTGGCGGTCGCGATAGATATCGGCTGTGTATGAATTGATGTAGTCCCATAGAAGCTGGCGCGATACGGGAGCGTCACCCCAGCTGATGCTCCACACCTGGGGAATGTTCTCGATCCTGTACAGAAAGTCGATGTCGGCAGGTTCGATAGCTCTGACTTTGATTTCAGGTTGCATTGGCTATTAATTTATAGGTTATTGTGAAAAAAAATATACTTGGATTAACTGTAAAAGACACATTACTCTATTTGAACGATTCGGCAAACAATGTGCGATTCAGAAGGGATCTTCCGAGAGTGATTTCGTCGGTATATTCAATTTCATTTCCAACTGCCACACCCCTTGCAAGCTGAGTGATTTTCACTCCAGTATCCTGGAGGCGCCGGTAGATGTAGAAATTGGTTGTGTCGCCTTCCATTGTTGCGCTGAGGGCCAGGATCACTTCATCTACTTCTTTCTGCTTCACTCTTTCAATTAGTGACGAAATCTCAAGCTGGTCAGGTCCGACTCCGTCAACTGGCGATATAAGTCCACCCAACACATGATATAGTCCGCGGTACTGGCCGGTGCTTTCAAATATCATCACATCCTTTACATTCTCAACCACACACACCGTCCGGTTGTCACGTGACGGCGAGGAACAGATGGCACAGACTTTGTCTTCACTTATATTATGACATACGCTGCAGTACCGAATTTCTTTACGCATTTTTATTATAGCTTCTCCTAAGGCTATTGATGCATTTTCTTCGCGCCTTAGCAGATGTAAAGCAAGCCGTAAGGCTGTCTTGCGTCCTATGCCGGGCAATCGTGAAAGTTCTGTCACTGCGCTTTCCAACAGCTGGGATGAAAATTCTTGCTCTATCATTTGGGTTAGATCGTAAAAGTTGTGCAAATCTACAAAAAATTTTCATTGAATGCTCTTATTTTTTGTTTTTTTGCAGTTCACTTTGCAGTGTGGAGGAATTATTGTAATTTTGTAAAGCATTTTCGTAACTGTTATAATAACTATTGTATGAAGCCAACATTATTGGTATTAGCTGCTGGTATGGGCAGCCGATATGGCGGTCTTAAACAACTCGATGGCGTGGGACCTCATGGTGAGACCATCATGGATTATTCCATTTACAACGCTATTCAGGCTGGTTTCGGTAAGGTCGTATTCGTTATCCGTAAAGATTTTGAAAAGGATTTCAACGAGAAGATCCTTTCAAAATATAAAGGTCATATCCCTGTGGAAGTTGCTTTCCAAAGTCTTGATGATGTCCCTGAAGGTTTCTGTGTCCCTGAAGGTAGGACAAAACCATGGGGCACGAACCATGCCATACGTGCAGCGCGTAATGTGGTAAGCGAACCTTTCGCGGTGGTCAATGCCGATGATTTCTATGGAAGGGAGGCATTTGTAGAAATAGCCCAAAGGCTTATGGAAGGCCATGACGACTATTCGATGGTGGCTTTTCAGGTTGGCAACACCATGACCGAAAATGGCACAGTATCGAGAGGAGTATGTTCTCTGAATGCTGAAGGCAATCTAAGCACCGTGGTAGAGCGCACGGCTATTGGTTTCGATTCAAACCATGATATTCATTTCACCGATGAAGAAGGCAAGGAGCAGTTCCTTGAACCCACTACTCCCGTGTCGATGAATCTCTGGGGGTTCAATCCCGATTACTTTGATTTCACCGAACGCGAATTCAAGAAATTCCTTGATGAACGTGGTTCAGAGTTGAAGAGCGAATTTTATATTCCCGCAGTTGTTGATACCTTGATAAAGAATGGTGAAAAATCAGTCAAGGTGCTGACTACTCCTTCCCAATGGTTCGGGGTAACGTATGCTGAAGACCGCCCTGCAGTGGTGGAAAGGCTCGCAGCACTGCATGATGCAGGTGAATATCCTGATAAACTTTTCTAAGATGAACTTTACTCTCTCAGCTACAGATACAACCGGCGCTGCGCGTGCCGGTGTGATCACGACGGCACACGGGCGTATCGAGACACCAATTTTCATGCCCGTGGGTACCGTCGGTAGTGTCAAGGCTGTGCATTTCCATGATCTGCGTGATGATATAGGCGCGCAGATCATTTTAGGTAATACTTACCATCTATATCTGCGACCCGGCACTGAAATCCTGCATAAGGCAGGAGGCCTGCACAAATTCATCGGCTGGGAGCGACCGATTCTCACTGATAGCGGTGGCTTTCAGGTATTTTCTCTTTCCTCAAACCGTAAGCTCACCGACGAAGGAGCGCATTTCCGCAGCCATATAGATGGGTCGAAGCATCTTTTTACGCCTGAGAACGTGGTTGATATTCAACGAATGATTGGTTCGGATATCATGATGGCTCTTGATGAATGTCCGCCCGGCACTTCCGATTTCAAGTATGCGCGTAAATCTCTTGATCTCACGAAGCGATGGCTTGAACGCGGGTGGAAACATTTTTCAGAAACCACACCTCTCTACGGATTCTCCCAGGCTTTCTTCCCGATAGTGCAAGGCTGCACATATTCAGATCTGAGAAGAGAAGCTGCTGAGCATGTGGCCTCACTCGGTGCTGAAGGGAATGCAATTGGAGGTCTTGCCGTGGGCGAGCCGGCAGAGGTCATGTACGAGATGATCGAGGTGGTCAATTCCATTCTTCCCGTAGATCGTCCTCGCTATCTTATGGGTGTAGGTACTCCTGTGAATATTCTGGAGGCGATTGACAGAGGCATCGACATGATGGATTGTGTGATGCCCACACGCAATGGTCGCAATGGCATGTTGTTCACAAAGCATGGTACGATGAATATGCGCAACAAAAAGTGGGCGGACGATTTCTCACCTTTGCAGGAGGAAGGCCCGTCGTTCGTCGACCACGTCTATTCAAAAGCCTACGTAAGACATCTGTTTATTTCCAACGAGCTTCTCGCTCTGGAGATAGCTTCGATTCATAATCTTGCTTTCTACTTGTGGCTTGTCAAGGAGGCGCGTCGCCATATCTTGGCAGGAGATTTCCACTCCTGGAAAAACGAGATGGTGGAAATACTCAACACACGAATCTGATTGCTCAAAAAATGCTGAAAATCCTCGACAGATACATAATCAAGAAATTCCTTGGCACTTTCGTGTTCTCCATATTGTTGCTTCTGGCAATAGTAGTGATGTTCGATATCAATGAGAAGATTGATGCCTTCATGGCTGCTCCTCTGCGTGCCACGGTCATGGATTATTTTGTCAACTTTCTTCCATATTTTGCCAATCAGTTCGCACCTCTGTTCACTTTTATCGCCGTTATTTTCTTTACCTCGAAAATGGCGGGTAATTCCGAAATCATTGCCATTCTGTCGGCGGGAGTCAGTTTTAACAGGCTTCTCCGTCCCTACATGATCTCTGCGCTTGTAATAGCAATATTCACTTATCTCTTATCTGCATACGTGATTCCTCCTGCTAATGTAAAACGAATCAACTACCAGAACACATATGTCAAGAATAAGAGCGTGGACTACGGATCCAACATAATGCTTATGGTGGCTCCTGGACAGATAGCTTATATGAGTCGTTTCGACAAGAATACAAAAACTGGTGTACGTTTTTCACTTGAATCGTTTGATGAGGATAAACGCCTGGTGTCCAGGCTTACTGCTCAGACCGTAAGATGGGATACCCTTTATCTTTGGAAAGCATACGACTATGTGATCCGGGATTTTAAAGGACAGAATGAATCGATCCGGAAAGGCCATCAGATAGATACCATGATTCCCTTCGAACCTCGCGATTTTCTCATTGCCGTAAACGACAACGAGAAGATGACCACACCGGATCTGGCTGAATATATCGAGAGGCAGAAAACCCGCGGAGTGGCGAATATACAATCCTTTCAGGTGGAATACCAGCGTCGGTTCGCTATGACAGCCGCAGCATTCATTCTCACTGTAATTGGTATGTCTTTGTCTTCAAAAAAGACAAAAGGAGGAATGGGGCTCAATATTGGTATCGGACTCGTGTTGAGTTTCAGCTATATATTATTTATGACTATTACGCAGACTTTTGCGATCTCAGGCTTGACATCGGCATTCGTGGCTATGTGGATACCGAATTTTATTTACGCCATTATTGCAATGATTCTCTATCGTAAGGCGTTATAGACCATGGCTTTCATCGAGGTAATATTGCCGGTGCCTGTCGGTGGTGCTTTCACTTATTCGCTTCCGGATCACATGGCAGGAGAGGTGAGTGTCGGCTCAAGGGTGATTGTTCCTTTTGGCCGAAGGAAATTCTACACCGGTATTGTCACTGCGTTCGTTCATAAGGCTCCTGCTGTGTTTACTGTCAAGGAGGTGACTAATGTACTGGACTCTCATCCTGTGGTGCGATATCCACAACTCAAGTTTTGGGAATGGATGGCAGAATACTACCTATGTTCTATTGGTGATGTCTATAATGCTGCAGTTCCTTCAGGTCTCAAGATAGAAAGTGAGACTCTTTTTGAAGCTAATCCGGATTTTTGTGCAGAGGATATCGCCACTCTCTCCGAACGCGAATCAATCATCTTCCAACTCCTTTCTAACAAAGGTAAAATGTCCGCTGCCGCGGTGGAAAAAGAGACCGGATTCAGAAATGTCGCACCTTTGATGCAAAAGATGTTTCTCAAGGGAGCCACTGTCATTTCTGAATCTCTTGTGAACAGGTTTCGGCCTAAACGTGATCAGTACGTGAGGCTGTCTGCTGATGCATTTGCAAGCGGATCGGTCGAAGATGCATTTTCAAAAGTTAAGGGTGCGCCTAAACAGGAAAAGATGCTTCTTACGCTGATCCAGCTTTCTGGTTTCAATGTCAAAGATAATAAATGTCGTGAAGTTCTTCTTAATGAACTTATTGAAAAAAGCGGGCTTACAATTCCTATACTTAAGGCTTTGGTAGATAAAAATATAGCTGAAAGATTTACGAAAGAAACCTCGCGTTTTAGATTCTATGGTGGAGAGCTCGATCCAATGCCTGAGCTTTCGGATGCACAGAAGGTAGCGTTTCACTCAATATGTAATGAGTTCAAGGAAAAATCCATAGTTCTTCTTCATGGTGTCACTGCAAGTGGGAAGACTGAAGTGTATATTCATCTTATAGAACAGGTAGTCACTCAGAAACGTCAGCAGGTATTGATTCTTGTTCCGGAAATAGCTCTAACCACCCAACTCACCGGCCGTCTTCAGAAAGTGTTCGGAGATAAGCTCTTGATTTATCATTCTAAGTTCACTGACAATGAAAGAGTGGAAATATGGAATCGCCTTCTGACTTCAAATGAACCACTCATCGTTCTTGGCACGCGCTCTGCAGTTTTCCTTCCTTTTGCCAAACTTGGTCTGATTGTGATTGATGAAGAACACGATCAATCCTACAAGCAGTTCGATCGCTCACCTCGTTTCAATGGGCGTGATGCCGCGATCATGCTTGGACACATGCATGGGGCGCAGACCCTTCTGGGAAGTGCCACTCCATCGATTGAGACATATTACAAAGCCTCTTCAGGTAAATATGGGCTGGTGGAGTTGTCACAGAGATATCAAGGTATTTCAATGCCGGAAATTGTAGTGACAGATATGTCAGTGGAAAACAAGCGAAAAGCAGTAAAAGGTTCTTTTGCCCTTTCCACCATCGGGGATATCCGTAGACAGGTAGAAGCCGGTAATCAAGCGATCGTCTTTCATAATCGGAGAGGATTTGCTCCTATGGCTCATTGCACTCAGTGCCAGTATGTGCCAAAATGCAAATACTGCGATGTTACGCTGACTTTCCATAAAAGTGCAAATTCACTGGTTTGCCACTACTGCGGTACGAGCTATCCTGTGCCGGACACGTGTCCTGTGTGTAAGGAAGCCTCAATTGAGGTAGTGGGATATGGCACCGAGCGTATCGCTGACGAAGTGGAGGAATTTTTCCCTGAGGCAAGAAGCGTACGGATGGACCTTGATACTACGCGCAACAAAAATAGCTACGAAAAACTTATCTCGACTTTCTCATCACACAAGGCTGATATTTTGGTTGGTACACAAATGGTCACAAAAGGATTGGATTTCGGAGATGTTACGATAGCTGCGGTAGTGAATGCTGATGCGATGATTCATTTTCCTGATTTTCGTTCTGCCGAGCGTTCGTTCAATATTCTTGAGCAGGTTGCCGGGCGTGCTGGCCGCAGGGATAATGCCGGAAAAGTGATAATCCAGACCCGAACTCCGTCACATCCGGTGATTGCTTTTGTGAAATCTCACGATTATCTCGCTTTCTATCAGACGGAGATTGAGGAACGAAGGCTCTTCGCATATCCTCCTTTCACCCGGCTGATATACATATATCTGAAACATAAGGATGAAACTGAGCTCGACAATATTTCCAATATGTATGCCGACCGTCTCCGTGGCTTGTTCGGCACGCGGGTATCGGGTCCGACAAAACCGTCTGTCGCAAAAATTCAGCTCTACTATATCCGGCAGATTATGCTGAAAGTAGAGCTGAATGCTTCGATGGCACAGGTGAAAGAAATCTTGAAGGAACTTCAGGCATCACTACATTCTTCAGTTCCAGCCATGCGCCATATTGTATTGTACTATGATGTTGATCCTTATTGATCTTCTTCTGAATCAATATCTTCGTCCCAATCGTATCCCATTTCATCAGCCCATGCTTCCGGACTGATGGTCTGAAGATCCTCGGATTCTTCAAGCTCTTCATTTGTGGGTTCGTACTTGAATATGAAATCATCCTCCTCGCTGACCCGGTGCTGGGCATCAAGCGGACGCTGTACGATTTCAATTTTCGAGATATGGTTGTTGTCATCGTTGATTGCTCTCCACAAGGTGTCCTTTAACTCAGTCAGGCCAAACCCTGTGACAGCTGAGATAAACACTGTGCTCACATCGTCAGGCAATGTGCCTCTAATTTCATCGATCAGTTCCTCATCAAGCATATCACATTTCGAAATAGCCAGTACCCTTTGTTTATCCATAAGTTGAGGGTTGAACTGCTGCAGTTCATGGAGAAGCAACTGATATTCGGCTGCAATATCTTCTGCATCAGCCGGAACCATGAACAATAGGACGGCATTCCTTTCAATGTGACGGAGGAAACGCAATCCAAGCCCTTTGCCTTCACTTGCTCCCTCTATGATTCCTGGAATATCTGCCATGACAAAAGACCGATTGTCTCTATAGCTTACGATACCCAATTGAGGTTCCATGGTGGTGAAGGGGTAATCGGCAATTTTAGGCCTTGCAGACGATAAGGCTGACAGTAATGTTGATTTTCCTGCATTTGGCAGTCCTACGAGACCTACATCAGCCAGTAGTTTGAGCTCAAGTATCACGCTGCGTTCTATTCCTGGTTCTCCAGGCTGAGCAAAGCGGGGCGTGCGGTTGGTAGAAGATTTGAAGAACCAGTTTCCTTTGCCTCCACGACCTCCTTTCAGAAGCTTCACCTCCTGACCGTCGTTAGTCACTTCAGCCAGATACGCTCCTGTCTCGGCATCATACACCACTGTGCCACAAGGCACATCAATTGTCACATCCTCACCGTCTTTACCAAAACTACGTCCGGCGGATCCGGCTTGTCCATTTCCAGCGAATATGTGCCTCCTGTATTTGAGCGGAAGCAGTGTCCACATATTTTTATTTCCCCGGAGTATTATGTTGCCTCCACGGCCTCCGTCGCCTCCGTCTGGTCCTCCTTTCGGCACATATTTTGCTCTATGGAAATGACAGCAACCCGCACCTCCGTTGCCTGAGCGGCATAATATCTTTACATAGTCAATAAAATTTGAATCAGCCATATCGATCAAAATTAAATATTAATATACGTTTGGACACATATTTTCTAATGCCACTAATGATTAACAATATTTCTTTGCGATTGGTTGTCGCCTGACAGGTCTATATTGTTTTCACATACTTTATGAGTTCGTTGGCTTGTCTGAAATCAGCGGGTGAACCAACGTCAATCCAAGTGCCGTTTAGCGGAAACTGCGTCACGGCAAGTCCTTCTCTGATCGATTGTTCAATTAAATCCGTTGCATCCGTGCGACCGACAGTGGGAATACTCCTGAGAACTCTGTTAGGAAAGATATAAATTCCGGCATTCGCAAAATATGAGTACGAGGGCTTTTCTTCCAGGCCTGTCACCCTGTCAGGTCTTTTGTTATCGGAAGTAAGAATCGCAAACGGCACTGATACCTGATATGGAATTGCTGCTATTGTGATGTCGGCTTTGTTGGCGAGATGATGCAGATACATATCCTCGAATGATATGGTGGTCAGGAGATCTGAATTCATCACCAGGGTATATCCTTCAGATGGGAGCGGAACTAATGAGGCTGCTCCGATTGTACCACAAGCATCCTCTTCTTTCACACACTTTATCTTCACTCCCGCTATTGGCTCTTTGAAATGCTCATGGATTTTTTCAGAAAGATATCTTGTCGTTACAGTGATGTCTGTTATTCCTGAGCGTACAAGAGCTTCGACATTGTAATCTATGATAGGCTTGTCTCCAATTTTCAGCAAGGGTTTGGGAGTGTTGAGGGTTAGGGGACGAAGACGTTCTCCTTTACCTCCTGCCATAAGAATGGCGCTCAATGGCAGTATCGTATGATTGTGGTCGAGATTTATGATTTTCTTGAGTCTTCCACATTCATCAAGCCATGGTATGAGGGTGATGCCATTATTTCGGAATTCCCTTATTAGGTTAACATCAGCTCTGAATCCTTGAATGAACCTGAAGGAACGGTGCATCACTTTGTCAACACTGCTCTCAAGTGACGCACCACTGACCAAAGCTCGCCTTATGTCTCCATCCGTCAGTGTGCCTTCCACCTTTCCATCTGCATCTGTCACGAACAATGTCATATTTTTACCTGACAGATCGTTGAGACGGCGCAAGGCTTCTATCAACGTCAGTTTTTTGCTGATAATATGCTGTTCCATATCAATCATTATTTTCGCCGATTATTGCTTTTACAATCAGACATCTCTTTAATCAGCATCTCTGCTATTGCCCAATCAAGAGGGGTGTCCAGATCAACACTTCTTTCCTGTGGCATTTCGACAGGCACAATTTTTTTGAATTTACCCATGACCTCTTTCTTTAGGGATTCCGGATTTATCACATACACCGCACCGTTGTATTCGTAACATTTTGGTGCATCCTGACGACGTACATAGCTGCCATCACCTTTCGATAAATGTAAGAACCCCGTTTTTGTGTCGGTTTCAAAACAATTGAAATAAGGATTGACAGATGTCTCTTTCACTGTGACCACCATATCAATGCTGTCGTTGTATATCTTGAGACATTTCTCAACATCGTCAATAGTGCGGAATGGCGAAGTGGGCTGGAGAAGGACCACACAATCGTAGTCTATCCCTCTTCGTTCAGCCCAGTCCATAGCGTCAAGCATCATTTCCCGGCTTCCGGCTGTATCTGTTGCAAGATAAGCCGGACGCATATATTCTACCGTCATTCCACATTCACGGGCTTTGTCGGCGATTTCTTGACTGTCAGTTGACATAATTATATGCCTCTCGTCGGATGAAAGTGCTTTAGCCGTCTGTATAGCGTAGGCAATCAATGGTTTCCCACCGAGAGGTTTGATGTTTTTTTTGGGTATGCCCTTACTCCCCCCTCGTGCGGGTATGATGTATAGCGGTGTCATGGAATTTCTTTTTGATAATTTGTTTCAGGTCGGCTGACATTATTTTATTAATTATTATGTCGACTGTATCCGACTTGTAATATGGATTGATGCGCTTTTCCGCCATAGCGATGTAATCCTCGGAGATTGCTTTGCTGATGGCTTCAATAATTTCTTTTTCTGTGTCCCCACAATGTATTACCGACGGTGCGGATATCCTTCCCTTTTGTCGTGAACCGATGTCAACAGTTGGTATACCGGTAGAAGGCACCTCAATTATTCCGCTCGATGAATTGCCTATTACAGCAGCAGCGAATTGCAGCATCGATAGATATCTCATCATTCCTAAAGACTTGACTACTTTTACCCTTTGAGGATGCCTTTTTTCGTATCTGTGGATGGCTCCAATGATTTGTTCGGATCCGGCATCGTTGTTGGGGTAGGTGATGAGTACTTTGTAATCCGGGAAATGGTCCAATGCTTTCAACAATGCCTCAATTCTGGCAGAACAGTCTATGCTGTCAAGTGTGGCCGGGTGGTACGTGACCAAAAAAGTGTCACGGAAGCCAATTGGGAAATCAATAGCGTGGGAAAGGGCGTCATTGCCGATAAGCGATTGATGCATGATATTCCACACGCCCAGGGCCCCAGCGTTTACAGTATTACACGGCTGCTCTCCCATTTGTATGACTCTTTCTCGATACTCTTCCGTTTCAGTGAAATGTAATGCTGACAATTTTGTGATAGCGTGACGGATTGAATCATCGATAGCTCCCTCGCTTATCTCTCCTCCGGCAATGTGGGCAATGGGAATTTTGAACATGGTAGCTGATACTGCCACTGCAAGCATTTCGTATCTGTCGCCAAGGATTATCAGCATGTCCGGCGACAGGGTCTCGAATGCATGGGCGCATCCCTGCATGCAGTCAGCCATAGCCTTAACCTTCGATGATGGATTATCATCTGTGTCAGGCATCCTGACCTCTGCATCAACTGAAAATCCTGCAGCCCTTATTTCATCCACTGTATATCCGTACCGTTTAAGTAAGTGCATATTGGTCGCAAGAATCTGCACACATACATCAGTGTGGCGTTTCAGCGCCGAAGCAAGTGGATGAAGAAGCCCCCAGTCAGCCCGCGTGCCAGTAGCAATACAAATTTTAAGCGGCATGTTTTTTCCTTTTTTGTTTGACTATGCAAAGTTAACTAAAAAAAGAGAAATATTTTTTACAATAGCACATAACTTTTATGAGTATTTTTTGTTATTTTTGTAATCCCAAATATGATTCAATGAAAAAGTCAATATACTATACAGGTGCGATAGCCCTGATTTTGTCTGTCACGGCTTGTGATCGGGAAAAGAAAGCAGTTAGCGATGAGGTGAATTCACGCGGTATCTCCATGTCTGTGGCGAAACGTATCATCGGAAATCAATACTCTCTTGACACGTTATACTCGTCACCCGAGCAAGCGTATGTCTACGTTAATAACCCGGATTTTACTCAAAACATCATTTATGGTAAAGAAGGAATCATTTTGAATAGTCCGACAGTGCGGCTTGACAGTCTTGCTCCCACCAGATATAAGATCCATAATCTCTTGCAAAGTGTAGATGTGGATTTCTCGCAACCCGAAAGCGTAAGGTCTCTAAGGGATGCTTTCCCTGTTTACCCAGAGTTCAACACTGTGGCTGTTGGTGACACATCAGTCACAGGACAGAAAGCTGTCTTCGCTTACGCGGTTGACGACCCCTCCGACGAAGTGCCTCATTCCTCTAAAGTAAAGGCCTGGGTTGAGAAATGCATCGATGATATTCTCGCATTTAATGAGAATATCCAGGCTATTGGTTCGGTACTTGAGAAGGCTTTCATGGGTGATTATCCGGAAAAGGAATCCGACCTTACATATTCTTACTCCCGTAGTCTGCTTGCTTATTTCATGTCGGCAAATTACGTCACATATCAAGATTTTTTCTTCGTTTTCAGAGGAGGTGCTCATGGAATGTACGGTAATCGCTTTGTATCTTATGATTTGAAAAGGAACGCTCCGGTCACATACGCCTCATTGTTCAAACCAGGTGTGGAGGATGAGGTTCGGGAGCTTATCTATGAAGCGATAGCCGAGGATGATGATTTCATGAATTCCCATCGCCTGACATCTCTTTCACAGCTTAAAACATATTTCAGCCAGTATCTCGAAGGAGAGCCAATATCAATCGGTGATCCCGGTCTTCTCCCGTCCGGAGTCATTTTCAGTTACCAACCCTACGAGATAGCACCTTATGCCGATGGGAATTTCTTTGCCATCATTCCTTACGAGAAGCTTTCAGGTCTCATGAAATATGAGATATCATCTAAATAAAATCACGCAATTTTAAGGTAAATATTATGTCAAAGGTTACTAAGGAGGCAGCTCTTGAATATCACCGGGAGCCGCGACCGGGAAAGATTGAAATCATCCCGACAAAACCATACTCTTCCCAATATGATCTTGCCCTTGCCTATTCGCCAGGAGTGGCTTATCCGTGCAAGGAGATAGAAAAGAATCCGGAGGATGCTTATGAATACACCAACAAAGGCAACCTCGTAGCGGTGATAAGCAATGGTACAGCTGTGCTCGGGTTAGGTGATATCGGTGCGTTGGCAGGAAAGCCGGTGATGGAAGGCAAGGCATTGCTGTTCAAGATTTTTGCAGGAATTGACTGCTTTGACATTGAAGTGGACGAAAAGAATCCTGAAGCGTTTATCAATGTTGTCAAGTCTCTCGAACCTACATTTGGAGGAATCAATCTTGAGGACATAAAGGCACCGGAATGTTTTGAGATCGAAAATCGTCTAAAGGAGATTTGTGATATCCCCGTAATGCATGATGATCAACATGGCACAGCCATAATCTCTGCTGCCGGTCTTCTAAACGCCCTTGAGATTCAGGATAAAAAAATTGGTGATATACGTCTGGTGGTCAATGGGGCAGGAGCGGCTGCAGTAAGCTGTACGCGGCTTTACATGGCTCTTGGCGTACGCCGGGAAAATATTGTGATGTGTGATTCCAAAGGAGTGATCACCACAAGTCGCACTGATCTGAATCAGCAGAAAGCTGAATTTGCTACCGATCGTCAGATTTCGACATTGGCTGATGCCATGAAGGATGCAGATGTGTTCCTTGGCTTGTCTGTTAAGGATGTGGTGACTCCAGAGATGCTCAAATCCATGGCACCCAAGCCAATTGTATTCGCTCTGGCAAATCCTGACCCGGAAATTGACTATGAAAGTGCCATGGCTTCTCGTCCTGACCTGATTTTTGCCACAGGGCGTTCAGATTATCCCAATCAGATCAACAATGTTCTTGGTTTTCCATACATCTTCAGAGGCGCGCTCGATGTTAGGGCGAAATGCATCAATGAAAGCATGAAGATTGCGGCGGTATATGCAATTGCCGGTCTTGCCAAATTGGCTGTGCCATCGGTAGTCAACTCAGCGTATGATATCTCTGGATTGAAATTCGGGAGGGACTACATATTGCCAAAGCCTCTTGATCCACGCTTGCTGACCACAGTATCGCCTGCCGTAGCTCGTGCTGCGATGGAGTCGGGGGTAGCGCGTCATATCATCACTGACTGGAAGGCTTATACATCGAAATTGCGCCGGATCATGGGTATGGACAACAAGTTGGTCAAGCGGTTCACGGAGGAAGCCCAGTGCAATCCCCGAAGAGTCGTGTTCAGCGAAGCCAATACAGACAACATGCTTCGTGCCGCAGTGGCTGCACGACGCGATAAGGTGTGCATACCTATTCTTCTCGGAAATGAAGAGATGATACAGAAACGTGCCGACAGGCTCGGCATCGACATATCCGGCATCGAGATTGTAAATTTACGGCATGACCGTGAGGCTGACAGACGTGCCCGGTATGCCGAAGCCTTTGCCAACAAGGAATGTCGAAATGGCATGACCTACAATGAAGCAGTTGAGCTGATGATGGACCGCAACCATTTCGGCATGATGATGGTGGTAAGCGGTGACGCAGATGCGATGATTGCCGGCACTTTCTCAGGCTCGCAGGTGCCTGCGGAGATTGCAAGGAAGGTTGTAGGAGTCCGTCCCACATTCAATCATTTCGCCACCATGCACATCCTCAACACCAAGAAAGGTGTGTTCTATCTTGCCGATACAATGGTCAACCACGATATGGATGAGGAGACATTACTTGATATCACTCGTCTTGCCCGTAATTCTGTTGAGTATTTCGGACAGGAACCTGTCATGGCTATGGTGTCATTCTCCAATTTTGGATCAAGTAAGGATAAGGAATCGGCTACGATGCATAAGGTAGTGGAGCGTATGCACGAGCTCTATCCTGATCTTGCTATCGATGGTGAGATGCAGGCTCATTATGCCGTGGACCGTGAATCACGTGATTCCATATATCCATTCAATAAAATTAAGGGCAAGGATGTCAATGCACTCGTTTTCCCAAATCTGAGCGCAGCAAGCAATGTCTACCGGTTGATGCTGGCTTTGGGTGTGGCTGAAGCCATAGGACCTATCCAGATGGGGCTTAACTATCCTGTGCATTTTATAAGTGTCGACGCCCCTGTAAGGGATATCGTCAATCTTGCCACAATGGCGACAATCGATGCCAATGTCCAGACCAAATGTGGTCATGGTCACGATCATTGATCGACGGCCAGTCATGTAAGACTCAGGATGAGGACTTGTTTGCCTCTTCCACAAGTTTTCTGTAGAAATCTACCATAGCTTGATTTTTAAGAAGTACTGCCCATTCGCAGTACTTCTTTGTTAATCCTGTGGATTCATCTTCATATTCGCTTTCCCATAGTTCGGCAAGTCCATCCTTTACATCTTCTGGATTTGACCCCAAAGCTTCCACTACTTCAGAAGTATATTCCAGAAGAAGAATCTTCTGCCATGTTTCGAACGTCTGGCCTGGAAAGAATAATATCGTCTCAAACGCTGCGGCGCGCAATTCTCTATCGTCTCTCATAAGTTCATTAAGATTTTTGCAAAATTAAACAAAATATCCGATAAAATAGGCATGTCTTTTTTAAGAAGATGTGATATTGCCGATATATAAAGAAATAATTCGTAAATTTGTAGCTGCAAATTGACTTCCAGTATTTGTAAAGACAATTCTTGCGTGAGTAAATAATCGATAATATATGAATATTGCAATAGTTGGTACCGGTTATGTCGGCCTCGTCTCCGGCACATGTTTTGCTGAAATGGGCAACATTGTGACTTGTATAGATGTAGATGAAAAGAAAATTGATTCACTCAACCGAGGTGAGGTTCCCATTTATGAACCCGGTCTTGATGAATTGGTGAAGCGAAACATAGAATACGGGAGGCTGAAATTCACCACTGACCTGACTGCTGTGATCGATGATGTCGATGTAGTATTCTCGGCGGTTGGAACCCCTCCCAATGAGGATGGTTCTGCCGATCTAAAATATGTCCTTGCAGTGGCTCGTCAATTCGGTCAGAATATTAATAAATACACCATTTTGGTCACAAAGTCCACTGTGCCTGTTGGAACGGCCAATAAGGTTAAAGCTGTTATTCTTGAGGAGCTTGCAAAACGTGGAGTGAATGTTCCGTTTGATGTTGCCTCCAATCCTGAGTTTCTGAAAGAAGGAGCAGCCATTAAGGATTTTATGTCGCCGGACAGGGTGGTGGTAGGAACGGAGAGCGAACGTGCCCGAAAGGTGATGACACGTCTATATAAACCTTTCCTAATACAGAATTTCCGTGTGATATTTATGGATATAGCATCTGCCGAAATGACTAAATACGCTGCGAATGCCATGCTTGCCACCCGTATATCTTTCATGAATGATATTGCCAATCTCTGTGAGGTAGTAGGTGCTGATGTGGATAGTGTACGTGAAGGTATTGGCTCGGACATACGTATAGGACGTAAATTCTTATATGCAGGTTGTGGTTATGGTGGGAGTTGCTTCCCTAAGGATGTAAAGGCCCTGGCTCACACGGCTTTGGAGAATGGGATACAACTTGAGGTAATAGAGGCTGTAGAGCGGGTCAACGAGCGACAGAAGACAGTAGTTTTCAACAAACTGCAGAAATATGTTGGTGATCTGCGTGGTAAGACTGTTGCAGTGATCGGTCTTGCTTTCAAGCCTGAGACAGACGATATGCGCGAAGCCCCATCTCTTGTGGTAATCAGCAAACTCCTGGAGGCTGGTGCCATCGTCCGCGTGTTCGACCCTGTGGCAATGGACGAATGTCGCAGAAGGATAGAAAATGCCGTGACATACACGGAGAATATCTATGATTGTGCCGATGGAGCGGATGCTATCGCTTTGATGACAGAATGGCGTCAGTTCAGAATGCCTTCTTGGAATGTAATAAAGAAAGTGATGAATGGCAATGTGATTGTCGATGGGCGTAATATTTGGAACAGAGATGAACTTGAAGAACTCGGATTCAGATATACGCGAATAGGAGAGAAATGATATTGCTGAATATAAAATAGCTACAGGCAATTTCGTCAAAAGATGAAATTGCCTGTAGCTATTTTGGTAATCGTAATTATTTCACACGCTCTACGTATTTACCGTCGCGGGTGTCGATACGCACCTTGTCGCCTATGTTGATGAACAGGGGAACACGAACTTCGGCTCCAGTCTCCACTGTCGCAGGCTTTAGTGTGTTAGTAGCTGTATCGCCCTTGATTCCAGGCTCAGTGTAGGTCACCTCCAACACTACATTCACAGGCATTTCGCATGTGAGAATTGTATCTGTAGCTGCATGAACCATTGCCTCGCAGATATCTCCATCCTTAAGGAACTGTACGCCTTCGATGCTTTCGCCAGGAACGACCACTTCTTCCCATGTCTCGGTGTGCATGAAATGGTAGCCCATATCATCTTTGTAGGAATATTGGTATGGGCGACGCTCGATACGAACTTCATTGACCTTCACTCCAGAGTTCCAAGTTTTGTCAAGAACCCTGCCGGTTTTTACGTTTTTGAGCTTTGTGCGTACGAAAGCAGGACCTTTTCCGGGTTTCACATGCAGAAACTCCACGATGAAGAAATATTCTCCATCAATGTCAAGGCACATGCCATTCTTAAAATCAGCTGTTGTTGCCATAAAAAATTATAACTATTGTGTTTCTTGTTTCTGACTGCAAATTTACGAATTTATTATAATATAGCCAAGAGTTATTCACTCCAATCACGACATTATCCAATATTAAAAATCTGCGAGCTTCCGGTAAAGGTTGTGGAGTGGGAGACCCATGACGTTGTAGAAGCATCCTTTAATACCTGCTATGCCTATGCAGCCTATCCATTCCTGGATGCCGTATCCACCTGCCTTATCGTAAGGCTTGAAATTATCGACATACCATTCTATTTCATCTTCCGACAATTGGGAAAATGTAACTTCAGTGGTTTCATCGAAGGTCTCTGATTTTTCGAGAGACGAGACTGTAACACCAGTGACTACGACATGTGTCTTGCCTGACAATACCCGAAGCATTTCAATCGCTTCTGTTCGTGAATGTGGTTTGCCAAGGACCTTGCCGTCACAGATGACCATGGTGTCAGCGGTGATGATGATCTCGCCCTCCTTTAGCTGATCCTTATATGCCAGGGCTTTTAGTTGGGAAAGATATTTCGGGATCTCTTCCGATGAGATATCCTTAGGATAACATTCGTCGATCTCATGCATCCTGGCTATTTCAAAATCAGGAGCTATCATTCCCAAGAGTTCCTTTCTTCTTGGAGATTTACTCGCGAGAAGCAATTTGTACTTACCAATCAAAATATTCGAAATTAGGGTTATAGTTATATTACCAACCAAATGCTTCCGCATCAGTCATCCATACATCTTTAGCTTTGAGGATTTCTTCAAGGAGTTCACGCGCAACACCTTGACCTCCGATGGCTTTAGTGATGAAACAAGCGACAGATTTTACATCGGATGCAGCATCAGCAGGCGCGACAGGCAATCCGACACTCTGCATAGCAAGAATATCCGGTATGTCATCACCAACAAATGCCACTTCGTGAGCCGACAGTCCTCTTCTGTCCATCCATTCTTCCAGTACCGGTAGTTTTTCTGAAGCTTTGAGATACACATCAGTAATTCCCAGAGCCTTGTATCTTAGTGCGATTGATTCAGTGTGCGCCCCTGTAATTATGGCTATTGTCAGACCCATTTTCACAGCCAATTGTATCGCATAGCCATCTTTGATATTGACCATTCGCTGTGGTATTCCATTTTCATCCATAGGAATGGTCGAAGGTGACAGCACTCCATCAACATCAAACACCACTCCTTTGATAGCTGTAAGGTCATAGTCAATTCTGCTCATATTTTAGAGTATTTTTATGTCTGTCGATTATTGATTGGGAGAGTATCCGGTAAATCTCTTTTTGATTAGTATCGAGCATTCCCAAGTGCTTGTTTATGGTAGCCATGTCTCCCCTTACTGCCGGGCCGGTCTGGGAGTCATGTGCACCTATCTCAAATGCCTTGGATATAGTAAGCCTAATGAGAGGTTCTAGGACATCCAAGGCATATCCTTTTTGTCCCAGAATTTCAGTGGAAATGTCAAGCAGATAGTTAAAGAAATTACAAGCGAAGACTGCAGCAAGGTGTAAAGTCTTTCTTTGTTCGGAGTCAGCGTAATAAATTTTATTACTTAAAAAAGAGCCGAACTCCTCCAATCTGTGCAATGTGTTTTCATCAGAGGCTTCAAGAAAAAACGGTACATCACTGAGATCCACCATAGTATCCTTCGAAAAAGTCTGAAGAGGGTAAAACACGCCAATGGGATTTTTAAGATGTGCCAATGATTCCATCCCCACACTGCCGGAAGTGTGCACCACCATACCTTTCACCTTAGGCATAGCACCAATTACATTTCCAATGGAATCATCGCTTATTGAAACGATGTACACATCGGCTTCTGTCAGGAGTTGATCAAGATTTCCGGTAGGTGTACAATCTTTAAGGCTGTTTGCCAGCTCCGAGGCATGTGCATGGTTTCGAGAATAAACTTGCGCCACATGGTGATGTTTGTCGATTGCCTTAGCAAGATGGGTTGCAACATTTCCCGAGCCAAGAATCACTACTTCACATCTTTCCATACCCCGAGATGTACCTTCTCCCATAAGAGTTTAGATGGATCCACCGGTCTACGGTTCTCATCGCTTATCCCTAATGTGACAACTTGAACAACTTGCAGGTAATCTGGGATATTAAGAGTTTGCTTGATGAGATTCTGAGCCGGTTGACCTGAGGAATCATATCTGTCGCGAATCTGTATCCAACAGGAGCCAATGCCTAAAGCTGCGGCCTGAAGCTGTATGAACGTAGCAGCAACTGAACAATCCTCAATAAAAACATCACTCCGCTCGGGATCGGCACATATTATTATTGCCATTGCCGCCCCGGCTATGGGCTGGGCGCCTGCCGCCTTGCATTTAGAAAGTAGCAGGAGAGTATCTTTATCTTCAACGATTACAAACTGCCAAGGGCGAGCACTCTTCGACGATGGAGCCAAAAGAGCTGCTTCAATAATTTGTTTCACTGATTCTGCATCTAAAGCCTCGTCTTTATATTTGCGTATGCTATGACGGTTGAATAGAAGCTGATGGAAATCAATATCCATTGAAAATTACAGGTTAAAAGTATTTGTTATATCAGGCCCTATATCTTTATTTTGTACATATCCATGCTCCTGGATATTTTTTTGCAGCATCGCAACATAGATGAAAGGCTTCGTCTTTTTCTGAACAAGATGAATTATAAACAACGAACAAATTCTTATAAGACATAGCTTTAAGTCCCTCGCCAGAATGATTTGTTATGAAGCGCTCGGCTTCTTCATTAGATCGTACGGCTGCCACAATAATGTAGTGTCTTGGCCCAGCGGAAAGAGCAGAGTCTGAATTCGACAGAGTCTTTGATTCAGAGATAGAATCAATGTCAATCTCGGAATACGATTTGTATTTGTCTGATGGTATGATGGTCAAAGCCTCACGCACAATAACATCCGTTTCTTCCGGCACATAAGCACTGAATTCTGGTGCTAAGGATGCTTTCATTGCTTCCTCATTATGACTTACCGGAAGGAGTGTGGCAAGAAAACATACTCCGGCAACCAATGCGATGGAAGCAGCCAGACGAGAGAGACGTCTGAATATTGAACCTTGATTTCTGACAATTGGAGATCTCACAATCCGCTCCCTTGTCTTTACTTTTTCTTGACTGATGATGTTAATTTTATTACCGAGCTTGAGTGTAGGGAGCCACATACCGGCACATACTGACTGAGCATTGTCAGACGGTTGGAATTGAGTAGTACCATCCTGCTTGTCATAACACAATAAGCCAATCTTGCCTATTGCCACCTTGCCTTCCGTGTGAAGATAGTGAAGCATTGACTCTATCCCTGCCTCCATTTTTTTGCACGCCAGCTCATAGCGTATGGATTCCGCTCGGGCGATTGAACAAGCCAATATACCATCGTTATGGTTGATATCCTTGTTGAAGGTATAGACCCGTAAAGGAGGCTCTATTATGGATGTGTTCTTGTCTATTCTCGCATTTATGTATGTTGCAAGAATAGCTCCTACTCCAGGAATGATAACGCAATCTTTGCGTGCTATCAGATATTCAATATGTCGGATTACAGTATTCACGATGCAAAGATAATATTAAATATTGTTGAATCCAAATTTATCTTATTTTTTTGCGCAAAAAAAATAAACATCAGTGAATCTCGTTGTTTTTTTGTAACTTTGTTGTAAAAATCATAATCAATGGACAAACTTTCTTGTTTCCTTATAGTATCAATGTTGGCAATATCGGCAATGGCGCAATCAGTAGCACAGTCAGATATTTCCGATTACGATGAAGATGTGTATTTCATATTGTCGGGCGAAGCTGACAAGGCCATTGCAGAGGGAGATTATCCGACGGCTATCGAACGCATAAATGAAGCTCTTGATCATGATCCGGGCAATCCGACAAATGTGCTCTTGCTTTCGAATTTGGGAATCCTGTATAATTATCTTGATCAGGACAGTCTGGCACTTGACGCATTGAATAAAGCCAATCTCATAGCTCCTTCCATGACAATAGTTCTTGTCAATAGAGGTAAATTACATCTTAAAATGGGTAAAGACATGGATGCTTTCGAGGATTTTGGGAAGGCCATAGCCCGTGATTCAACTAATACGGATGCCCTTTTCTATCATGGAATGATTGCATTGTACTCCGGTCAACAGAAAGAAGCTGAGAAGGACTTCGGTCATCTGGAGATTATTGCTCCGAAAGGGAGGGAAACAGCCATAGCCATGTCCGCTCTATACTCCATGACAGGCCGTGATGCACAAGCCATTCCCTATCTACGGGAGCTTATAGATACAGACCCACAGCCTGAATATTATGCCAATCTGGCAGGTTGCTATATAATGGTTGACAATCTTTCAGAAGCATCTGCATTATTGAGCGAAGCCATTAGAAAATATCCTCGGGATCCGGAAATATATCTTTATCGCGCATTGCTAAATAAAAAGAGATATCTTCTTAAGGAAGCAAACGAGGATGCTGCCACAGCTGTTTCGTTGGGCGCAGATCCTCGTAAGGTGAGTCAGATGATGCAGGGGCAAGATTAATTATTCTTTATTTTGTCCGGATTCTTGGCTATGAACTCCTTCCAGGATTTGCATCCTTTCTCCACCTGTGGCCTTTGGGATTCATAGAAATGGCATAAAGCGGCAGCCAGTGCATCAGTAGCATCAAGTTGCTGCGGAAGATTTTCTTTTGGAATATTGAGAATTCGTCGCAACATCTCTTGCACCTGTTCTTTTGAAGCAGCTCCATTCCCAGTTATCGCCATTTTTATTTTTCTTGGCTCGTATTCCGTGATAGGTACTTGACGGGAGAGGGCTGCCGCCATCGCAACCCCCTGGGCCCTTCCGAGTTTTAGCATCGACTGTACGTTCTTTCCAAAAAACGGTGCTTCGATAGCCATTTCATCAGGCAAATACTGTTCGACAAGAGAAAGCACTCTTTCGTGAATTCGGCTTAGACGAAGATAGTGACTTTCGAATTTACTCAGAGTGAGGACTCCCATAGCAATCAGTGTCGTTTTCTTTGTCTTTACGCCCAATATGCCGTAGCCCATCACATTTGTGCCCGGGTCAATACCTATAATAATCTTGTCAAATTCCTTAAGGGTAATAGGCGTGATATCTTCGCTCATTCTGTTACCTCCATATATGTATGAAAAGCCAGGGCGTCTTCTCCCCAGTGTTCTGAAAGCTTAGTCCTTAGCCTTGAGCCAAGGCGGTTGTCCCATTCAGCGGCCTGGTCCATGGACTCGAACCAAAGATGTACCGCATAACATTGCGAATCTTCATCTTGTTGATTGAGTACTCTTGTCAGCAGGGTGTTTTCCTTCACCGCATGACTATGTGTGGCCGAAGGTATATACGTTTTTTTTATCCAGTCAAGCACATCCCGGACCTTTGACTGCTCTATTATGAATGTAGTATTGATTATCGTCATGTTTAGTTCACTGAATCGTTTTTGCTTTTTTTCTTCTAAAGAGATATCTCAAGGCAAACTTTAAATGTCTCAACATAGTAGGAAGCGTGCCATAATATGTGCACATGATGCACATACGCTCATATAGGGATTCTTTGTGGTGAGCTGTTGTTGTACCCTCGCTGAGATAGTCCACTGTCACCTCTGGTAGATAGACATTCTTGCGTGAGTGCTGCAGACAGACAATCACCCATTCGTAATCAGCTGAATACCTGTATTTCAAATTGAAAAGCAGAGCTATCTTTTTGTTCACTGCCATCGCCTGATGACACACTACCATACCATTTTTAAAGCTGTCGAGAGTGAGCGTTGTTGGCGCGATGAGATGACGCTCTCCCACATAGCAACCGTTAATGTCTACAAGGCGAGTCTGTCCGTATACAATTCCGGGATACTCATTGTCTCTTATGGTTTGGGCATAATGGCTTAAGGTGTGTGGAGTAGGGAATCTATCACCGGCATTAAGGAAAATAAAATATTCGCCTTTGGCCAGCGACATGCCTTTATTCATGGCATCATAGATCCCCTCATCTTTTTCAGATATAAAAGTTATGTAAGGAGTCTGATGCCGCCTGACAATGTCAAGCGTGGCATCAGTCGAAGCTCCATCGATTATGATATGCTCATATTCATCGCAAGTCTGCGCTTCAACACTATCGAGCGTTACCGAAATAGTATTGGCGGCATTATATGATACTGTGATTATGCTGAACAGCGGAGGTTTGGTCATACTCATGTTTACAGCAATTTTTTGAGTACAGCTTTTTTTACTTCTTCCGGTGTGACGTGGGAGGATGTCATGCCTTTAACGAGAGATCCTATTTGCGTGCGTTTCATGTCAGTTGATAGAATATCGGTGAAATCGTGGATATGATCCTCTTTTACAATTTCCCACATCAGTGAATTGATCGCTCCGCAGTCCATGATTCGTTCAGGGGCAGTCCCAATGGAGCCCTGTGAGATTCGTTCTACAGGAGTCAAGCGTTCGTAAAGAGTATTCTTGGCATTGCTATGCAGACTGTACAAGCCATCTCCTGCGGACACAGGTGATGCAAAAATAAGTTTTTTGTCAGGATAGTGGCTTAACACTGAGTTCTTGTTCTTTTCAAGGAGCTCTGATATCTTGACCTTGACCGCACATTCTCCTTCATATACAAGCAGCAGATATCCGTCGGTCTCTTCTTCGCTCACAGCGATGACGAGTCGGTCATTTTCCTCATCTATCTTCCATTCGTCAGATGTCACCACATAATCATGGTCGCCTACAAATCTTATATAGAATTTAGGCGTGACAAAATGATCAGGATCTAAATATTCATGAAGTATGTTTTTTCTCACCTCCGATGTAGATACAGTGAAAGAGTTGGTGGGAGGAATTTCTGTAGAAGGATTATCTATCTCGGTTTTTGTAAGGCCTGTTTTAGATTCAGTTTCTTTATCATGACCGGCCGCTTCTGAATCAGTCTCCAATCGGGACACTGCCGCCGAATCTCTATCGTTCGTGGCTGAAATTAGCTGGTTGTACAATTGTAAACGATCGGATTTCAGCATATTGATCTCTTCTATTCGAGTGTACGGTTCAGTTTTGCCGCCATGACGCACATAAATTGTGTTGTCAAGATAGACGATGTGAGGACATGGGGCAATCTTAACGGCAATCACACCTTTCACCGACTCTTCGTCAATATAGGTCTTTGCATAGTCTCCGACATTCCTGCCAAGACTGAACGAACTGTCAATCAAGTTCTGAAGATAATTTGCATAGTTATCCAATGTCTTAATCGAACGGCGGAATTTTGTGTTGCGTTCTGTATTGTCCATCCTGTAGAACGTAAAATCCTCCTCAAGCCCACGCTCATAATGATCATCATTTACACCGAGATATAGGGTGCCTCCAGTGGAGTTAAGGAATCCTGCAATAATGTGCAGGATTTCAAACTCCTGCCTGTCCGGATCAGCCACCGACAGGCCGCTTTTGCCTTTACGCGCAGGATAAACGAGTGAGCTCTTGAATTCTACATATTGAGATTCGGCTCCATAATATTTCAAATCACGCTGTTCGTTGCTCACATTCAGTTTCCTCGCTATGTTGTCCTGAATTCCCGCAAGAGTAGAGTCCTCACGGTTCATATCATAAAGAAGATTGTATGATAGAACCATTTGAGCTAACTCTTTTTCAATATCAATCCCTGAATTATTCAGGATTTCCCAGAGTCCGGAATTTTCTTCCGAATGTCCAAGCGAGGCCACAATCTGAAGCCGTGAAGCCATTCTGCGGATGTACATGCTTTCCGGCGATGAGGACAATATTTTCTCAATTGATTCTTGGTCAATCCTTTTGTTCTTTGCATAGTACTGATGCAGCTGCAGGATGTCTTTATGGGCCTTAAGTGTTGATGCAAGCTGTTCATCACCTATGATTATTGCCAATAACCGTGCATAACTTAGATAATCGAATGCTGAAAGAATATCGCTTTCCGAACTTGCCTTGAATCTTAAAATCTCGATAATTTCTCTGATATCCTCCGCGGAAATCAGATCATCTTCGTCGAATTGCATTTCTTCGCTCCCCGTATCATAATTAACGGCTATCGCTTCGAGCAGATTATGCAGTGCACGCGCATTGCTAAAAAAGAAATTATCAATCGGGCCATCCTCGACAACGCTCTGTATGGCTCCGTAATTATTGCCCGTAATAGTAACACTAATCACATTTCCTTTACGGAAGGGTGGGAGAGTCATATCTTCCTTATTGACATAGAGTCCGAATCCGTTTTCAGAGATGGCGCTGTAGCTACGTCCATTATCTTTGGTTACAACACAATAGCATCTCTCTCCTACATTGGCCATATCACGGATAGCTTGTCTTGCTGGCTCCGCCAGTGAAAAAATCAGAGTGTCGTTGTCATCAATATCCACCACCTTAGCGTCAAATTGCATGTGTTTACCGTCGTCATGCCTGAACGTACCAACCGTAACACCATGCAGATTGTAATTCACAATGTTTGATGCCGGAAGGATACCTCGGGCCTCCACAAAGTGATCATCCACAATCTTGCATTCAAATCCTTCGATACGGTTGCTGTCTGTCGCATTAGTAATCACTCGGTCGATTTCGATTCTCACTATATCCTCAAGATATGGTGTACGCTTTGACTGACTGTCGGGAAGGGATGATTTAACATTATCATCATCTGGCACAAAAAGGGTTGTCTCGATATTGGTCCAGAATTCCGAATGTCCCTCCAATGTGCGTATCTTCTGTCGGTTGAAGGCTTTCGATGAAACATTGACCTTTAGACCGGGCCATGCAAGCATTCCGTTGGGCACAATGTTCATGGCGTTGTCATTTGTCTTGGCAATTGTTATTCCTTCAGGACCAACCTCAATTTCAATGTCACCTGAAAAGAAATACAGTGGATTGGAAGGTAAGGTGGCATTTTTGGGCGGATCAACAGAAGCGCGGGTCATCATCATGGTTGGTTCCTTGATATCCGACCATATATAATCTGTAGGCAGAACTACACCCATAAGAGATAAATAGGATTTCTCAAGCAGTATGGCCGCCTTGGCATTCTTTAATACCGAAAGATACCTGTAGAAAAGAGATTTATTCAGCCGCATGTCGATACTATCGCTTTCGGTAGACAGGGACAGCTGTATAGCGATGGCTGTAAGTACCCGTATAATTATTTCATTGTCAGCTACCGTCTCTGCCTGAAGGAATGAATCAATCTCAACTCGCGTATCTTGAATATATATTTCCAACTGTTCCACGAATGCCTGTCTGAATGGTTCGGCTTTCCATGTGGAGAGATCCCAGCCCATCAAGGCGTCGAAAATATCACGCAAGCTCGAATTTACAAGCTCCGGTGACATCCTGAACAATGTCATCATGATAGAGAACTGGGTAGTAGGATGATAGATATATCCAGATTTTTTGAGATTATTCAGCAGGCCATTAATAAATTTATGTTCGCTCTGAGTGGCTACAATATTTAAGGTCTGTCTGTAAATGTCGAGCTGCTCAATCTGTCCTGTGATCTCTGCCTGAAGCTCGGTGCGTTCGTTACCTTTGATATTGCGTAAAAATTCCGATCCTTGGAGTAGGAACAAGAGTAGCCGTTCGTAGCCATTGATAGCCTCAGCAATTGCTTCAAAAGAATTTTGCTCGATAGCCATAGAAAATAAACGAGGAAGGCATTGCCTGATAGCACGGATTCCTGTAATGACCCAGATGGGACGTCCATGGTTCATCTCATCAAGTGCCATTTTCATTTCAGGCAATTCTGCAAGAATGTTTTCAAGCTTCATGGCATTTAATCCATGTATTTCAAGTTTGTTGGCAACTTGACTAAGCTTTAGCATTGGGAACTGTTTATCAGTGGTGGAGCGGTATAGTTTGAAGAAATTTGGTTCCAGTCGCTCAAATTTGCACTTCACCACTTGTCCTCTCGAAAGAATTGTTTTTGTTTCCCTTAGATTGAATATCAACCCATTGTCATCGGCAAGACGATAGAATCCCTTGGCAGCATCAGAAATGGAAATTACGCGGAATTCGAATTCCTGTTGTTTAGAAAAACCGTCAGCGTAAAATTCGCTCACATACCGTGGCATGTTATGACCTACGATAGGGAGTGCACCGTTATATCCCTTTATTCTACAGCTAAGATAGTCGGGGAGTGGTTGCTCTTTTTGAAACTGAAGCTTTGGCAGCTGCACTTCTCCTCCTACGGTGATCAGTCTGAAAAAAGGTTCATCTTCCCCATAATCTTTGTTCACTGGGAAATCGATAATTTGTAATTCTTTGTCTGGTAATAACATAATGAATAATTAATGGGTTCAATTAATATACGCGGATTCATTCCGGGTTCAAATAAAAAATATTTTGCAAATTTACGGAAAAAAGCATTATTATTGTGCATTCTTTTTCTAAAAAATACCTATATAGATGGCTTTGACCGATATTTTGTCGACAGGGCTGAGCACCGTTCATTCAATTTCTGGAATCATAGGGTATGTGAGATGCAATTTTGTACTTTTTTTAATCGTGGTGTTTATTTTTTTTATAACTTTGCACTAACAAAATCACAAAAGTACTAATAACATGGAACTCTTTGAGAAACTTACCGCAAACGCCAAGGCCAATCCGCAGCGAATAGTCTTGCCTGAAGGCAATGAACCACGTACACTTACGGCTGCCGACAGGATATTGGCAGAGAAAATTGCTGAAGTAATTCTTATCGGCGATCCCGTAGAGATCAAAAATATGGCAGCCGAGCTCAATCTCTCCAATATTGCCAAGGCGACAATTGTAAATCCTGCTGATGAAGCCATCATCGACCGCTATGCACCGCTCCTTTACAAACTGCGTAAAAGCAAAGGAATGACAGAAGAGCAATCTCGTCTTACGGCCGCCAACCCTCTTTTCCTCGGATGTCTGATGATAAAAAATGGCGATGCCGATGGTCAAGTGGCAGGCGCACGTAATACCACAGGGAACGTCCTCAGAGCTGCTTTTCAGGTTATTAAGACCATGCCTGGGATTGAAGTCGTTTCCGGAGCATTCATCATGCTTCTGCCTGAAGGTCTTCCTTACGGTACAGACGGCTTGATGGTTTTTGCTGATTGTGCGGTAGTTCCGGATCCTGATGCTGCCCAACTTGCACAAATAGCTGTAGCAGCAGCAAAAACAGCCCGCGACATTGCCTGCATAGAGCCTCGTGTAGCAATGCTATCTTTCTCAACCAAAGGCTCCGCTTCTTCTCCTGCAGTGGAGAAGGTTGTAGAGGCTTGCAAGATTGCTCATGAACTAGCTCCTGATCTCATTCTCGATGGTGAACTGCAGACTGACGCTGCCATCGTGCCCTCTGTTGCTAACCTAAAAGCGCCGGATTCGCCTCTCAACGGGCGTGCGAACGTACTGATTTTCCCGTCTCTTGAGGTTGGTAACATAGCATACAAGCTATGTCAGCGACTTGGCGGCGTTCAAGCCGTTGGTCCGGTTCTCCAAGGTCTTGCCGCTCCGGTGAATGATCTTTCCCGCGGCTGCTTCCCCGAAGATATATATAAGACGATAATTATCACCTGCAATCAGGCCATTGGCATGAAGAAAGCGTGATTATTAATAATATCTGCATAATGAAGATTCTTGTTCTTAATTGTGGTAGTAGTTCTGTAAAATACAAGCTAATCGATACTACCGATGAAAGTACTCTTGCCGAGGGAGGAGTGGAAAAGATTGGCCTTCCTGACGCTTTCTTGAAATACAAACGTCCTACTGGAGAAAAGGAGATAATCGAACTGGGGCTAACCGACCATAAGGGATCTGTGAAGGCTATTCTTGATCTCCTTACGAGCAAGGACAATGGTTGCATTAAGTCGTACGAGGAGATTGATGCCGTGGGGCACAGAGTGGTGCATGGTGCTGAAAAATTCAACAAGAGTGTGGTGATCACTCCGGAAGTAGTCGAACAGATCAAGGCTTGCTACGATCTCGCACCTTTACATAACCCTGCAAATATCACAGGTATTGAGGCTATTGAAGCTATCATGCCTGATGTACCACAGGTGGCAGTGTTCGACACGGCCTTTCACCAGACTATGGAGCCAAAGGCCTTCATGTATCCTCTTCCTTACAAATTTTATACAGAGGATGGCGTTCGCCGATATGGATTCCATGGCACAAGCCATAGATATGTATCGCAAAGAGCATGCGAGATTCTTGGCGTGAATATAGCCGAACAGCGTATCATAACTTGCCATATTGGCAATGGAGGTTCAATAACAGCCGTATATCACGGAAAGAGTGTCGATACATCCATGGGGCTTACTCCCACGGAAGGTCTCATGATGGGTACACGTGTGGGAGATATTGATCCGGGAGCACTGACATTTATCATGAAAAAGCACAAACTTTCGGTTGATGATCTCCAGAAAATCATCAATAAGGAGAGTGGGGTGCTCGGTATCAGCGAAGTGTCAAGCGATATGCGGGAAATCGAGGCTGCCGATAAGGCTGGTGATGCCAACGCCCACCTTGCCCTTGATATGTACGAACACCGAATAATAAAATATATTGGCGCGTATGCTGCTGAAATGGGTGGTGTGGATATCATAGTGTTCACTGGCGGAGTAGGCGAAAATCAGACAAGCCTGCGTTACCATGTTTGCGAGCCTCTTGCGTTCATGGGTGTAAAGATCAATGAGGATTTGAATGCGGTCACCCGTGGCACAGAAACAGTAATATCTACTCCTGACTCGGCTGTTACAGTAATGGTTGTGCCGACTGATGAAGAGTTGATGATAGCTCGCGATACCGAATCTCTTGTAAAATAAAAGATTTAAGTTTACGAAAAAGGAAAGGGTCCGTTTCTCGATTGGGAAACGGACCCTAATTTTTTGATTTAGTCCTATCTGTTAAATATCTTCACTCTTTCCGCTTTGGTGCGGTTCATCCGAAGAATCACAATCATTGGTTGGGTGATCCTTGACAGGATGTTGATCTGAGGACTCTGTTGGCTTTGAATTTGAAATCGAAGTGATGATCTTCGTTGTCGAGGGATCATATTCGACTGTTATCTTATCGCCGGCAGAGAGGTCAGAGCCAATTATCAACTCAGCAAGTTCATCTTCGAGATATTTCTGAATAGCCCTTTTTAGAGGTCTTGCGCCAAACTGTGAATCATAGCCTTTCTCTGCAATAAACATTTTTGCATCTTCACTTATGCTGATAGTATAGCCAAGATCAGCAACACGTTTGTAAAACCCGGCAAGCTCGATATCTATGATCTTGAAAATGGCTTCTTTGTCAAGAGCGTCAAACATGATTATATCGTCGATACGATTGAGGAATTCCGGAGAGAATGCCTTGTTCAGAGCTTTCTGGAGTACGGTGTGTGAATATTCCTTGTCGACCTGTTTAGTGTTAAATCCTACCCCGGATCCGAAATCTTTGAGCTGACGGGTTCCGATGTTGGAAGTCATGATTATGATCACATTCTTAAAGTCGATGTGTCGACCAAGACTGTCGGTGAGGCGCCCTTCATCCATCATCTGCAAAAGAAGATTGAACACATCCGGGTGGGCTTTCTCAATCTCATCAAGGAGTACAACCGAGTAAGGATGACGTCGCACTGCTTCTGTTAGCTGTCCACCTTCTTCATAGCCTACGTATCCCGGAGGAGCGCCAACCAATCTACTCACAGTGAATTTTTCCATATATTCACTCATGTCAATTCGTATCAAACTGTCAGAATTATCAAAAAGGTACTCAGACAGCTTTTTGGCAAGATGAGTCTTTCCGACGCCGGTCGGGCCAAGGAACATGAATGTTCCGATCGGCTTGTTAGGATCCTTCAGCCCAATGCGGTTGCGCTGAATGGCTTTTACAATTTTGTCAATCGCATTATCCTGGCCAATGATGTCGGCCTTGAGTTTTGGCGCCATCTCTTTAAGCTTTCGCCCTTCGGCTTGAGCAATTCTTTGGACAGGCACACCTGTCATCATAGCCACAACCTCAGCCACCTTGTCTTCATCTACCGGCACACGCTGAGTGCTCAGCTGCTGCTCCCATTTTTCTTTCGCTTCATCAAGTTGTGACGAGAGTCTATGAGCCTTGTCACGGAAAGCGGCGGCCGATTCAAAATCTTGAGATTGCGCTGCCCGGAGTTTACTCTGATTGGCTTCCTCTATTGCCTTTTCCAGACGGTCAATCTCTTCGGGAACCTCTACATTGGTAATGTGCACCCTCGAACCGGCTTCGTCGAGAGCATCGATTGCTTTGTCCGGAAAATTGCGGTCAGAAACATATCGTTCCGTAAGTTTTACGCAAGCCTCTATGGCACCTTCAGTGTATGTCACATTATGGTGCTTTTCATATTTATCCTTGATGTTGTTCAGTATTATGAGCGTCTCTTCCGGTGTAGTTGGATCAACCATGACTTTCTGGAACCGACGCTCGAGAGCACCATCTTTTTCAATATTCTTTCGATACTCATCAAGTGTTGTAGCTCCGATACATTGCAGTTCTCCACGAGCGAGAGCCGGCTTAAGCAGATTGGCCGCATCCATCGATCCCTGAGGATTACCGGCTCCAACTATAGTGTGGATTTCGTCAATGAAAAGAATTATATCTTTATTCTTTTGTAACTCATCAAGAATTGCCTTGATGCGCTCTTCGAACTCACCACGGTACTTAGTGCCGGCAACAATGGCTGCCATGTCGAGTGAAATCACCCTCTTGTTGAAGAGAATCCGGGAGACTTTACGCTGAACTATGCGTAAGGAAAGGCCCTCCACAATAGCTGATTTACCAACCCCCGGCTCCCCTATGAGCACGGGATTATTCTTCTTCCTTCTACTGAGGATCTGAGCCAATCGCTCTATCTCTATTTCTCGTCCGACTACTGGATCAAGTTGTCCCTCAGCAGCCGCCCGTGTAAGGTCATGGCCAAACTTGTCGAGCATCGGAGTGTCGTTCGGGACTGACCGCGGGTTTTTTCGGGAAGTGCTTTTCGATGAATTGTTGCCCGTTCCCTTGGGTGCCTCTTCCTCTTCCTCACCTGCAAATCCTGCGCCGGCGGCAGGGCTTTCTGTTGCGTTCTCCGGATCAACAAGAGAATGCAGTCTGCGATAAGTGACGCCCGCATCAATAAATGGCTTGATAAATGGCATATTTAATACTTCATTATTTCTAAAGAGCGTAAGCAATATATGTACCGGTTCAACCTCTGGGTCTTTGAGAATCCTTGCTTCGAGCATGCTTAGTTTCATCACACGGTTGGCCACATCACTGAGGGCGAGCTTCACGGTCTTATGGCAATCCATATCGAACAAAGCATCATCCAGCTCACGATACAGCTCATAAGCCGATCTGCCTTGGGCCACTCGATCTACCAACTTGAATTCCCTGCTCTCGATGTCCGATAGCATTGTCAGCAGGAAATGCTCTGGCCCGATTATCGCGGAGTTATGTCTGATCGCCTCGTTTTTACAGCGTTCGAACATTGCCGGTATTTGTTGTGAAAATTTGTCCATATTATATGTTGACTAATAATTATATTGAAACCTCTCACATCAAAGCGTTTTGAATGACTTGGCGAGAAGGGTTTATTTCTACAGTAACAATTACCGTGCCAAAAAGTGCAAACTCACCAACAATTTTCAAAAAAATATTTTGCATGGTAATTTTGCTGATTTTTTGAAAAAAAATCGTACCTTTGTAGTCAATTTTGATTCGTTAATAATAACGAATGTTTGTCCCGATTATTGTATGGAGACAATCATAGAACAATTTAATCATTATAGACTGTATGTTGGATCCAAACCGCATATTAAAGATCAATATTGAAAACGAGATGAAATCGGCCTACATCGACTATTCGATGTCGGTCATAGTGTCGCGTGCACTTCCTGATGCCCGTGATGGACTGAAACCCGTGCAGCGAAGGGTGCTGTTCGGAATGAATGAGATGGGCAATACTTCAGGTAAGCCTCATCGCAAATCGGCCAATTGTGTCGGAGAGGTAATGGGTAAGTACCATCCCCATGGCGATTCGTCTATCTACGGTACTGTGGTCAGGATGGCTCAAGACTGGTCCCTGAGATACACACTGGTGGATGGACATGGAAACTTTGGCTCGGTTGATGGTGATGGAGCGGCAGCCATGCGTTACACAGAGGTCCGTCTTTCCAAGATTGGAGAGGAAATGCTGAGCGACATCGATGAAGATACTGTAGAATTCCAGCCAAACTACGACAATTCCAAGAAAGAACCGGTTGTTTTGCCTGCTCGTTTCCCAAATCTTCTCGTGAACGGCACTTCCGGTATTGCCGTAGGTATGGCCACCAACATGCCGCCACACAATTTAACGGAATCGATAAATGCATCTATCGCTCTTCTCGAAAATCCTGAAATTTCAATCCCGGAGCTTATGCGCCATATTTTGGCTCCTGATTTCCCTACAGGAGGTACAATTTACGGCTACTCGGGAGTAAAGGATGCTTATGAAACCGGAAGAGGCAGGATCGTGATTAGGGCAAGAGCCGAAATAGAGCAAGAAAATAATCATGAAAATATTGTAGTCACCGAGATTCCCTATGCCGTCAACAAGGCTGAGTTAATCAAATATATCGCCGACCTTGTGAATGACAAAAAACTCGATGGCATTGCCGACATAAACGATTTCTCCTCTCACGAGGGTATGCGCATTGTGATTAAAGTTAAGTCGGATGCCAATGCCAATGTAGTCCTCAATAAGCTATACAAAATGACACAGATGCAGGCTTCATTCAGTGTCAACAATGTGGCGTTGGTGAACGGCAGGCCTACTACTCTTAATTTAAAACAGCTTCTGGAATCATTCGTAGAGCATCGTCATGATGTAGTGATTCGCCGTACTAAGTTCCGGTTGCGCAAGGCTCAAGAACGCGCCCATATTCTCGAAGGACTAATCATTGCGTCACAGAACATTGATGAGGTGATCAGTATTATACGTGCAGCAAATTCTGTGGATGAAGCCAAGCAAACTTTGGGCTTGAGGTTCAATCTCGATGAGATGCAGACCCAGGCAATAGTAGATATGCAGCTCAAGAACCTGGCCAAACTCGAACAGGATAAACTCAATCGTAACTACGCGGACATAATGAAGGAGATCGAAGGTCTCGAACTCATCCTCAACGATCCCGTGGTTTGTAGGGAGTTGATAAAGTCTGAGCTTGAGGAAGTGCGTGATAAATACGGAGATGCCAGAAAGACAAAGATTGATTATACGGCTGGAGATTTCAATGCGGAGGATTTTTATTCCGACGATGACATGATCATCACAATCTCTCATCATGGTTATATCAAGCGTACGCCACTGAGTGAATTCCGAGCACAAAATCGAGGTGGTGTAGGATTCAAAGGTTCTGATACACGCGACGAAGATTTCATTGAACATGTGTACACAGCGTCCATGCATAACACAATGCTCTTTTTCACCCAGAAAGGACTAGTGTATAAAATGAAGGTGTTCGAGCTTCCTGAAGGAGCACGTAACGCCAAAGGGCGTGCACTTCAGAATCTTCTGAACATTGAACAGGACGACAGTGTGAAGGCTTTCATAAGGTGCAAGCAACTTGATGATCCGGAATATACCGGTTCTCACTATCTTGTGTTCGCGACACGCAAAGGACTCATTAAAAAAACCTCACTTGCTGAATATGCCCGTGTGATGGCAAAGGGTAAGAAAGCTATAGTGATTCGCGATGGCGACGAACTTATTGCCGTTGATCTCACTGATGGCAACTCGGAGATTCTGATGGCCAACAGGAACGGCAGGGCAATACGGTTTCCCGAAGGTAAAGTGAGGGCAATGGGACGTGTCTCTGCAGGTGTGAGAGGAATGCGTCTCGACGATGACTCAAAGGACGAAGTCATTGGTCTGATTACAATGGAGGCGGAATCGTCCAACTCGGTAATGACCCTCTCAGAGAAAGGCTACGGCAAACGTTCTGATCTCGAAGCATATCGTACGACCAACCGAGGAGGTAAGGGCGTGAAGACAATGAATATCACTGAGAAGACAGGTCATCTCGTAGCTTTCGAAAGCGTGAATGATGATAATGACCTTGTCATTATCAATGAGTCAGGTATAACCATACGTATCCACGTGGCTGACCTCAGAATTATGGGACGTGCTACTCAAGGTGTGAAAATCATAAATCTTGAGAAACGCAACGACAATATCGCATCAGTCTGCTGCGTGGATTCTGATCCTGAAGAGGAAGTGGAACAGATAGTGGTGGGCGAAGAACTCCCAGAAATGGATTTTTCAGAGACCGAACCTGATGATCCCGAGCAAGAGGAAGAGGATGCACCTTCTGATTCAACGCAGGATTAAACTTTTTCCAATTATGTGATTCTATATTATTAAACTAATTCATATTTATCATGAAAAAATTCAGCATTCTGGGTGTGTGTGCCTTAATCGGTGCAAACGCTTTCGCTCAGGCAAATGTCGTAAAGGATGCCGAGAAAGCCGTAAAGGATGGAAAATCCTTTGATGAGGTGGTGACTATCATTACCCCGGCATTTTCTAACCCCGAGACAGCCAATGATCCAAAGACCTACATTATTCCGGCTAAAGCAGGATTTGCCATCTATGACAAACTATTTCAGGCAAATGCACTTGGACAGCTCCCTGCCGGCGGAGAGAAGACACGTTCGGAAGCCCTTCTCGGCGGATACGACTATTATATGAAGGCTCTGCCTCTTGATTCTCTGCCTGATGCAAAAGGCAAGGTAAAGCCCAAAAATTCAGGTGCCATAGTAAAGGATATTGCTAGCCATTTCAATGATTTCAATATCATCGCGGTCGATTTCTGGAATGCACAAGATTGGGATAAAGCTTTCCAGGCTTGGGATATATATTGCTCTATGCCTGATGATCCTCGTTTTGTGAAGGCCATCCCCGTTGTTCCTACTGATACTGTGATCGGTGAGATTATGTTCAACCGCTCGCTTGCAGCTTTCCAAAGCAATGATTGGGACAAGACTCTCAAATCTTTCCTTCAGGCTAAGGCTAAGGGCTATGACAAAAAGGCCCTATACGATTATGCAATCGCTGCTGCATACAATGGAGGCAACAAAGAGGCAGTGGAAGCTCTTTGTCGCGAGGCAATTCCTCTTTACGGAAAAGAAGATTCCCGCTATATCAGTCAGCTCATCAACGAGGCCATCGATGGTAAAAAATACAACGAGGCAGTAGAAATGGTGGATCAGGCTATTGCTGATGACCCCTCAAACGCACAGTATTACGTGATAAGAGGCATTATCTATGAGCAGGATGGCATAAACAAAGATTCGAAGTCGGAATATAAAAAGGCAGTTGAGCTGGATGCAAAAAATGCACAGGCTCAGTACAATTATGGTCGTACAATCTATAATGATGCTGTGAAGGCCAACGATGATGCTCCTACCGATCCTGCGGAATATGCCAAAATTAAGGCAACTGTAGTAGATCCTATTCTCAAGGAAGCTGCTCAGTATCTTGAGGCAGCATGGGATTTGGATAATGAATACCGTGATCCTCTCAATGTGCTTTCTCAGATATACTATATGCTTAATGATGAATCCAACATGAAGTACACTGAGCAGAGATTAAAAATGTAATTTCATAATTGAATGATGCATAAAAATGCATCTCCAAGAAGAGTGTTGTGTAACCAACGACAGTTAAGACGCAATGAACGTGCGTTCTGACATGACGCTGAATCACAACACTCCTTTTTTTGTTCTATTTCGACCATGGATACAGTTATACAATTCGATAAGGCGCTTGATTTGTGCCGTGACATCTTTGAAAAGAAACTTTCAGATTACGGACCATCATGGAGACTGCTCCGACCAGCGGCTCTCACAGATCAGTTGTTCATAAAAGCCAAGAGAATAAGGTCTTTGCAGATAAAGCAACATTCGGCCGTGGGTGAGGGAATATTACCTGAATTCATAGGCATTGTGAATTATGCCGCCATAGGAATCATTCAGCTTCGTTTAGGTTTTGCCGATTCAAAGGATATTTCGTCAAAGGAGGCTTTGTCTCTTTACGATGAAGTAATAGCAGAGGCGAAAAAACTCATGATAGCTAAAAATCATGATTATGATGAGGCTTGGCGAGGGATGCGTGTGCTTTCTTACGTAGATCTGATTCTTATGAAAATAGAACGCACAAAGGAAATAGAGGATCATCAAGGTAAGACTATCATTTCCGAAGGCATTGATGCAAATTATCTCGACATGATCAACTATGCGGTATTCGGCATAATCAAACTTACAGAGGATGGGCAAGCCTGAGCTCAACGACCGGATACGTCCTTATGTGGTATGGTTTTTACGTATCATAGTCGGTGTCACATTCGTTTTTTCCGGATTTGTGAAAATTGTGGACCCATGGGGGTTCGTTTTCAAGATCAATGAATACCTCAACGTATGGGGGGTCGATTGGTTGTGGCGGGAAGTGGTGATATGCGTGGCTGTTGCTTTGTCTGCCCTGGAATTCCTTTTGGGGGTGCTTCTCGTCACCGGTTGTATGCGCCGCTCCGTTTGCCAGGGATTGGCGCTTTTGATGGCTTTTATGTTGCCACTTTCTGCTTATGTGGCTATAGCATCTCCGGTTGACGACTGCGGTTGTTTCGGGGATGTTTATGTTATCTCAAATACCGCTACTTTCTGGAAAAATGTAGTATTATCGGCTGCGATTGTTTTCCTTATGCCAAATAACCCTAAGGTAAAAGGGCTATTCCCACCTCTTGTACAATGGATGGTCATAATGGCAAGCATAGTCTATTGTCTTGTACTTGCAGTCACCGGAATGTCTGTCCAGCCTCTGTTGGATTTTCGTCCGTACAAAGTCGGCACTCGGCTCATCGAGAATGGAGATGTTGACTTGATGCTGACTTATGAAAAAAACGGCGTGATGAAGGATTTTCCTGCTGATGAACTTCCTGATTCAACGTGGACATATATTGGAAGAAAATCATTCAAGCCAGTTTCAGAAAATAGTTTTGCATTTTTTGAAGGAGATGAGGATGTGACATCGGATGTGGTAGCTGACGATGGGATTCAGGTTATCTTGGTTGTGAGTAACCCGGAATATCACCGGAAAGCACGTGCAGGAATGGCAAACAGTATAAATGACTATGTAACCCTTCAAGGAGGATCTATGTTTGGAGTCGTGGCGCTTTCACCGGATAGCCTCGAATTGTGGAAGAAGAATACACACCCCAATTTTGAGGTATATACTTCTGATGATACTGTTTTGAAGGAATTGGTAAGAGGGGATGCAGCTCTGGTATATCTCGAAGATGGCGTGATAAAATGGAAGCGTAACATTTATTCACTTCCCGGAGATTTCCCTGACTTTGAAGACAAACATAATGTCCTTGAGGATGTAGAGGTGGTGGATTCCGGTGATCAGCTATGGAATGTAACCATATTATATTTGTCCGTCCTTGCTTTCGTATTTATCTTGGGACTTATTCGTGTCCGAAAATCGAATAAAAATTACGAAAAACATTAATCTAAAAAATCTTAAATCAAGACGAAAGACGAAAATTGATTTGATATTTTGGTAAAAAATATGTATCTTTGCACCGCTTTTTTGAGCATCACTGGTGTGATGGGAAATTAAGGCGTCATAATTATTACTTAATTTTTAGTAACACGTTTTTATCATGCAAGTATTCAAATTAAAGGCCGAGCCGCGTACTGCCCTTGGCAAAAAAGCCACAAAGGCTCTCCGTGCAGAAGGAAAGATTCCTGCAGTTCTTAATGGAGGCGAGGTAGTGACCCTTCCTTATGAAGGAACTCTTCTGAAAGGACAAAAAGTTGTGGAGATCGGTGATGGAAAAGGTTTGATCACAACCGATTTGTATGTAAATGTAGAAGATGTGCGCAAGCTTATCTATACTCCCAACATCTATGCGATTGAGCTCGAATTCGACGGTACCACCCGTATGGCCGTAATCAAGGATCTTCAGTTCCAGCCTGTTAAGGATACACTCCTGCACATCGATTTCCTTGAAGTGAATGAAACCAAGCCTGTAGAAATTGAGATTCCCGTTCGTCTCGAAGGTCATGCAGAAGGTGTGAAAGCCGGTGGTAAGCTCCAGCTCTCAAAGAAAAAACTTAAGGTTAAGGCTGTATATACCAATATTCCTGAACGTCTTATCATTAATGTCGATCACCTCGGTCTCGGCAAGACTCTTCAGGTCGGTGATCTGCATTTCGAAGGACTTGAACTTGTTAATGCCAAGAATGCTGTGGTTTGCGCTGTACAGCTCACACGTGCCGCACGTGGAGCCCAGGCAAATGCAAACTAATACCAAATTTAGCTGCTAATGAAACATCTCATTGTAGGCTTGGGTAATATAGGCGATGAATATCGCAATACCCGCCACAATATAGGATTTATGATATTGGATGCTTTTGCAAAAGCATCCAATATCTCTTTTTCTACCGAACGTTATGGTGATGTTGGCAAGGGACGGATAAAGAACAAGCAGGTGATTCTTCTCAAGCCATCCACATACATGAATCTAAGTGGAAATGCTGTACGATACTGGAAGGAAAAGGAAAACATAGATATAGATAATATCCTTGTGGTAGTGGATGACCTTGCATTACCTTTCGGTGTTATCCGGATAAAGCCATCCGGAAGTGATGCCGGGCATAATGGGCTCAAGAACATAGCGCAGATGCTTTCTACACAGAATTACGCCCGCTTGCGTTTCGGTATAGGGAATGACTTTCCGAAAGGAACGCAGATCGACTATGTCCTGGGGCAATTCAACGTCGATCAGCGGCAACAGCTTCCTGTAAGGATAAGTAAGGCCGTTGATGCCATTACCGATTGCGTGCTCTCTGGTATTCAAGATGCAATGTGCAAGTTCAATAATAAATAGACATTCTCTTTCAGTAGAAATAGTACAAAAATAGTGGATGAAATCTGAGGTTAGGATAGACAAATGGCTTTGGGCAATGCGAATATTCAAAACACGCACTATTGCCACGGAGGCATGTAAAAAAGGTAGAATCACGGTTGGAGATGGTGATATCATTGCAAAACCATCACGTATGATAAAGGTTGGAGAAGTGATTAAGGTCCGGAAACCTCCGGTAACTTACTCATTCCTGGTTCGGGGGCTTACAGAAAATAGACTTGGGGCAAAGTTGGTACCTGAATACATGGAAAATATTACTCCAAAGGATCAGTATGACTTGCTTGAAGTAGTGAAAATTTCTGGATTTGTCGACCGAAGGAAAGGTTTAGGACGTCCTACAAAAAGAGAAGGACGTGAATTGGAGAAATTCACATCCGAATCTTTCGATGATGGATGGGATTTTGACTTTGACGACGAATTCGATGAAGAGTAGGGGAAACTCAACAGTAGACCACCCCACACTAATATTTCAATGCTTTAAAAAATTCATCGCGCAGACTCACGTCATCTGCAAATCTCCCTGTGTAGTCAAGAGTAGTCGTTGTTGAGTCCTGTTTTTCAACACCTCTCATTTTCATGCATAAATGCATTGCATTACACAATACAATCACACCGGACGTACGTAGGGTGTCAGAAAGGGTCTGAGCAACCTGTGCAGTCAGTCGCTCCTGCACTTGAAGTCGACGCGCGAATACATTGACGAGCCGGGCGAGTTTGCTAAGCCCAACCATTTCGCCTTCAGCTATATATCCGATTGATATCTTACCGAAAAATGGCAAGATGTGGTGTTCGCACATCGAATAAAATTCGATATCTTTCACCACTACCATTTTCGAACCTGAGTATTCGAACACTGCTTGCTTTATCACATCGGCAGCATCTTGAGAATACCCCTGTGTAATAAAGCTTAAGGCCTTGGCACATCGTACCGGCGTCTTGATTAGGCCTTCGCGTTCGGGGTTTTCCCCAATCAGGCGTATTATCGCCGCCACATGCTTTGATATTTCATCAATACGTTCGTTATCAGTCATCTTACAGTGCTTGTAACTAATATCAGTAAACTATTCCGTTTCTATTTCCTGAAAACCTACTTTGCTCTTACTTTGACTATTCGTACATCGGATTCGAAAGAAGGGAATCTGCTCTTTATCTGCTTCATGGCAGAATGGGCTTCTGCCTCTGTCTGATAATTTCCCATCCTGACTCGCCAATAGGGGGAATCATAGCTCACATAGCCTTTGAGTCCCGGCATAGCCTGCTCGACTTGTCGTTTTCGTCGCTCTGCATTGGCTTTGGCCGTCTGGCGGTTGTTGTCGGAATATACCTGTATTCGATATCTTATTGATGGATCAGCCTTACGTTCGGTACGATCATGATTCCATGTGCTTCTTATCACCGCACCTTGCTTAAGTCTTTCGGTGAGCATTTCTGACTGTATAATGATAATATGCTCATTGTTGTCCATTATATTATTCACAATGTTTGTTTTCTCACCAGTCGCAACAGATTGGGCAAACGACCGACTCCCAACTCCCATATATAGGAGGGATAGGACAAGGGATATATTAAGATACCGATTCATGCAGATTATAAATTCAGGCTACAAAGATGTAGGGCATCTTTGTAGCCATGAAGAGATTATGTATTTCTGGAGATCTCAGAATGCTTTGACTATGCCCATGAAATCTTCTGCCTTAAGAGAAGCACCTCCGATAAGGCCTCCGTCGACATCAGGTTTCGCAAAGAGTTCTGCTGCATTTGAGGGTTTGCAGCTACCTCCGTAGAGGATAGATGTGTTTTCAGCGATCTCTGTTCCATATTTGTCAGCAATTGTGGAACGAATGAACGCATGCATATCCTCTGCCTGGTCAGCTGTGGCTGTTTTGCCTGTACCTATAGCCCATACGGGTTCGTAGGCAAGGATAATTTTGGAGAAATCATCTGCGGAAAGGTTGAACAGACCCTCTTCAATCTGTCGGCGCACAACATCATTGTAAGTGCCATTCTCTCTCTCTTCAAGTACCTCGCCTATGCAGAATATCGGAGTCAGACCATTTTCGAGAGCCAGAGCAACTTTTTCACGGAGAGTTTCCGATGTCTCATTATAATATTGACGACGTTCTGAATGACCTAAGATTACATATTTAGCACCGGTGGAGGCTACCATTGCAGCTGATACTTCGCCTGTGTAAGCACCTGACTTATGATCTGCACAATTCTCAGCACCAACACCAAGAATTTCTTGATCCACAATACCACAAATGGGCACGAGATGAGTAAAAGGCACACAAATTATCACATCGCAGTTGGCCTTGAATCCTTTAAGGGCTTCATTCACATCATCGGCGAGCTGCAAACCTTCAGGCACAGTAGTATTCATCTTCCAGTTGCCTGCTACAATATTCTTTCTCATAGCTTTTTGATGTTTTGAAATAAATTATATTGCAAAGTTACGAAATATTTGGTAACAATGAAATAATCCGTTGATTTTTGTTTTTGTTCCGACTGTTTATGGTATGACAAATATCTCCGAATGCTTCAGATTATACCCCTTATCTCTGTGATATTTGCGAGGTTATTGTCTTTACAATATTCCGTCAGACCCTCGACTATTTCTACCGCTGCATTGGGGTTGATAAAATTCGCCGTACCAACTTGTATGGCTGTGGCACCTGCCATGATGAATTCAAGGGCATCGTTGGTGTTGGAAATACCGCCCAAACCGATTACAGGTACCTTCACGGCATGAGCTACCTGCCACACCATCCTTAAAGCCACAGGCTTAACGGCTGGGCCGGATAGTCCCCCTGTGATTGTGGACAAACATGGACGACGACGACGTACATCTATTGCCATTCCCATAAGTGTGTTGATCAGAGAAATACTGTCGGCGCCCTCACCTTCGACTGCTTTCGCTATGTCAACTATGGATGTAACATTGGGCGTAAGCTTCATTATCAGAGTCTTTGACCAACTTCTGCGTACCGCTTTAGTAATTTCAGAAGCACCGGAGCATGTGGTGCCAAAAGACATTCCACCTTGCTTTACGTTAGGACATGAAATGTTCACCTCGATAGCACGGATGCGTTCGAGCGGCTGTAGGCGTTCGCAGACAGCTACATAGTCGTCAATCGACGAGCCGGCCACATTCACAATTATTTCGTTGTTGAATCTGCTGACAATCCTTGGATATATATGCTCTACGAAATAGTCCACCCCCTTGTTCTGCAATCCTACAGCGTTAAGCATTCCGGATGGGGTCTCGACCATTCGTGGAGACGGATTGCCTTCCCTGTGGTGCAGGGTCGTGCCTTTCACTATTATTCCGCCTATAGCTTCTACGTCTGTCAAGTCGGCATATTCTTCTCCATAACCGTAAGTGCCTGATGCCGTGAGGACCGGATTTTTCAATTTCAGTTCTCCGATTTTTACGTTCAAAGTTGCCATTTCAATTGATTAATGTTAAATACCGGACCTTCTGTGCACACACAAACATTTCCTGCCGTAGTATCCTCCACACAGCATAGACATGCTCCCAGGCCACAGGCCATCATATTCTCAAGCGACACTTCGCATTCGATACCTTTCTCTTTTGCTATTTTTGCCACAGCCTTCATCATGGGGGTGGGACCGCAACACGCAATGTAGTCAATTTTGTGGTCAAAAATGCTATTGGCTGTGATAACACCCTTTTCTCCGAAAGAACCATCATCAGTGGAAACGTGAAGAACACCATATTTTCTGAATTCTTCCATCTCAAGTAGATCAGAATGGCTTCTTGCACCAAGCGCGAAATGCACTGTATAGCCAGCATCATTAAGGCTTTTCCCGTAATAGAGAAGGGGTGCCACGCCGACTCCGCCACCGACGAGCAGGATACAGGCATCCTTATCGGCTGGGGGATTGAAGCCCTTTCCTAAAGGAAGAATCACATTATATACATCTCCTTCTTTCGATTTCATCAATCTGTGTGTCCCTGCTCCCGCATCCCTTACCAGAAGCCATAAGATAGACTTATCATGCTCCACAAAATTCACGGAAATCGGGCGCCGGAGAAAGGTGGTTCTGGAATCGGGCACTTCAATCTGCACGAATTGCCCTGGCCGTATTTCGCTTGGGAACGCGTTGGGGTTAGCTGCGGTTAGTTTTATGAGCGCGTAGGCCTCATTAAGTTTTTCGCAGCTGTCGACAATCATGTCTGTCACTATCTTTTTCATAGGTAATATTTTTTGCACTCACAAAGTTACACTATTTCTTTGAAATAGCATGAAGAAAAGTCCTGGTCTCACCGATTTGTAATTTCATCAATATAGATGATGCGTTGATTTGAGGATCCTCTGAATCTTAATGTCGGATCTTTTAGCGACAAAATGAACCGTCCTTCCACAATTACATCCACATGATCGATAATTCTTGCCAACGAGTCGCTGGATGTGATTTCTTCATAGGTGAACCCTGTGTAGCACCATATATTCTTTCCGATTGAGTGGATTGCATCGCACAGCTCAATAACGGCTTCAATCTGGTAAAGCGGATCGCCTCCCGACAATGTGACATTGAAACCATTATCCTTGATGTGTTCCATTATTTCCTCAATACTCATATCTCGTCCCGACGAGAAATCCCAGGATTGGGGATTGTGACAACCCTCGCATGCGTGATGACACCCGGCCAGATATATAGATGTACGTAGACCGGGACCATCAACGATGGTCCCGTCTATGATATCGATTACGCGAAGATTCATTTATGCACGATTCTGTCCTTTAACTCGGCAAGTTTGGCACTGTTCCATCTGTCGGTTGTCCCTACCAGATAACCAGTAATGCGTTGCAGACGGTCAATATGAGTGCTGCCGCATGAAGGGCATTGTTTGAGGTCGGGAGTCGCATCTTCGAATCCGCAATTCATACATCGGTTGCGGTTGTGGTTTACCGAACAGTAACCGATGTCATATTTGTCCATAAGGTCTACGATATCCGAAATGGCTTCCGGATTGTGGGTGGCATCTCCATCAATCTCAACATAAAATATGTGTCCACCACGAGTCATCTCATGATAGGGCCCTTCCACCTCGGCCTTGTGTTTGGGCGAACAGTGATAGTACACCGGCACATGGTTGGAATTAGTATAGTATGCCTTGTCTGTCACTCCGGGCACAATGCCAAATTTCATACGGTCTTTAGCGGTGAATTTTCCGGATAATCCTTCCGCCGGGGTGGCCAAGACAGAAAAATTGTGCTTATATGTCTCTGAGAAAGCCTCGGCACGACTACGCATGAAAGATACTATCTTAAGACCTAAATGTTGTGCCTCGTCGGATTCTCCATGATGTTTGCCTATGAGCGCTATCAGGCATTCGGCAAGCCCGATGAATCCAATTCCAAGCGTACCTTGATTAATTACACTCTCAATTGTGTCTTCAGGGTGTAATACTTCAGAACCATTCCAAAGTTTTGACATCAGCAGAGGGAACTGTTTTGCTAATGCAGTCCGTTGGAAATTGAATCTATTGTTTAGCTGATGGGCTGTTAGTTCGAGAATGGTATCAAGCTTATCAAAGAAAGCTGATATACGCTCTGTCTTGTCTTTTATATTCATGCATTCCAAAGCGAGACGCACAATATTCACTGTGGTAAAACTAAGGTTGCCTCTACCTACGGAAGTCTTGTCGCCGAAGCGATTTTCAAATACACGTGTGCGACATCCCATTGTTGCCACTTCATAAAGATAGCGTTTTGGATCTTCAGCTGACCATTTCTCATGATGATTGTAAGAGGCATCGAGATTTACGAAATTCGGAAAGAACCGTCGGGCTGTCACCTTACAAGCAAGCTGATAAAGATCATGGTTGCGGTCGGTCGGAAGGTAGCTCACTCCTCTTTTCTTTTTCCAGATCTGAATGGGGAAGATGGCGGTAGAGCCATTTCCGACACCTTCGTATGTGGAGTTGAGTAATTCACGGATCACACATCTTCCTTCCGCAGATGTATCCGTTCCGTAATTTATGGAACTGAACACCACTTGGTTTCCTCCTCGCGAATGGATGGTGTTCATGTTGTGGATAAAGGCCTCCATCGACTGGTGCACGCGCCCTACGGTGCGGTTGATTGCGTGTTGGAGTATACGTTCTTCACCTTCAAGGCCATCGAGCGGTCGGTTGATGTAATCGTCGATTTCTATATTATATAGGTTGGAGTGGTCGGTTCCATCCAGTTCTTCAAGATTCTTAATCTCTTCGACAAATGAAGCTCTGACGAAAGGCGCAAGGTAGAAATCAAAGGCCGGAATAGCTTGACCACCATGCATTTCGTTCTGTGCTGTCTCCAAGGATATGCAAGCTATCACACTCGCAGTTTCGATCCGTTTAGCCGGACGTGATTCACCGTGACCCGC